>JANQRC010000048.1 GCA_028284745.1 Flavobacteriaceae bacterium
GGACATGATAAAGGCGCTAGGTGGTTCTCCTACACCAATATCATGGGGCGAGCTGTATACTTCTCTACAGCAAGGTGTCGTGGATGGAGCTGAGAATAATCCGCCAAGTTTTTACCTGTCAAGACATTACGAAGTATGTAAATTTCTCACTTTAGACGAACATACCGTCGTGCCCGATGTTGTTCTTGCAGGAACACACCTATGGAAAGAACTTAATGGACAAGAACGGGAATGGTTACAAAAAGCTATGGACAATTCAGTAAAATACCAAAGGGCTTTATGGGCTGAAGCCGAAGAAGAGGCGCTTGCCCAGGTGCAAAAAGCTGGGGTCACAATAGTGAGACCCGACAAATCCATTTTCGAGTCAAAAGTAAATGGACTTTATGAATCTTATAGAAATCAAAGCAGCATTTATAGATTAATCAAGGAAATCAAAGAAGTTAAATAAGTATGAGAAATAGAGTGGACAAAATTTTGGGTAGTACCCTGTCCATTATTATGGGGGTAATGGTACTCAATGTTCTTTGGCAGGTATTTTCAAGATTTATCCTTGGAAGCCCTAGCTCGTTTACTGATGAATTGGCAAGGTATCTAATGATTTGGGTAGGTGTTTTGGGAGCTGCATATATATCAGGTAGAAAGATGCATGTGGCCATAGATTTGCTTCCCACAAGATTGAATAAAGAGGGGCAGGTAAAACTAAAGGTTTTGGTAAACCTCATAATCATTGCCTTCTGTTTTTTTGCTATGGTGTTGGGTGGGGTACGCTTAGTGTATATAACGTACGTTTTAGAGCAATCTTCGGCAGCTCTGCAAATTCCTTTGGCATTGGTTTACGCTGTAATCCCAATAAGTGGAGTGTTGATTATTTTCTATAAAGCATCTGATATATTAAACAAGGAACTGTTCTGAAATGGAATTACTGCCTGTTCTCGTTTTGATTCTAAGTTTTCTGGTTCTTTTGACCATGGGGGTTCCGGTGGCATGGAGTATTGCAATTTCATCGTTGCTGACCATGCTGGTTAGCATACCAATGTGGCCAGCCTTGACCACGGTATCTCAGCGAATGGGCTCCGGTTTGGACAGTTTTTCATTATTGGCAATACCGTTTTTTATATTGGCGGGACAACTCATGAATAAAGGGGGTATCGCCAATCGATTGATCGCTTTTGCCAAGACTTTGGTTGGGTCCTTGCCAGGTGGTCTGGCTCTTATCAATATTATTTCTGCCATGTTAATGGGAGCAATTGCAGGTTCTGCAATGGCTTCTGCTTCTGCCATGGGCAGCATTTTAGGACCTGAAATGGAAAGAGAAGGATATTCCAGGGAGTTCGGTGCCGCTGTAAACATTGCCTCTTCCACAACCGGTCTTATAATTCCACCCAGTAATATATTGATTGTCTATTCCCTAGCAAGTGGAGGAGTCTCGATTGCGGCACTTTTCTTGGCAGGATATGTTCCGGGCATTTTGACCGGACTCTTATTAATGTTTGTCGCCTATGTATGGGCTAAAAAGAAAAAATATAAAGTAGGCACTCGCAGTACAATAAAGCAAATCTTCAAAACCTTTATTGATGCGTTTCCAAGTTTGATGCTCCTTGTAGTTGTTATAGGTGGAATTGTGGCAGGAATTTTCACGGCGACCGAAGCCTCGGCAATTGCCGTTCTGTATACGCTTATTTTAGGTTTTTGGTACAAGGAAATATCCACCAAGGATATTCCAAAGATTCTTTTGGATTCATGTGGCACCACGGCAATTGTCATGCTATTAATTGGTGCATCCATGAGTATGTCTTGGGTTATGTCCTATGAAAATATTCCCCAAAACATGAGTGATTTGCTCTTGGGTGTCAGTGAGAATAAGATTGTCATTCTTTTGATTATCAACCTCGTGTTGCTTCTAGTAGGGATTTTTATGGATATGACCCCAGCTGTGCTCATATTCACACCTATTTTCTTGCCGATAATAACGAAATTGGGAATTGACCCAATTCAATTTGGAATTGTAATGATATTGAACCTTTGTGTAGGATTGTGTACACCTCCTGTCGGGTCGGTACTGTTCGTTGGCGTTGGGATTGCTAACACTACGATTGAGAAAGTCGTAAGGCCTTTGGTTCCACTTTTTGTAGCGATGATCATATCCTTACTGTTGGTTACGTATTTTCCAGGGTTGAGTCTTTGGCTACCTAGATTATTTGATTTGTAAGTCTAATTTTTGAGAAATAAAAAATGAATAAAAAAGTAGTAACCTTTGGTGAGATAATGCTAAGATTGGCACCTCCCGGTTTCTTGAGATTTTCACAGGCCAACAGTTTTGATGTCATCTATGGAGGTGGTGAATCCAATGTGGCGGTTTCATTGGCCAATTACGGAGTCCCTGTAGATTTTGTGACACGCCTGCCAAAAAACGATATTGGACTTTGCGCGATGATGGAAATGCGCAAACGAGGTGTCGGTACCGATAAGATTGTCTGGGGCGGGGACAGATTGGGAATTTACTTCCTTGAAACGGGCGCTGTAAGCCGTGGAAGTAAAGTGGTCTATGATAGGGCCCATTCGGCAATGGCAGAAATCAAACCAGGAATGGTGGATTGGAACAAAGTCTTTGAGGATGTTGACTGGTTCCATTGGACAGGAATAACCCCTGCGATTTCCCAAGGGGCGGCAGATGCATGCCTCGAAGCGGTAAAAATGGCCCGGAAAATGGGAATTACAATCTCGACCGACCTGAACTATCGTAAAAAACTATGGAAATACGGCGGGGACAGGGAAAAAATAATGACCGAGCTTACATCCTATTGCGATATCATTCTGGGAAATGAAGAAGATGCCGAAATGCACTTTGGGATAAAACCAAAAGATCTGGACATCACTACCCAGGGACATGAGGTCAAGGCCGAGGCATTTTTGTCCGTATGCAAACAGATGATGGAAAAATTTCCGAATGCCAAAAAAGTGATCACCACATTGAGGGGATCCATATCGGCATCGCACAATACTTGGGCAGGGGTGCTTTACGATGGCGAGAAAATGTACGATACCCGTCAGTACCAGATTACCCATATCGTAGATCGTGTAGGAGGGGGTGATTCCTTTATGGGCGGATTGATCTATGGGCTTTTGACCTATCCCGATGATGACCAAAATGCACTGGACTTTGCAGTGGCCGCATCCTGTTTAAAGCATACCATTAAGGGAGATGCAAATTTGGTCACGGTCGAAGAAGTCGAAAAATTAATGGGAGGGGACGCCTCAGGTAGGGTTTCGAGATAAATCAAAATAAAATGGCACAATATTCAAGATTGGAAGTGGCAGCCGTAATGAAGGAAACGGGCATGGTCCCCTTGTTCTTTCATTCCGATGTCAACATTGGAAAAAAAGTACTCAAGGCATGCTATGATGGCGGGGCAAGGCTGATGGAATTTACCGCACGTGGCGATTTTGCCTTTGAAATCTTCGGGGAACTCGTAAAATATGCGCAAAGCGACCTGCCCGGAATGATCATGGGCGTCGGTTCCGTTACCGATGCAGCGGCAGCATCGCTTTATATGCAATTGGGGGCCAATTTTGTCGTCACACCGGTATTTCGGGAAGATATTGCCAAGGTCTGTAACCGCAGAAAAGTATTATGGTCGCCCGGTTGTGGTTCACTGACCGAAATAGCCCAGGCCGAAGAAATGGGCTGCGAGATCGTAAAGCTTTTTCCCGGGGCCACGTATGGTCCAGGATTTGTCAAGGCCATTAAAGGCCCGCAACCGTGGACGAGCATTATGCCCACGGGAGGGGTGAGCACCGATGCGGACAATCTAAAGGCATGGTTCGATGCAGGTGTGACCTGTGTGGGAATGGGTTCCAAGCTTATTTCAAAAGAAGTGATAGCCAATGAAGACTATGCAGGATTACAGGATGAGGTCAGAAAGACCTTGGGATTGATTAAAAAAATAAGGGCGTAAACAGACCATGGAAATGCGAAAAACAATCGATAGGCTACAATTTATAGATTAACATCTTTATTGGTGTAAAGTTTTCTGAAAAACGAAGTATTTAAAATCAAAGTTGAATTTGAAGTGATTTGATCTTTTTGAATTGAAGCGAACAGAGTTATTACGATAAAGACCATTTGATTACCTTGTAATCAAAAAAGATATAAATGGATTTCACGGGATTAGGTTTGATAGAGTTCACAGAAAGGTTCAAAACCGATGCGGATTGCAAGAAATATTTGGGCGAATGTAAGTGGCCAGGGTTTCAAGTGCAGAAAATGCAACCATAAAAAGGCCACCGCATTGAAAGGGGGACGTACCGCCCATCTCATGTGTACTTTGTGCAAGCGGGAGGAAAGCCCGACCGCCGGGACTTTGTTCCACAGGGTCAGGTTCGGTCTTCGCAAGGCCTTTTTCATCGTCTATGAGATGAGTACCAGCAGTAAAGGCCTGTCCAGTATCCAAATAGCGAACCGTTATGGCATAAGCCAAAAGACGGCCTGGTATTTCATGCAGAAAGTCCGTCTGGCAATGGAATCGTCCGGAAACCATCCGATGAAGGGCAAGGTACAAGTGGACGAGTTCACCATAGGCGGCAAGGAAAAGGGCAAAAAAGGCCGTAGTTACGATGCCAAGAAGAAAAAGATAGTCGGGGCGGTAGAGCTTACCGAAGACAATAAGATCAAAAGGTTCTATGCCCTGCCCATCGACAACTATTCCGGAAAAGAGCTACGGTCCATCTTTACAAAACATATCGACAAAGGTGCAAAAGTGGAGACCGATGGTTGGAAAGGGTATAACAAAATGAAGAAGGAATACGATATCAGAGCCACCAAAAGCCTGCCCGGAATCAATTTCAACGAGATACATACGGTGATCCAGAACCTCAAATCATGGCTCAGGGCCATACCGACCCATATCAGTAGGGAACACACCAAGGCATACTTGGACGAGTTTTCCTATCGCCTGAACAGATCCATCCATAAGGAAACCATATTCGACGGACTTATAAAAAGAATGATAGGCCTCCCACCGATCAACTATCAAAATTTAAGACTCTGTAATTAGCGTAGTAACTCTAGAAGTGAAAATCGATGGTTTTGTATCCATATTTTGCTTTTTTTGAGTTGCATAGCCGAGCTACAGAACGAGAAAAAAGCAAAATATGGATGCATAACGGCAATTTTCAGCCAATTTGGAAAAATTTAAACCACTTCTTTATGTATATGTGTCCAGTGGGATAGGGTCTAAAACTGTGTTAAGACAAGATAAGTTTCAAAAAGGATTACGTTACGTTTCTATTGATCTTTTTAATTTTACTGATAGGTTTGAATATGAATTGATTTTTGAACAATAATTTCAATATCCTCCTTCAAAAAGTTAGAACTTTGTTCTGCCTCGTCACTAAAGGGGATTTTCTGCAAATTGTATGGAGGTCCCCTTTTTCTTTGCCTTCCGAATCCCCAGAAAACAAAGAGATCGCACCAAAGATCTCATTGGTCCGAAAAGTTCGGACTAGCTTGTTTTTGAAGTCATGCTCAATTCCATCTGGGAACACCATAATAATACGCCTGATCTGGCAATGTCCTTCCCGAGATCTCAACCCTTCCATCATTTATCGTCGAATCGGGCGTGTCGTTAGGAAGTGTCACCGTCTCTGTCTGGGTTGTTCCTCCTTCAGGTGTCCAAACAGCGTTGATGCTCAAAGAACCTTGATAGGGAATATCACCATAAGCTGCCGCCTCCAATGCAAGTCCTGCCCTTACCCGAAGATTGATTGTCCAAGGGGATGTCTGGTTAGGCAATTCCACTCGTTCCCCACGATTGTCCAGATACTCCACCCTGCTTATGGTAGCTCCATTTGAAGTAGTTACCGTATAGGTTATATCGTACATCAACCTATCGGGCTCATCACTTCCTGAACAGGAAAACAATAGGGTAATCGCCATAATGGATATTATTTTTTTCATACGATCTATTTTAGGTTAATGTAACGACTCGACCATGAATAGTGTGGGATTGAAAAACTGAGAGTTTTCAATCTGCAGACGGTGTAAGCCAAAGCTACTTTTTGCAATCTTAAATTTACAAAAACAAAACCGTCAAAGCGTACCTTGAAGGAAAAAGGGTAAGGGAAACCATGCAGTACGGTCACTTTTTTGTCATTTAAGTTTCCTTAGCACCTTCTCTACACGCTTTCTCTTTGTTTCCTTTTCAATGTCGTCAAGCCGTGAAATCAGTGTCTTTGCAAAGAGGTCCTTGTTTTTGTCTTTGACGATAGGCAAAGCTTTTTCTGCAGTAAATCATCTGGCAATGAGCGAATTACGGCAATAGGGCTATCGTATCAAACTATAACATCAAACAGCGTTCTTCCATATACAATAAAAAATAAATGGTTCTGGAGACCAGAGGCCTATTTTCAGGCAGTACTTATGATCTATAATGCAAAGGGGAAATATAGTCATCACTTATATTTTTACTGAATACCAACGTTTTCTACCAATTGATCCATATATCGATGGCGAAATTTGCATTTTCGCAATAACAGCCTATCTTTAAAGCAAAACACCGTAGTTGAGAAAAGTGTTCCTCCTCTTGTTGGCAATCATCCCCTTGCTTTGTTTTTCGCAAGAACTCCCTCCTGTACTGACATTCTATCCAGACACCTATGGTGGCGCTAATCAAAACTGGATGATCGCCCAGGATGACAACAATTACATTTACGCGGCCAATAATGAGGGACTTCTAGAATACAACGGTGCCAATTGGCGTCTGTACCCTTCGCCCAATCAGACCATACTACGATCTGTGAAAGCGGTTGGCGATAAGATCTACACAGGCTGCTATATGGATTTTGGCTATTGGCAGCGCGATAGTTCTGGGGCATTGCAGTATACCTCATTGACTTCAACAATTAAAGATAAGCTGGCCAAAGACGAACAGTTCTGGAACATCATCACTTACAGGCAATGGATCGTTTTTCAATCGTTGGATCAGTTCTTTCTGCACGACACCAGCAATGATTCCTTTGATATGATCACACCCAATGACAAGATCGTACGCTCATACAAAGTAGACGACGCTATCCTTTTCCAATCACTAGATTCTGGCCTATACGAGATTGAAAATGGTACTTATAAGTTGGTCACGAATGATGCCAACATACTGGGCAAAAGAATTGTTGATGTTTTTGGCAAGGACAGACAGACAATGGTGTTGACTGAGAACGATGGCATATTCACATTAGAAGATGGAGCCCTCGTCCGAAACGAATCTCTTTCAGAAGAAATACTTAAAATGGGCGCAGTGTATGACGCACTCATGCTGAACAATGGTGATTTGGCCATAGGCTCTATCTCTAATGGGATCTTGGTCATCAGCCAAGAAGATCAAAAAAAATATCGCATCGACCAGGCTAAAGGCCTGGCCAACAATACCGTATTGTCGACCTTTGAAGACCGTGAGCACAATATATGGCTAGGCCTTGATAACGGGATAAATTGCATCAACGTCAGTTCTCCATACAGGATCTTCAACGATACCCAAGGCGCGCTGGGCACCATTTACACTACTGCACAATATCAAGGAAAGTTGTTCCTAGGCACCAATCAGGGGCTGTTCTTCAAAGACCAAGATAAGGAAGCCGGCCTATCCGCACCATTTCAGTTTGTAGAAGGAACCCAAGGGCAAGTATGGTCACTATTCGAATACGATGAAACATTGTTCTGCGGACACAACGCGGGTACTTTCATTATAAAAAATGGCAAGGCAGAATTGATCACAAAAAACCAAGGAACATGGAAGTTATCGCCTGTCCCGACAAAGGAAAACCTTTTGATGCAAGGCACTTACAATGGGTTGAGCCTTTTGAAGAAAGAGAACGGCAAGTGGCAATTTTCGCATACCTTAGAAGGCTTTAAATATTCGTCTAGGTATTTCGAGTTCTTAGACCCCAACCACATGTTCATGAACCATGAGTACAAGGGTGTCTATGAGTTGGCGTTGAATGATGACCTTACGATGGTCTCTTCATTTAAGAAGCTAGACCACCCGCCAAAATATAAAAACTCTAGCCTGACAAAATATCAGGGAAGCATTCTCTATGGATATGAGGATGGCGTTTATGAACTGAATCCAGATTCAAAGAGTTTTATAAAAGATCCCGTACTCAGCATTCCCTATCAACAGTCTGTCTACCATTCCGGGAAACTCATCGTGGACCAAACAGACAAACTTTGGCTCTTCACAGAAAATGCCTTGCACTATGCTATTACAGGTAAATTGAGCAACGACCCTATTCTCAATGAGGTATCCATACCTTATGACCTTAGGAGAACGCTGCATGGATATGAGAACATACTTCATCTGGATGGTGAGACCTTTCTATTAGGAGGCAAACACGGATACCTAACCGTCTCTTTAGACCAACGATCGAGCAAAGAACACAACATCGCGATCAACAGTGTAGCTAAAAGTGAAATAGTGGGCAAACCCATAGAATTGTCTATTGACAGCACTGGTATTTTCAATAATAAAGAGAACAATATCTCGATCAGCTACAGCATTCCCAATTATGACAAATACAAGGTAGTTAAATACCAACACAAACTATCCGGTCATTATGACTCATGGGGTGAAATGCATTCCCAGTCAAACGTAAAATTCGAGAATTTACCTTTTGGCGATTATACCTTTGAGGTCAGAGGTATGGTGGGAGAAACACCTACTTCAAACACGGCAACGTATAACTTTACGATAAAGAGGCCATGGTTTTTGTCGAACATTGCGATGCTATTATACGTGCTTGCTCTTATTGCCATTGGGTCTGTGGTACATAATATCTACAGACAACACTACAAACAGCAGCAGTACAGGCTGATCACGGAAAACCAAAAGCAATTAGAGATCCAGCAATTAGAAGCTGATCAAGAGATCATGAAAATGAAGAACGAACAGCTAGAGTCTACGATCGAGAGCAAGAATAGAGAATTGGCCGCCTCGACCATGAGCCTGATCAACAAGAATGAGATCCTTGCCCAAATAAAAGGTGAGCTCACAAAAAAGGGAGACCAAAGCAACAATGTATCATATGTGGTAAGGCTCATCGATAAGAACATTAATGAAGAAGACAACTGGAACTTCTTTAAAGAAGCCTTTAACAATGCAGACAAAGATTTCTTGCAAAAGATAAAGTCGGTCCATCCGCAATTGACACCTAACGACCTCCGCTTGTGTGCCTATTTAAGGCTGAATCTTTCTTCAAAAGAGATTGCCCCCTTGCTAAACATCACTTCAAGAAGTGTAGAGATCAAGCGCTATCGACTTCGTAAAAAGATGAATCTGCCGCACGAAAAGAGCCTGGTGGAATACATTCTTTCGATTTGACACTGTATACAAAACTTGGTAAAACTTCCATCAATGGTGGAAGCTTACCCCTTGGTCTTACCGTTTTTTAGTTGAATTCCCTCATTGACGCCATAGCACCCCCAAAGTCCCCTCAAGGAGATAGTCGATCTGTCTGATCAAGGAGCCAGTCGACCTGTCTGAATTTCTCCCTTGAGGGAGAAGAGCGTGTTCCTTGAAAACTCCTCTAGAGTTTGATCAGGGCCACCACTTCTAGTGGTGGACCTTTATTTCAAGATCGGATCACATGTTTTGACACTAGGTCTTCTCTACCGCAGAACAATTCAAGCATTGACTAAGACAATGGGCGTGCATACAGGTCAAAATCCCCTGCTTCAAACACTTCCACCTCTATAAACTCACCTTGTTTCACATAATGCGCAGTAGCATCGATGAGCACTTCGTTATCAACATCAGGAGAGTCGAACTCTGTCCGGCCAATAAAATAACTACCCTCTTTGCGGTCTATGATCACCTTGAAGGTCTTTCCTATCCTCTCCTGGTTTAGCTCCCATGAGATCTGTGATTGTATTTCCATGATCTCGTTAGCGCGCTGCTGTTTAACCTCTTCTGGAACATCGTCATCTAGTTGATGAGCATGTGTATTCTCCTCATGGCTATAGGTAAAGCAACCCAGACGATCGAAACGCTGCTTTTGCACCCAATCTTTCAATAACTGAAAATCTTCTTCGGTCTCGCCAGGATACCCAACGATAAGTGTAGTCCTGATGGCCATCTCTGGCACTTCCTCCCTAAAAGAATCAAGCAGCGCGTTGGTCTTCTCATAGGTAGTACCGCGACGCATACTCTTCAATATCCTAGTAGCGATGTGCTGAAGCGGAATATCGATGTAATTGCACACTTTCGGCTCATCCCGCATTACTTCTAACACATCCTTAGGAAACCCTGTCGGAAATGCATAGTGAAGTCGAATCCATTCGACACCTTCTACTTCTGCGAGCTCGCGAAGTAACTCTGCAAGCTTTCTTTTCTTGTATAGGTCAAGACCATAATAGGTAAGATCCTGTGCTATTAGAATAAGTTCTTTCACACCATCTGAAGCCAGTTTCTTGGCTTCTATCACAAGTTCTTCAATGGGTTTAGACTTGTGCTTGCCCCGCATCAAAGGGATCGCACAGAACGAACAGGGTCGGTCGCATCCCTCGGCGATCTTCAGGTAGGCGTAATTCTTTGGCGTAGTCGTTACACGCTCGCCGATAAGTTCATGCTTATAATCTGCCCCTAAAGCCTTTAAAAGGCTTGGTAGCTCAGTGGTGCCGAAGTATTGGTCTACATTGGGTATTTCTTTCTGAAGGGCTGGCTTATAGCGTTCACTCAAACAACCTGTCACAAACACCTTGTCGACGATCCCCTGTTCTTTCTTCTGGGCAAACTCTAAAATCGTATTGACGCTTTCCTCCTTCGCATTGTCGATAAAACCACAAGTATTGATCACCACAATATTTCCTTCCTGCTCATGAACAACCTCTTTGTTGTTGGCACGCAATTGTCCCATCAGCACTTCAGAATCATAGACGTTCTTAGAGCAGCCCAACGTAACTACGTTGATCTTATTTTTCTTTAGTGATTTTGTGCGCATGGCTATAAAGAAGGCAAAGATACATTGTTTGACATAAGGTGCCATAATGGCAAAGCGATTTACCCAGAGAAAAATCTGAACATTGTTAGATTTGGTTTATACTTGTATAACTTTTCTATCGCAAGCAAGCCATGACATATAGATATAGAATTCTTTCATTATTAGTCTCTTTAAGCTTTTCATATGTAGCTTTCGCTCAAAAACTAGTACCTATAGACACGGCAGACCATAAGCTAAGAATCGAACTTATAAAAGAATACGAAACCGAGCACAAGGACTTCAACCATAGAATAAATGAAAGTACAAAAGGGGCTTTTAGGAAGGACAAACTTGAAGCATACAAAGCTATACAATCCAAGATGATAAGGCAGCTCAGGAAAAAGAGGTTCTTTTTTGATGAAAGATATGCGAATTATATAGACTCTATTGTCAATAGTATTGTCGAGAGTAATCATCAGCTACAGGGTCGGAGGCTAAAAATTCTAATATCAAGATCTTCTAGCGCTAATGCATTTAGTTTGGCTGAAGGATCGTTGATCATCAACATAGGCCTATTCGAAAATTTGCAAAATGAGCACCAAATAGCCTCTGTAATATGCCACGAAATAGCTCATGAGTATTCGATATGGATTCTCTAAGAACCCATCCCAAAATGTTGGAACGTATCATAAAGCTTGAAACCTTATTTCCAGAAGCTAAGATGGGAGAGCAAAGGAACCCAGGGAAAGAATACCAAATGTTGAAGAAGTTAGCAATCCAAGAAAAATTGGTCAATCTATACCATATCGAACAATATGGGCTAAGCCTTTTCTTGACATTTATAAAACTACAAGAAGATATTGATGACAGCTACGCAAAGCTATATGTAGGTAAAAACTTTGAGGCATTATATAAAGCAAAACGCAAGTATCAATTCAATAGGCATGTAGATATCATCATCCCGAATGAACAGTCGCCAGACTATCAACAATTCTTAAGTTTTTTATGGAACCTAAAATTGCACGAACTAAAGGCTTTTGCAGACTACTATGCTAACCCTAATAAAACAACTGCGACTGTTTTTGGCGATGATCAGTAATTAATTCTCTCTAGACGAATTTGATCGTAATCAGAATCCTTGTTGAACTCCCTGAGTAATATATATCCTTCTTTTGCGACATATGGCATAATGAAGTGTTCTTCTGATGACATAGGTATGATCTCATGGTTCACTTTTCCATCAATGATGGAAACAATCCCCAAAATCCAATTCTTCTCCTTAGAATCTACCTCCTTCTTATAGTCCCTATAAAAGAACACAACACCTTCCGCATCTGCCACATACTGAGAGTAGAGATAGTCAGACAATGACCATAACCATGATGATGACTTGTCTTTCTTTATCGTGAATTCATCTTTAAGATTGAAGTCCTTATCAAATTGTAATAAAACAAGGTCAGTGGCACTTAGTCCGCTAAAGAGCACCCCTCTTTCCTTGAGTTTTTCAGTTAATATGACCACACTACCATCTTTCAAAACAAAGTACTCTTTGCTATGCAGTGTTGATTTATCTTCCAATCTTCCTTTTTCATCGACATCTATAAACTCTTTGACATCTTCCCAAAGAACATACTTCTTGGCCAACTCGTTTCCAACACTGTCCAAAACTATCTTAAAAAATCCTTCGGCTTTCTGATAATCGTAACCACTTGGCGCATATGGACTCATTCTTCCAATAACGTATGTTTTATCATCTATTACATGTGCTTGAAAAGAATGGCTGTACCCACCTTCTATATTATCTATTTGATAACTAAACTCTTCCTTTCCATTCTCCATGTTCACTCTCTTTAGGAATTCGCTACGATCTATTTCATCTCTATCATCTTTAATTGAAAAAAGCATAAAAGACTCGTCTATATGTAAGATAGTTTTCTTATGCGAAACTCCGTATGGGTTGAAAATATATTCCCATGTTTGTTGCCTTTCGGGATTGTAATGCATTATACTTTTGGTGTTCTTGTTAGATTTTCCATATTTGCTTATCGGATAGCTGATGAAACCTTTTCCACTAGCTATAAGAACGTCTACCGAAGCTGTGTTGCGCTGATCTTTACCTAAACCTTTTTGGTTGCGTTCTCCCTCAATGACCTCACCTTCTTTTAAATAAAAAGGCTCAGACATTTCATTATCATCAAGGCTTAAAATCCTATGAGTTGTGAATACCTTGTTACTATTTGTAGCATGAATATGAGCTTCAGATACAATAAGGGAGTTACCTATCTTTTCAGGAGGCATGAACCGAGAGTACATCCCCCTATATGCTGCATTGATAAATTCTCCATTGGCTACTGCATTTAAATTCTTGTCTAGAATAACATACTCAAACTTCTCTTTTCCCTTCTCTACTTCACCGAGCTTGTATACTCCCATATACCCAAAAAGCTCACTATCTATGTCCATTATGGGCGAAAAGCTCACCAATTGACCCGTGGCCAGGTCTGAAAGGCTAGACACTTGTGAGAAGCCATAGAAGCTAACAGAAGAGATCAGCAACCAAGCTATAATACTTTTCATATAATTGGTTATCATCAGTCTTATTTAACTTGTTTAGAATTTAAAAAGATGTCTATTTGAAGAAAGAATCCACAAACTCGTATTTGTTGAACACCTGTAGATCCTCGATACCCTCTCCAACACCTATGTACTTTACGGGGACCTGAAACTGGTCAGAGATGCCGATCACCACACCTCCTTTGGCTGTACCATCGAGTTTGGTCACCGCAAGCGAAGTAACTTCGGTAGCTTTAGTGAACTGCTTGGCTTGCTCAAAGGCGTTCTGCCCAGTGGAGCCATCTAATACCAACAACACATCATGCGGAGCATCTTCGACCACCTTTTGCATGACTCGCTTTACTTTGGTGAGTTCGTTCATTAGGTTTACCTTGTTATGCAAACGGCCCGCTGTATCGATGATCACCACATCTGCATCTTGGTTCACAGCAGACTGCAACGTATCGAAGGCTACTGAAGCGGGGTCGCTTCCCATGCTCTGCTTGACGATGGGCACATCTACCCTATCTGCCCATACCTGCAATTGGTCGATCGCTGCCGCACGAAAGGTATCTGCTGCGCCCAGCACTACTTTTTTGCCCTGCTTCTTGAATTGGTATGCCAACTTGCCAATAGTGGTGGTCTTCCCTACTCCGTTAACTCCAACGACCATGATCACATAAGGTTTCTTGTCTTCAGGAATCGAGAACTCTGTTTCTTCACCTACATGGGTCTCGGAGAGCAATGCTGCGATCTCCTCACGGAGGATCTGATTGAGCTCGTCTGTACCCAAATACCTGTCTTTGGCCGCGCGTTCTTCGATGCGTTCTATGACTTTGAGCGTGGTCTCGACACCCACATCAGAAGTGACTAAAACCTCCTCGAGGTTATCTAGCACATCGTCATCTACCTTGCTTTTGCCTGCAACGGCACGAGACAACTTATCAAAAAAGCTGCTCTTGGATCTTTCGAGGCCCTTGTCTAGTGTCTCTTTCTTCTCTTTTGAGAATATGTTCTTAAAAAAACTCATCGAAAAAGTTTATGGGTTTATGAGTTTATAAGTCTAAGCTTTTCGCGTTGGTCGTGGTAGCCCCTCTACTTCGCTCCGTACAGGCTCGCCCTTTTGTTATGCCTCGACCACGCTCGGCATGACAAAAGATACAACGTACGACACGCCCCCGAGTACTCGGAGGAACGCCAAAATTATTAAAAAAACAAAAAGCTATCCTCGTACTTGGAGGATAGCTTTGAAAATATCGTGATGGGTTGCCTTACTTCTGCTTTGACAGCCACTCGTTTACCGAACCTGGGTCCATGATGCTCTCTACAAAAGTATAGGCACCACTTTTTGGAGATTTGACCATCTTGATGGCCTTTGTCAATCTCTTTGAGCTTGTCTGTAAGGTTGCTACCGTTTTCTTTGCCATGCTTCCTTAGTTTTACTTGATTTCTTTATGAACTGTCATCTTCTTTAGGATCGGGTTGAATTTCTTCAGCTCGATTCTATCGGGAGTGTTCTTCTTGTTCTTGGTAGTGACATAGCGCGAGGTCCCTGGCATGCCAGAATTCTTATGTTCTGTGCACTCAAGGATCACCTGTACTCTGTTTCCTTTTTTTGCCATGATCTAAATCTTTGACCGTTAAGGGTTTATTTGATGAATCCGTTAGCCCTGGCTTCTTTAAGCACAGCAGAGATTCCTTTTTTGTTGATCGTCTTCAAAGCGGAGGTCGACACTTTTAATGTGATCCACCTGTCTTCCTCAGGGATGTAAAAACGCTTTTTGGTAAGGTTGGCGTGAAATTTACGTTTGGTCTTGTTCATAGCGTGAGAGACATTGTTCCCTACCATCGCCTTCTTACCTGTAAGTTGACAAACTCTAGACATTTTCTTATTCTTTAAAACGTTTCCTAAAAAACAGGGTGCAAATTTACGCTTTTTTGTCCGACTAGCAAATGCTTTCGCTATAATTTTAAAATTTCTTTCTGCAGCAATTCAAAGCTTTTATGCACTGCTTTCTTGATGACCTTATCGCGATGATTGCCAAAGTTGAATTTTTCCACAATAATGGTCGAAGGTGTTGCGATGGCGATATAGACTGTGCCCAAGTCGGCATCTGAGTCGCCTTTGCTTGGGCCAGCATTGCCTGTGGTGGCAATCACAAAATCTGAACTCATGAGTTTTTGGGCGTTCTCAGCCATAGCTTTGGCTACTTGTTCACTTACTACAGAGTGCGCATCGACCAGTTCTTTATCTACTTTTAAGATCGATGCTTTCAGTTCTGTTGAATAGCTGACCACACTTCCTCTGAAGTAGACAGAAACACCGGGCATTGCCGTGATACTCTGAGCGATGGCACCGCCTGTGCAGCTTTCGGCCGTTGCCAAAGTAAGCCCACGTTCTTTGAGCATTTCTCCCACGATGTACTCTATGGTATGGTCATTCTCATAGCCGTAAATGATGTCACCGATCAGGGGCTCTAATGCTTGTATCTGCTTTTCTACCTCATCCTCGATCATCTTCTTGTCCATTCCCTTTGCGGAAAGTCGCAATCTCACCTTTCCCAGATTAGGCAAATAGGCTAGCTTGATGAAGGGAGGAAGGCTGTCTTCCCATTCTTCGATGATCTGCGCAATGGCACTTTCGCCTAGACCATAGGTCAAGATGGTCTTGTGCAGAATGTACGGCGTCTTGAAGCGTTTTTGCAATCTTGGCATGACCTCATGTTGCATCAAGGCCCTCATTTCATAGGGAACGCCGGGCATGGACACAAAAACAGTGCTGTTACGCTCTAGCCACATGCCCGGCGCCGTACCAAAACGATTCATCAGCACCGTTGCCCTTGAAGGAACGAGTGCTTGCCTCCTGTTCAGGTCTGAGATAGGTGTGCTTATATACTTTCGAAACAAGTACTCGACATTCTCCAGCACTTTTTCATCCTTTACCAATTCATCTTGAAAGTAATCGGCAATGGTATGCTTGGTAATATCATCTTTGGTAGGCCCTAGCCCGCCAGTGATCAGAATCACATCTACCCTGCTTTCAGCATCTGCAAATGCTTGAAGGATGTGATCACGCTGATCCTGTACTGAAGTGACCTGGTAGACCTCTATACCAATTTTATTGAGCTGTTTGGCTATAAAGGCAGAGTTCGTGTCAATGACTTGCCCGATGAGGATCTCATCGCCTATGGTAATGATCTCTGCTTTCATGATGCTATGAAAAGTCCTCTTCGAGTTCTCTTAGTAGTTGGTTGATCAGTGGCAAAGATGCGTCATACAGTTGTTTTATGCCCTCGAAGCCTTCCCCATTCTTTGCCTTCTTGTTGAGTTCTGACACAAGCTGGTAGGCCTTATTGGCCCCCACAAGGTCTAAATTTGGCTTGATCTTGTGTGATGCCTGGTAAACTTCAGTGATGTTCTCTTCGGAAAAACCTTTGGCAAGCCAATCTAGGTCTTGCGGGATCTCTTCTAGAAAAGCAGCCATGATGTCTTTTGCAAAATCGTGATCACCTCCTGAAAGCTCGTATATCTTATCCAAACTGTATGACTTCATCGCGAGGGAAAACTATTTAATTTTTATCGAAAAGGCCTCCTCATTTTCGATATGGCCCACCAGAACATCGTTGGCAATCACCTTGCCAACTCCTGCCGGAGTCCCTGTAAAGATAATGTCTCCGATCTTTAAAGTGAAATATTTTGAGACATATTCTATAAGCTCATCGATCTTCCAGAGCATCATACTGGTGTTTCCTGCCTGAACCTGTTCGCCATTTCTTTCAAGGGAAAAGCCAATATCATCCACACTTGGAAACTGTGCCTTTGAAAACCATTTGCCAATCACAGCTGCACCATCAAAGGCCTTGGCCTTTTCCCAAGGCAATCCCTTTTCTTTACAACGTGCTTGTACATCTCGTGCCGTGAAGTCAATACCAAGACCTATCTCGTCATAGTATTTGTGTGCAAATTTCTTGTCGATATGTTTACCAATGCGGTCGATCTTCACCAAGACCTCAACTTCGTGATGCACATCATCTGAGAAGTCTGGAATAAAGAAGGGTTGCTTCTTGAGCAGGATCGATGTGTCTGGCTTGAGGAACACCACGGGCTCATCTGGCCGCTCATTTTGCAGCTCTTCAATGTGTTTGGCGTAGTTTCTACCGATACAGATCAACTTCATGCTAGCCTAATTTGCTGTTCAGGCTACGCAGGCGAATGGCCGTAAGCACCTTTTTGGTGTATAATGGGAAATCTGCATTCTGTATCCAACCAAAATAGCCGGGTTCTTGCTCGAGCACATCCAGCACTTTTTTCCCTTTGTGCTTTCCGAAGGAAAAAACCTCTACACCATCTTTGTCATAGATGATGAATCCTGCAAAGTCTGCACTTCGCTTGCGGGTAGTGAACTCGCTTAGCTTCTTTACATCATTTTCAAGCACATCGTATCGGTCTAACTGACCCAACAACACCTCGTAGGTAGCTTTTGCATCGGCTTCAGCACTGTGAGCATCGTCCAAACTCTTATTGCAATAGAATTCGTAGGCAGCCCCAAGCGTACGTTTTTCCATTTTGTGGAAAATGGTCTGTACGTCTACAGAGACACGGTTCTTCATATCGAAATCGACCCCTGCTCTAAGCAACTCTTCGGCCAACAGCGGAATGTCGAAACGATCTGAATTATACCCACCAAGGTCCGAATCTTTGATCATCCCATGCACTTCTTTGGAAAGTTCTTTAAAAGTAGGCTCGTTGGCTACTTTTTCGTTAGTAATACCATGAATGGCAGAAACTTCTGCCGGAATGGGCACCTCAGGGTTGACTAGCCAGGTCTTACCTTCTTTGTTACCGTTAGGAAAGACCTTCAATATCGATATCTCGACAATGCGATCTCTAGCAATGTTTGTGCCCGTGGTCTCTAGGTCAAAGAAACAAATGGGTCGTTTGAGTTGTAATTCGGCCATGTAGCAAATTTAGGCCTTAAAGATAGTGATAGTAAGGCAAAGGGATAATGTTACCCGGACGTTAAATTTCTCTATTCTCGTCCCAAGCTTCAAGATGATCAGCAACACGCTGCACGAACATGCCTCCTAGCGCGCCGTTCACCACACGATGGTCGTAGCTATGTGACAAGAACATTTTCATACGAATACCGATAAAGTCGCCTTCGGCTGTTTCTATCACTGCTGGCACTTTTCGGATGGCGCCCAACGCTAGAATCCCCACTTGAGGTTGGTTGATGATCGGCGTTCCCATAATACTTCCGAAGGAGCCTACATTGGTCACCGTGTATGTGCCGTCTTGGACATCGTCTGGTCTCAATTGGTTGTTGCGTGCCCTACTTGCCAAATCATTGACTGCTTTTGCCATTCCGACCAAATTCAAACGGTCAGCATTCTTTATGACAGGCACGATAAGATTCCCATCGGCAAGGGCTGTAGCCATACCAAGGTTGATAGTTCGCTTCTTGACAATGGTATCACCATCTACTTGGATGTTCATCATGGGATAGTCTTTCAAAGCCTTTGCAATGGCTTCCATGAAGATAGGCGTAAAGGTGAGTTTTTCGCCTTCGCGCGCTTCGAAAGTATCTTTATGTTTCTTGCGCCAATTCCAGATCTTAGTGACATCTGCCTCGACAAAAGATTGCACATGTGCCGAAATTTGCTTGCTCTCGACCATGTGGTGGGCGATCAACTTGCCCATACGTGTCATTTCGATGACCTCATCACCGCCGTTCACCGAAACTGGAACTACTTTTGCAATGGGTTTCTTCTCTTGCTTGGCCGCAGGAACTTCTGGAGATCCAACCTTAGGCGCAGGCGTGAATCGAGAAGAACGGCCTTTTAAATAGCTGAGAATATCGTTCTTAGTAACGCGTCCTTCATTGCCGGTGCCTGTGATGGCTTCTAATTCGTCAAAAGAAATGCCCTCTTCTTTTGCGATATTCTTTACCAATGGCGAATAAAACCGTTCGGAGGTCGAAAAATCTGCCGTCGACGATGAGGCAGTCTCTTTAGCTGTTTCAACGGTCTGCTCGATCTCTCCTGCTGCTGCTTGCACCGCATCCCCAACGGCAACTTCTTCAGTGCCATTTGCTGAAGCAGCATCGCCATCAGTTTCAATAATGGCAAGCACTTGCCCTATTTGCACCACATCATCAACTTCGAAGAGCTTCTCTAACAAAACTCCCTCTACCTCACTAGGCACCTCGGAATCTACCTTATCTGTGGCAATCTCAACGATAGGGTCGTCCATCTCTATGGTCTCCCCTACATCTTTTAGCCATGCGGTTATGGTTGCTTCTGCAACGCTTTCGCCCATCTTAGGTAGCTTCACTTCAAATTTTGCCATATCAACAAAAAAAGGGTGTTGGTTTTCTTTTGAATTGCAAAAATATCAAAAAATGAGGTTTATTCTTGATTTTATTTCAAAAATATTACTTCGCCTCTACTGTTGGAAGCATCGCTTCCGAGTATAAAATTACAACCTTTTGGCCATATGCGGTAGGTAAAACCTTTGTTTGCCAGCTTTTGCATGCCTTCTACAATGGTTTGAAAAGTAAATGCCTCAGCATCTACGACCACAAGACCTGTACTTTTTGAAACTACCAAAGCATCGAAGTCTGACAGGTGATCCACAGGTGCTCTCAACAGTTGACCCAGTTGTTTTACGTGTTGTGGATCATCGCCTAGATAGATGACCTGTTCAGGCAACTCTCGAGGTGAAATGTTGTGACGAAGTTTTCGCTTTGCGAATTGTCCGATTCCAATTTTCATGAATAGATCGAAAAACACGTTTCTACTAAAATACTTATCGTAGAAAAGGTCCATCCCTTCTTTGAAACGCCTTAAGTACTCTTGGTCTTTAGCGGTGCTTTCTCCTTTGTAATGAATCGTGGTCACCTGCGGGAAGTAATAATTTTTATATCCTTTCTGCTGAACAGTGTACGAAAGGTCGATGTCCTCACCAAACATAAAATAGCACTCGTCAAAACCACCAACCTCTTGATAGACGCTCTTTTTCATGAACATGAATGCCCCCACTAAAATATCGACCTCACTTATTTCATCTTTATCAAGATGCAAGGCATAGTACTTCCCGAACAAGCGCTTAGAGATCTTGTATAGCCCTAAAAACCTGGTGAATGAGACCCATGGGGTCGGCAATCCTCGCTTACTTTCGGGCAGAAAGCTTCCAGTACCGTCAATTAGCTTTACGCCGACAATACCCATATCCTTTGCCTCATCGACAAATCGCAGCAGTTTCACAAACGTATCTTCAGCAACGACCGTATCTGGATTTAGAATGCATATGTATTCTCCCTTGGCATGCCCAACGCCTATATTATTTCCTTTTGGGAAACCTTGATTTTCCTGATTTTCGATAAGTCTCACCTGTGGAAACCGTTGTTTCACCACGGCAATGCTATCATCAGGTGATGCATTGTCTACCACGATGATCTCAGCATCTATGTTCTCTGTAGCTGCCATTACACTTTGCAGGCAAAGCTCTAAAAAATAGCGGACGTTGTAGTTTAGAATGACGACCGAGAGTTGCATCAAGAACTTTTCAGGGAGTTTTCAAAAGGTACGCGATTGAGAATGCTGCGACCCAGGGTAATTTCATCTGCATACTCTAACTCATCGCCAACAGAAATACCGCGGGCAATGGTAGAGGTCTTTACATCAAGACCTTCTAGTTGCTTAAAGATATAGAAGTTTGTTGTATCGCCTTCGATCGTTGGGCTCAACGCAAAAATGACTTCGTTTACCTCGTCTTGCTTCACTTTTGCCACCAATCGGGCAATGGTTAGATCGTGTGGGCCAACGCCATCTATGGGCGAGATCTTACCTCCCAGCACATGATACAGGCCGCGATACTGTGCTGTACTTTCTATGGCCATGACATCGCGTATATCCTCGACCACACAGACCAATCCTTTATCTCGCTTCGGGTTTGTACATATCCCACAGATCTCCAGATCCGAAATATTGTGGCAATTCTTGCAGTATTTGATCTCTTGTCGCAACGCCAATAAAGCACCTGAAAGGCTTTCGGTCTGCTGTTTGGGTTGGCGAAGTAAGTGCAACACCAATCGCAAAGCGGTTCGTTTGCCTATGCCTGGAAGCTGAGAAACTTCGTGCACAGCATTTTCTAATAATCGCGACGAGAGATCCATGGATGGCAAAGATAAATCTTTTGACAATGTTTCATCCTGAACACTCAAAGCTTTCCCTTTTCATATATTTGACACCTATGAAACCATTACACATCCTCTTTTTGATTGCTGCCTATTTTGGCATATTGATGTTGATCTCTCATTTTACTGGCAAAAAAGGCTCCAACGAAGATTTCTTCAAAGCCAGTAAACGATCCCCTTGGTATTTAGTGGCTTTTGGGATGATCGGTGCCTCGCTGAGTGGTGTCACTTTCATATCTGTACCAGGTTGGGTAGAAGCTTCAAAATTTGGCTATTTTCAAGTAGTATTAGGGTATACTATTGGGTATGCAGTGATCGGTACGGTACTGCTTCCGTTGTATTATAGGTTGAATTTGACTTCGATCTACACCTATCTCGAGGAGCGTTTCGGAGACCATTCCTACAAAACAGGAGCTTCTTTCTTTTTGATCAGTAGAGTTGTTGGTGCAAGTTTTCGCCTATATTTAGTTGCCAACGTGCTACAATTATTGGTCTTTGATGAAATGGGAGTTCCTTTTTGGGCAACAGTTACCTTGACCATCTTGTTGATATGGCTGTATACATTTCGTGCTGGCATCAAGACCATTGTTTGGACCGACACACTACAAACGCTGTTTATGCTTATTGCAGTGGGCGTTGCCATCTACTATGTGAGCATCGAACTGGACCTTTCTGCAACAGATCTATTCGGTTTCATTGCTGAGAGCGACCTGTCTCAGATGTTCTTCTTTGACGATTGGAGATCGGGCAATCACTTCGTGAAGCAATTCATTTCGGGAGCTTTCATTGCTATTGTGATGACAGGCTTGGATCAAGATATGATGCAAAAGAATCTTACTTGCCGAACACTTAAGGATGCTCAGAAGAACATGTTCTGGTTCACCATCGTGCTTACTATTGTGAATTTCGTGTTCTTGGCACTTGGACTTCTGTTGACAGTCTACGCTTCGCAAAATGGTATTGATGCTAGCAAGGATGACCTTTTCCCGACAATTGCCACCAAGGTTGGTCTAGGATATGGCATCGCCATCTTCTTTTTGCTTGGGCTCATTGCAGCTGCTTATTCTAGCGCCGACAGTGCTTTGACCTCCTTGACCACTTCCTTCAGCATCGATATCCTAGATATCGAAAAGAAGTACGACAAGCCCAAACAAGTACGCATCAGAAAGAATGTGCATGTGCTTATCTCTGTCGTACTCGTACTTGTCATCATCATTTTCAAATACATCATTGCCGATGAAAGTGTGATCGCCAAGCTGTTTGTATTTGCAGGATACACCTACGGGCCTTTGCTTGGGCTCTATGCCTTTGGACTCTTTAGCAGCTGGAAAGTGAAAGACAAACTGGTTCCGCTAGTTGCCATAGCCTCCCCTATCCTCGCTTATTTGACAAGTGCTGTTTGCAAAGAGAAGTTTGGTTTCGACTTCGGTTTCTTCATCCTGATACTCAATGGCTTCTTGACGTATGCAGGCCTAATACTGATCCGTAGCAAGTAGTACAAGCGTGCAAGCCACTTCTATCTGAATGTTATTCTCTCGAAGTATTTGATAGAATTCTGGATTCTCGGTACCGGGGTTAAAAATAACGCGCTTCGGCTTAAGCGATATGATATAATCATAGTACTGCTCTTGTCGCTTCGGGTTTAGGTAGAGGGTCACGGTATCTATACCATCGTACGAGATCAGCTCGGTATCGATGTTTACGCCCGATACGTTACCGGGCTTCAAACCAAAGGCCAGCGTATCTTGCTGATTGTCGACCAACCGCCTGATCGCCATGTTAGAATAGCGATATGAATTTGTAGAGGCGCCAAGCACCAAGGTTCTCTTATTCACTGTTAAAATCTTGTTAATGGATGTTAAAGATAGTAACACACCTTGAATGCTGTCGTCTATTTGGCATGAAACTTTCACAAGACGGAGTTTCATTCATCTGATCAAAAAACAAACCTCCAACCAAAATGAAAAGATCGACCATCTTTTTTGTGCTTTTTGGTTTTTTGACCATTCATGCGCAAACTTCAACAAACCCCTCATCTCCTCTAAACGTGGGAGTGATCTCTGGGAAAGTAGTAGACAAGGCGTTACAGCAGCCCATTCCCTATGCTTCTATAGCCATCAAATCGAAAACCGACAATAGCAACATCACTGGTGCCATCACCAAAGAGGATGGTACTTTTGAAGTAAAAGGCATTCCTGAAGGCGAATCTATCGTAGAAGTGTCGTATATCGGCTATAGGTCATACACGCGCGATCTAAGCATCACTCGCAGAAACCGGAAACAAGATCTGGGCACCATCGCCTTAGAAGAAGACGTGGCCGAACTTGAAGGCGTCGAGGTAGTGGCCGAACGCTCGACCATTGAGCAAAAAGTAGACCGCAAAGTGATCAACGTAGGAAAAGACTTGACCACCTCTGGCCCCACAGCGTCCGACATTATGAACAATCTGCCTTCGGTGAGTGTAGACCAGCAAACGGGAGACATCTCGCTTCGCGGCAATCAGAATGTACAAGTGATGGTAGACGGAAAGCTATCTAACATCCCTGCAGCGCAGCTATTGAGGCAAATTCCTTCTACTGCCATCAAAAGCATCGAATTGATCACCAATCCTTCGGCCAAGTACAATCCCGAAGGGATGAGCGGGATCATCAACATCATATTGCACAAGAATGTGAACCTTGGCTTCAATGGTGACATTAACCTTGGTCTAAACTATGATGACAATGCCAGATTCAATAGTGGCATTAATTTGAACTACCGCAACGGCAAGCTGAACTTCTATGGTAATTACAGCAATAACATAGGCAAGAACTTCAATAGAGGAAACGTCTTCAGGGTTGATGACAACTCAGACCAACGCTTCGAATTCATAGACAACAACAAGTCTCACGTGTATAAGGTAGGCGTCGATCTTTATTTGAATGACAAGAACACGATCTCTGTATTCACCAACCAGAATCTCTTTGATGGGAAGAATGAAGGGACAACTAGAATCTTTTTCTTCGACAACCCTTCCTTGAACCTAAATCAATTGTTCAATAATACTTTAGACAATATTTCTTCGCAGTATAATTTCAACTACAAACTAGACTTTGCAAAAGAAGGTCATAACATAGAACTAGAAACTGATTACAACACCTTTGAGAATGACGAGGATGCTGACTTTAGATTTACTGGGCCTGCTGCTGGGTTGCCAGGCTCTAACACAGAAGATTACCGAGATCTGATCGGTACCGAGAGAGATCGCCTGACCATAAACTTGGACTATACCAACCCATTGGATGACAAGACCAAGTTAGAATTGGGATTGCAGGCGCGTTTGTTCAATTCAGATATTGGAAGGAATTCCACACAGATCGTACCAAACCCTTTCGACCTAACTGCAGTTGACATCAATACACCAGTGACCGACTTCGACTATAGTAGGGACATCTATTCAGCCTATGCCACTTTGGGCAAGACATTGGGCAAATGGAGTATCCAAGCGGGTGCTCGTTTTGAAATGGTGGATGTGACCGCTGACACAGAAGAAGTGTATGATGTCGCTGCGGAAGGTCAAGACCTTACCAATATAGACATCGACCCGGCCGTGGAAATAACTGCTGATGGGAATAGCGTACTTCGCTCTTTCGAGAATGATTATACACAAGTGTATCCTTCGGCATTTGTCACCTACAGCCCTTCTGAGAAGAACAGCTATCAGTTTAGCTACAGCCGAAGAGTAGACCGCCCAGGATTGCAACAAGTGAATCCGATCCGTGAGTGGAGCACGCCATTGATCACTTCCTTCGGAAATACGTCTTTGGTACCACAATTCACGAATTCACTGGAAGCGAACTACACAAGACGGCTCAACAACAAAGGAAGCATCACGGCAGGTGTTTTCTATCGTGCCATCGAAGACGAGATCAACAGAGCTGTCTTTATCGACCAGCTAGACCCGACCTTGAATCGCATCATCCTTACGTTTGACAACTTCGACAACACGTCGGCATATGGTGTAGAGGTCTCTACAAACTACCGCCCAACAAAATGGTGGAGCATCAACGGAAGCTTTGACCTATTCAGCCAAGAGCAAACGGGCATTACCGAGACGGCCGATGACATTGATGGCGATGGCATAAGGGACCTGGAGAGTATTGTTCGCGAAGAGCGCGAGGTCACTAACACCGCTTGGAATTTCCGAATGTTCAACAACTTCTCTGTCACTAAAAAACTATCGCTTTCTGCCTTTGGTTTTTATAGAGGACAGAATCAGGGCATTCAGTTCGAGACCAAACCGATGTACTTCGTCAACCTTGGCGCCCGTTATAATTTTGCGCAAGGGAAAGGAACACTCAGCGTGAATTACAATGACATCTTTAACACCATGGAGTTTGGCTTTGAAGGTGATCGCCCATACAGACAAGAAGGCGAGTTCAACTGGGAGAGTCAGACTGTATTTGTAGGGCTATCGTATCGCTTTGGAAGCGGGAAGTATCGTGCCAAGTCCAGAAAGCGAAGAGACAACGACGAAAAGCAAGGAAGTGGCGGGATCTTCTAAACAAAATTGGTCTCTAACTTTAATTAGTTGATGGTTAGTGTTAATTGTTAGATATCAATGAGAAGGCCCGGCTGATCCGATCAAGATGCCGGGCTTTCGATCTTCATGCAATGCTTTCTACCACTTGATAATGGCACTGGCCCATGTGAAACCACTGCCAAAAGCTGCCAATACGATGGTATCGCCCTCCTTCACCTTGCCTTCTTCCCAGGCTTCCGTCAAAGCGATCGGTATGGAAGCTGCGGTTGTATTGCCATAACGCATGATGTTGTTATACACTTGGTCATCAGAAAGCCCAAATTTCTTCTGAACAAACTGCGAGATCCTCAAATTAGCCTGATGTGGAACCAATAAGTTTATGTCCTCTTTACCCAATTCATTCTGCACGAGGCCTTCCATGATCACCTCGCTAAAGCGAACTACTGCATTCTTGAACACAAATTGCCCATTCATGTATGGGTAATATGAAGTTTCATTTGGATCGTCGTCTGCAATGATGGCATCTACCCAGCGTCCCGTACTAGGGCCTTCCAACGCCAGCTCTGCGGCATGTTTTCCTTCGGAATGCAAGTGCGTAGAGAGAATCCCTTTTGTAGGGTCTTCTTCACGAGTCAATACAGCTGCACCAGCACCATCGCCAAAGATCACAGTAACGCCACGACCGCGTGTGGTCTTGTCTAGGCCACCTGAATGGTTTTCGCTACCGATCACCAATACATTCTTGTACATTCCGGTCTTGATAAACTGGTCACCTACCGAAAGTGCATAAATAAAGCCCGAGCATTGGTTACGAACATCCAAAGCACCAATGGTCGGCATATCCAACAGGTCTTGCACACGAACGCCTCCGCCAGGGAAGTACATATCAGGGCTTAATGTAGCGAATACTATAAAATCAATATCATCTTTGGTAACACCAGCACGTTCCATAGCAATTTTAGCAGCTTTGGCACCCATGATGGAGGTAGTGTCCTCGCTAGTTTTTGGGTCTATCCAGCGGCGTTCTCTGATTCCAGTTCGTTCTTGTATCCATTCATCGCTTGTGTCCATAAGCCTGGTCAGGTCATCATTTGTCACCACATTCTCTGGTACATAGTGGCCCAGACCAGCTATTCTAGAATTATACATAGATCATTAATTTTTCAATAAAGCATTTCGCAAGGTAGCCAAAGTTGCCAAATCCGTAAAAAAAGACGACTTCTATTTATATGCACGCATAACAAAAGCCAACAACTAATTGTGCAAGGCCACAGGTCATTCAAGAGATGAGGGGGGCGATCATTAAAACCGGAAGAGCCTAGTGGGTCTCGATCATCGGGTAAAAAGTGAAGAGCGCCCAAGTGGGGCGCTCTTCAAACAACCTAACCAATAAATAAACAAACCAATTAAGGAATTCTCTTTTTCATAGCAATCTTAATTGCTTGCACCAAAAATATAAAACGTTTAACTTATTCACAAAATAATTAAACAAAAAAGAATGTTAAAACTATTTCGATCAGAATGAAAGTCAAAAAATGCCATCTTGTCACTCTCTGAACAAATGGTATTTTTTTTGAAAAACACTACTTGTTAATCGTTAAAAAAACTAAAACCTTACATAATGGCAACTGGCAACATCAATGTTTCTGTCGAAAATATCTTTCCGCTGATCAAAAAGTTCTTATACAGCGATCATGAGATCTTTTTGCGTGAGCTCATCTCTAACGCAACTGACGCAACACTCAAGTTAAAACACCTTATCAATATTGGGGAGGCCAAGGTTGAATATGGAGACCCGATCATAGAAGTGAAGGTTGACAAGGAAGGCAGCAAACTTCACATCACTGACCAAGGCATCGGGATGACCGCCGAAGAAGTACAGAAGTACATCAATGAAGTGGCCTTCTCCGGTGCTGAAGAATTCCTGGACAAATACAAAGACAAGGTCGAAGACGCCGGTATCATCGGTCATTTTGGCCTGGGCTTCTACTCTGCCTTTATGGTAGCAAACAAGGTAGAGATCATCACCAAGTCATATAAGGACGAGCCTGCCGCACATTGGACCTGTGACGGTTCGCCTGAGTACACGCTGGATGCGCATGACAAGACAGACCGTGGCACCGAGATCATCCTGCACATTGCTGAAGACGAAAAAGAGTTCTTGGAAGAGCCTCGCATCAGTGAACTGCTGACCAAGTACAACAAATTCATGCCTATTCCCATAAAGTTTGGAACTCGTGAAGAGGCCAATACAGCAGGCAAAGGTGATGACAAAAAGGAAGAGAAGATAACCATTGACAACATCATCAACAACCCCACGCCTGCTTGGACAAAAAAACCCGCCGACCTCGAAGAAGAAGACTATAAGAATTTCTATCGCGAGTTGTACCCGATGCAGTTCGAGGAACCGCTGTTCAGCATTCACCTGAATGTAGATTATCCCTTCAACCTAACGGGGGTCCTATACTTCCCGAAGTTGACCAACGACCTCAACATACAGAAAGACCGTATTCAGTTGTATCAGAACCAAGTATTTGTGACTGACAATGTGGAAGGCATTGTACCCGAATTCTTGACCATGCTTCGCGGGGTGATCGATTCACCAGACATCCCATTGAACGTTTCACGAAGCTACCTACAAGCAGATCGCGCCGTGAAACAGATCAGCAGTTACATCACCCGAAAGGTTGCCGACAAGCTCAATTCACGTTTCAAGAACGATCGCGAGGACTTCGAGCAGAAGTGGGACGACATCAAGGTGGTCATCGAATACGGAATGCTTTCGGAAGAGAAATTCTTTGAGAAGGCAGAGAAGTTCGCCTTGTACCCCACAGTAGATGGGAATTACCTCACTTTTGAAGAACTGCAGGAAAAAGTGAAAGACCTTCAAACCGACAAGGATGACAAACTTGTGATGCTCTATGCTTCTAACAAAGAAGAGCAACATGCCTACATCGAGGCTGCCAAAGAAAAAGGTTATGAAGTGCTATTGTTGGACTCGCCTATCGTTTCGCACCTGATCCAAAAGATAGAGGCCACCAAAGAGAACATCACCTTTGCACGTGTGGATGCAGACCACATCGACAATCTGATCAAGAAGGACGAAGAGCAACTCTCAAAACTTTCTGATGAAGAAAAGGACAGCCTAAAAACGCTATTGAGCGAGACCGTCCCACAAGACAAGTTCTCCGTGCAGCTGGAAGCCATGAGCAGCGATGCATCGCCTTTTATGATCACCCAGCCCGAGTTTATGCGTCGTATGAAAGAAATGCAACAATCTGGCGGCGGCGGTATGTTTGGCCACATGCCAGAGATGTACAACCTGGTCGTAAATACCAATCACGAGCTGGTGGGGCAGATCCTGAACACCAAGACCCGAAAGAAGCAAGAGCGTCTGATCAGACAATCATTAGACTTGGCACGGCTCTCTCAAGGTTTATTGAAGGGTGAAGAGCTCACCTCGTTCATCAAGAGAAGCTATGATATGATCAAATAGATTCATAGAAGTCAGAACGCTTCGCCTTTGGATGTTAGAAACCGCTTGGAGAAATCTGAGGCGGTTTTCTTTTATTGTGAATTGAAAGCGTCGTATCTTCATAAGTATGAAGATCATCGCTACCAACATCGCCAGGCCTCGAACCATTCTCTGGAATGGAAAGGAAGAGGTCACAGGCATATACAAAGAACCGGTCTCAACACCGATCCATCTCGGAAAGGAACATGTACGCAACGACGAAGTCTCTGACCTCAGCGTACATGGCGGCTCGTACAAGGCATGCTATCTTTTTGCTTCTGGCCATTATTCTTATTGGAAGAAACGATATCCGCACTTGCAATGGAATTGGGGAATGTTTGGAGAAAACCTTACAGTAGAAGAACTAGATGAACGTGAACTGCTCATCGGCAGCACCTATAGAATTGGAACTGCCTTGGCAAGGGTATCCGAGCCAAGGCAGCCCTGTTATAAACTGGGGATAAAATTCGGCACTCAAGAAGTATTGAGACATTTTATAGCCCATGGACATCCAGGTACCTACGTAAGCATCCTAGAGGAAGGAAACGTCCATGTTGACGATGATATGCGCCTTGTTGATGAAAACAAAGGAGCCATTACCATTTTTGACTACTATCAATTGCTATATGCCAAAGAAAAGGACCAAGAACATCTTCGTTTGGCCATAACGAATGAGGCCATTCGCCCCGAAAAGCGTGAGCGCCTCAAGCGTTTTCTAAAGTAAAGGGCATGACAGAACTTTTTGAATAGTTAACAATGACCAGACCAACTCTTCGCACTTCGGCAAGCAATTCAAAGAATGTACAGGGAAGACGCCTACGCAATACAGAGATCAATTCAAGCAAATCATCAAAAGGTGAGTGAGAAGCCAGCCATCTTTGAAGAACCCATTCGCTTACCTATGGAGGATGCAGATGTCATCCACATTTCCAGGTTCTTTCAAAAAGCAGCAGCAGACCATTATTTCCAAACACTGCTGAAGGAAACATCTTGGCAACAAGACCATATCAAGATATTTGGCAAAACATACCCACAACCTCGATTAACAGCATTGTACGGAGAAGCTGGCAAGCCATACTCTTATTCGAACATTACAATGCATCCGCTTCCGTTCACAAAGACTTTAGAGGACATTAAAAAACGTGCAGAAACAGTTTCTGCAAAGCAATTCACCTCCGTGTTGTTGAACCTATATCGAGATGGTAAAGACAGCAACGGGTGGCATTCCGATGATGAAAAAGAACTAGGCATCGACCCCATGATTGCTTCTGTAAGTTTTGGTGAAGCCCGTTCTTTCCACTTTAGACACAAGAAGGGCAAAAGACCAAAACAAAAGCTGCTTCTAGAACATGGAAGCCTTTTGCTCATGAAAGGCACTACGCAACATCATTGGCAACATCAGATCCCAAAGACTGCCAGAAAGGTAGGCCCAAGGATCAATCTAACGTTCCGTACCATCAAAGGTTAGCCAAAGATGTCATTTAAAACATGTGCCAAGCGAAGACCACCTTTCAGTAGTTGTTGACGAATGACGGGCAAATTCTCTATGATGTAATCGTATTTCAATTGTTGTCCTTTTTCCACACCTTCATAGATTTCCTCGCACAAAGCACGAGATTCGTATGCCCAGTCTAGCGGAGTGCCGCGAACCATTTGCTTTTCTTGAGACCTATCTATATGTGGCAGGTTCTTAGCAAGTTCGGAGTAACTCATTCCATAACTGCGGATCATCTTGGTGTCCCACATACTGTGCAGGTTGGTACCTTCATCATACCAGCGTACTTGAAAGTCATTGCCGCCGCGATCTTCAGCAATACCGATGTGCAAAGGCTGGTGCAGGTCGCCTATGAGATGTATGAGTATTTTCAGGTGAAACACCTTCTCGCCGGTTGGCGTCTGCTCGTCTTTTAATTTCCCTATGGAGTTGCCGATCGCCCAGATAATATCGCCTTTCGGGTTTTTGGGGGTGTCCTCGTAGCGTTCTCCGAGGGGAAAGTTCACATAATGCCATGGCGAATATTTCCAGTACAAACTATCACCTTTCACCTCATCGGCAAAAGTCGAGGTGAAAGCCAAGCCTTCGTGATCCAATAGCTTTTCGATGCTTTTCCGCGCTTTTTTGCTTAGATGTTGCTGGGCAACTTCACCAATCACCCTGTGACCCGTTTTCCCCCAGAGAACAGTTTCAGGTTCTTTAGCAAACACCGTAAGGACAACTCCCAATAGAAACAGAACAAAGAAGCTTTTTTTCATCATCATACTTTTTCCAAAAATAACTCACTTAGCATTAAAAAAGGTAATAATTATATATAGAATTAAAAATTATTTGATATATTTATAATATCATTTTAATATCAAACGGTACATTATTATGGAAAAGGTCATTAAACCCAACAACGGCTACTTGATGCTCATTGTATACTTTTTGCTTTTGGCAGCAGGGATCTTAGGTCTCATCAGCCTCAAAAATACATGGTCTATCGTGCTGATCATACTTTCCTTCTTCATCCTTCCTGGCTTCTTCCTCGTAAATCCAAACCAGTCCCGGGTATTGCTACTCTTCGGAAAGTATATCGGCACAGTGAAGAACAACGGCTTCTATTGGGCCAACCCTTTTTATACAAAGAGAAAGATCTCGTTACGCGCCAGCAACTTTGATAGCGAACGGCTTAAAGTAAACGACAAGCTGGGCAACCCGATCATGATCAGTACGATCTTGGTGTGGCGCGTGTTAGACACCTACAAGGCTGCCTTCGATGTAGACGACCACAAGAACTTTGTAAGGGTTCAAGCTGATGCTGCTGTACGAAAGTTGGCCAGCATGTACCCTTACGACAATTTTGCAGACGAAGGTGTGAAAGAAGACATTACCTTGCGTTCTAGCCTCAATGAGGTGAGTGAAGCGCTAGAAAAAGAGATCCAAGAGCGTCTCAGCATGGCCGGAATCGAAGTACTAGAAGCCAGAATTGGCTATCTTGCTTACGCTCAAGAAATCGCCAACGCTATGCTAAAGCGCCAGCAGGCTACAGCCATTGTGGCTGCCAGGCACAAAATCGTTGAAGGCGCCGTAAGCATGGTAGAAATGGCATTGGATGAGCTTAGTAAGAACGAAATAGTTGATCTGGACGAAGAACGAAAGGCCAACATGGTGAGCAATCTGATGGTGGTCTTGTGTTCTGACAAAGACACCGCTCCTGTGGTCAATGCGGGAACATTAACATAATTTCCATGGCCAAGAAAAAGGCTTTTGCATTACGTATCAATGAAGAAACCCTCAAAGCCATAGAACGATGGGCTGCAGACGAGTTTCGAAGCACCAATGGCCAAATCGAGTGGATGCTTATGCAAAGTTTGAGACAGGCCAAACGTCTTCCCAAACGAAAAGACGACCCTGATGAATGAATCGTAAAGACCTTGCCCAAAGCGCATTTTCTTTTCCGAACTAGCCATATCTTTATCGAGAAAACATCCATATGCCTTACAAGATCCTTATCTCCGATATAGACGGCACGCTTCTTAGCGATCACAACAATGTCTCTGACTTCACGACAGAACAGATCGCTAGAATCAAAGATGCTGTGAAAGTTATCCTTGCCTCTGCACGCATGCCTAGTGCCATCCGATATTTGCAAGAACGCCTAGGGGTCACAGACATGCCTATGATCTGTTATAATGGTGGATTGGTCATCCAAGGAGAAATAACACTCTCTTCTTCTGAAATACCCTTAGATAAGGTGAAGCGCGTAGTAGAGACCGCAAAAGAGCATGATATTTCTTTGGGCATTTATTCCTACGATGATTGGTTTGCCGATAAGATGACACACCGAGTAGCATACGAGATCGACAATACGCAGGTGAAGCCCCGATTTCGATCTTTGGAGAAAACAATTGCCACACTAGAAGCACAGCATAAAGGCGCGCACAAGATCATGAGCATCGGCGGTAAGGAAGAGACAGACATCCTGGAACGAATGCTTCGCGAAGATCTTGAGAACCAGATGGCCATCTATCGATCCAACGACATCATCATGGAGATCACGGACAACCGTGTCTCTAAATTTGCTGCCGTAAAGCTCTTACTAGACAGCTTTGGCCTAAGCGAACATGAGGCCATTGCCTTTGGCGACAATTATAACGACCTTGAAATGATCGAGAATGTCGGTCATGGCGTGGCGATGGAAAACGGTCGAGAAGTTGTCAAAGAAATTGCGGATGCCATCGCAGGGCATCATACCAAGGACGGTGTGGCTTATTACCTTCAAAAGGTATTCTCTTAATATTTGCTATTTTCGATACAATAAATCTCGATCATCGAGCGAAATTTCTATTCATGGATAACGCACCACTATTTACCAATGACGCCATCGTCTTCGGACTATTGATGCTTGCATTGGGCTTTGTCTTTTACACAGAAAACATCAAGGCGGGCTTCTGGAGAAAGTTCTACAAGTTCGTCCCTGCACTATTGATGTGCTACCTTATTCCAGCAATCTTCAACTCTATGGGGTTGATCTCAGACAAAGTATCACAGCTATACTTTGTGGCAAGCAGATATTTGCTTCCTGCGGCTTTGGTGCTTATGACACTGAGTATCGACCTAAAGGGTATTTTCAATCTTGGGCCAAAAGCATTGATCATGTTCTTCACAGGTACTATTGGCATCATTATCGGCGGACCCATAGCGATTCTCTTAATATCATTGTTCTCTCCCGAAACTGTAGGCGGCGTGGGCTTTGATGCGGTTTGGCGAGGCTTGTCTACCTTGGCAGGAAGTTGGATCGGCGGCGGTGCCAACCAAGCAGCCATGCTAGAGATCTATCAATACAATCCTGAGAAGTATGGCGGTATGGTCTTGGTAGACATTGTGGTGGCAAACATCTGGATGGCCATCATTCTGTTGGGCATTGGCAAGAACCAGAGGATCGATGATTGGTTCAAGGCAGACAATTCTGCCATCGAAGAATTGAAGGAAACGGTCTCTGCCTTCGCAAAAAAGGTATCTCGAAACCCCACCTTAACAGATCTGATGATCATCATCACGCTAGCTTTTGTTCCTGTCGGGATCGCACATTGGGGCGCTGAAGGTATCGCTACCTTCTTGAAAGAGAATGTAGCCGCTGTTGCTGACACTTCCTCTGCCCTGTCTTCTTTTTCTTCAAAATTCTTTTGGATGATCACCATTGCTACCGCCATTGGTATTTTGTTATCGTATACCAAAGCAAAGAATTACGAAGGTGCTGGTGCCAGCAAGATCGGTAGTGTCTTCATCTATATTTTGGTGGCTACCATCGGTATGAAGATGGACCTAAGTAAGATCATCGAAAACCCAGGACTGATCATGATCGGCCTTGTTTGGATGGCCATCCATGCAGGATTGCTGATCTTAGTGGCAAAGCTTATCAAAGCTCCTTTTTTCTTCCTGGCAGTTGGCAGCCAAGCCAATGTAGGCGGTGCCGCTTCTGCACCAGTCGTAGCTGCAGCCTTTCACCCTTCGTTGGCAACCGTTGGCGTCTTGTTGGCGGTGTTTGGTTATGTGGTTGGTACCTACGGTGCCATCCTATGTACAATACTCATGGAAATGGCCTCTAGAGTGTAGCTTATTTAGGGGGAAATGTTCATCTTTGCGCTGCTAATGTTATTACTATGTTACGACGATCCTTATCACTGCTTTCAGTTTTTGTTATTGTTTCTTGCGGAAAGGAGAGAACAGCAGACATGCTTGTTGTCGGAAACGTTAAAGGGCTCAAGAAAGGCACACTCTACCTAAAGCGCATGCAAGACTCTACCTTGATCAATGTAGATTCCATAGTGATCGATGGTGATAGTAATTTTACATTGGGCAGTGATCTCGAAAGCCCAGAAGTCTTCTATCTACACCTGGACAAGAAAGATGGCAACGCAGTAAATGACCACTTGTTGTTCTTTGGTGAAAAAGGGACCATCACCGTGAATTCTAAAGTTGATGCCTTTGATACGGAAGCAGAAGTGGTCGGCTCTGAAAATCACACGAAATTTGAAGAGTATCGAAGCATCATACGCCAGTTCAATGATGAAAAGTTAGGCCTGATCAAAGAGCAATTCGAGCTCACAAAGACAAATGACACAAGTGGCCTACGAAAGAACATCGAAAAACAGGAATACTTGCTGAAGCGAAGGTATCGATATTCAGCTCAGTTCGTAAATCTCAACAAAGCATTGGAAGTGGCACCATACGTGCTATTGGCTGATATGCCACAAGGAAATCCAAAACTGTTGGACTCGCTTTACAACATGTTTCCAGAGAACATAAAGAACTCTACCTACGGAAAAGGAGCTTCCGAGTTCATCAAGGAGTTGAAAGAAGTTATAGAATAACCGAACCCTAGAGCTTCCTTACTTTGGCGGCAAGTGCTTCGCCCTTCTCGGCCAATGCTTTTCTGATGTTTGCAAAGTGTGCCTTGGCATTTTCAACATCTTTTTTGTTGACCTCTTTCATGAGGTCGTCAAAAATTGCAATGGCTTCTTCGATAATGGCATCACCTGCTTTACCATCCAATGCTGGGTTCTCCAGTTCTTTGATATGAACCGATTCAATGATATCACCCAACACGAAGTTGATGTCTTTCTTCAAGTCTCTGATGCTTGCCATGGTCGTAACGATTTAATTAGTGCTTAAAAATAGGGAAATCAATCGATATATACTTCCAATAATATAGAAGCTTCGGACTTGATCGTCACTTGCTTCAGACTAGCAGGAATTAGAACGGTCTCACCTTTTTGGTAGGGCGTCACAAAACCTTCAGCATAGAGCGCCCCTTCACCTTCCACACATACATAGGTCACAAAAGAGTCCAGGTCATCATATGCCTTGACAACATTTCCTTCTATGGGCAAGAAGTTGGTCGTAAAATATGGGCACGAGACCATCGCATTAGATACATTCGACGCTGAATGGTAGTCGGCTCTCAAGTTGGTTGCTTTGCTGTAATCGATCGCGTCTAGCGCCAGCGCTGTGTGCAACTCACGGGGATTGCCCTCTTTATCGGTCCGATTCCAATCATAGAGGCGATAGGTAATGTCAGAAGACTGCTGGATCTCGGCTAGCATGATCCCGCCACCGATGGCATGCACCGTTCCTGTTCTGATAAAGAATGCATCACCCGTTGAAACCTTCTCATGACGCAAAATATCTTCGAGTGAATTGTCTTCAAGATGTCGCTGATAGGTTTCCTTGTTCACTTCATTCTCGAAGCCCATGATCAGTCTGGCATTTTCTTCAGCCTGCATGATGTACCACATCTCGGTCTTACCTAGAGAATTGTGTCGCTCTTTTGCCAATGCATCGTTTGGGTGTAGCTGTATGGATAGGTCTTGCTTTGCATCGATGAATTTTATGAGCAGTGGAAACTCGTCTTGAAAGCGCTCGTAAACGCGATCTCCGACCAGTTCTCCTTTGAAGTGCTCTAAAAGTTCCTGCAATCCTCTTTCTTGATAAGGACCATTGGCTACGATAGACTCGTTGCCTTTCACTGCCGAAAGTTCCCAACTTTCTCCCAGATCGTGTCCGCTCCCAGCTTTGTTGAGTTGAGTGACCAGCTTTTCTCCTCCCCAAATGCGTTCTTGCAGAATTGGTATGAACTTTAGCGGATACGGAATCATTACTATCCGGAGTACTTTACAAAGTTTCGTGGTGTTTCGTAGAGCGTCACCTCTAGACCCAATTGGTCTGCCAAATGAGGTCTAAGCCTCTCCCAAATGACCACTGCAATGTTTTCAGCTGTTGGATTCAAGGTCTTGAACTCTTCCACCTGTTCGTTCAGGTTCTTATGATCGAAGGCATCTTCCACCTTTAGCTTTATGAGGTCTTTCAGCACTTTCATATCCATCGTATATCCTGTAACAGGGTCTATGGGGCCTGTAACTGCAACGATCAACTCGTAGTTATGCCCGTGATAGCTTGGGTTGTTGCAAAGGCCAAATATGGCATCATTCTTATCATCACTCCAAGCCGGATTGTATAGCCTGTGGGCAGCATTGAATGTGGCCTTTCGGCAGACGGTGATCTTTTTCATTGCTTGACGTTTTCGAGATGATCGTAGAATTTTTCGAAAATTATCTTGAACCAAGCTGTATATAGTTCAGGTTTTAGAGAGACGTCTACTTTTACATCTTCCAAGGGCATCCACTTCCAATCAGCAACCTCTTCTTTGTTGATATTCGGATCGTGCTCATAATACCCTACCAACACATGGTCGTACTCATGTTCGGTAAGGCCATTGTCAAACGGTGCTTTGTAGATGAATGACAGCACTTCCTCCAATTCGGTCTCAAAGCCCATTTCTTCCTTCAGCCTCCTCTTACCGGCTTCCAGGTTGCTTTCCCCGTCGCGTTGGTGGCTACAACACGTGTTCGTCCACAGCAATGGTGAGTGGTATTTATGCGCTGCTCGTCGTTGCAGCATCAATTCGTTCTTATCATTTAGCACAAACACTGAGAAAGCACGATGTAGTATCGCCTTTTCATGGGCTTCCATTTTAGGCATGAGCCCGATCTGCTCGTCTAATTCGTTTACTAGGATCACTTGTTCTTCCGCCATAGCGGCTACAAATCTACGAATTCGCTTTTAGCCACACTCGGGTTTGTCTTTTTTTCAGTTGAAATGTTAGCGCTAGCACCTCTACAGTCTCCTCACGCAAGTAGTCTTTAAAAGAATCTAGGGGTTATCAAACGATCCACATTTCTAAGTAGTTCGAATTGGAGGAATACCTCAAACGAGCCGTCGTTGAACTCAGTTCTACCTAAATCGGTAACTTCTCGATCATAAGCAAATCCTACCATGAGTTGGTCATTCACTTGAAATCCAGCTAAAAAACTGAGTGCAGCATTCCAGCGGTAGGCAGCGCCCAATGTGGCTCGCTCATTGATCAGGAAGTTAGCCGAAAGGTCTACTTGAAGTGGTGCCCCAGAAACGATCTTTCCTAAAACTGCAGGTTTGAGCTTGATATTGTCACTTAGATCAAAGACATGCCCTCCAATGACATGATAGTGCAAGCGTTCTCGTGCCAAATATGAAGCGGAGTTGTCGGATACTTGAGGGCCTTCATCAAAGTGGTCTGTTTCTAGCAAATTAGGTACCGAGACTCCTAAATATGTTTTCTCTGTGTAATAGTAAGCTCCTGCGCCTACTTGAGGTGAAAATTTATTATCTACATTGTTTGCTAAAAAAGGATCTCCTCTGGTGTAAGCACTCAATTCATCAAATCTTATGTCCAGGAGATGCCCACCACCACTTATTCCGAAGGCTAACTTGCCTTCGGCAGAGGTCTGTATGGTATATGAAAAGTTAACATTGAAATAGGTTTCCTGAGCAGGTCCTATCTCATCATTGACCACCGAAAGTCCTAGCCCCATCCTTTTCTTCTCACCTATAGGCGAATGAATCCCCAATGCCTGAGTACTCGGGGCGCCATCCAACCCGACCCATTGCGACCGATGCAGAAGGAAACTACTAAGATACCCTCTAGAACCTGTGTATGCAGGATTAAAACTCAATGTATTATACATATACTGGGTGTATTGTGCATCTTGTTGTGAATACACTCCGTAACAACCAACCAATAAGATGAAGACTGCTTTTGCCAAACTTTTCCCCATTTTCATATCTTTTATGGATGAGGCGTGCCTTTCATTAAGCCACGTCATTAAGTTCATTCATCGATTAATGTATAGATATCCTGCTCTACTCTTGGTCTGGCCATCAACAACATATTCCAAGACATAGTAATAGGTGCCGACCGGTAATTCTTCATTCTGTTGAATTGTCACTGTTCCCTCTGAAATTCCTGTGAAGAATTTGCCATCTACGCCATATCCTCTAGCCTCGTAGACCAATACTCCCCAACGGTTGAAAATTTGTACTTGGTTATCAGGGAACTTCTCAATATTCCTGATCACGAACATGTCATTGTCTCCATCGCCATTAGGTGTTAGCGCATTATATACTTCAAGGTCATCCTCGCCCCCAGGCCCGGCCTGTGACCATACGTCTGTTGTTTGCGAATGCCCTGTCGCCGCAAACAAAAAAGCGAACAGCGCCAGGAGTCGAATTGACCTTGTGATGCTGGTGCTGACCATATTGGCAGTTACTCTGCCTAATACTTTGTACAAAACGATCATCATGTAATTCTCTTTCATAATTTTCTTTATTGTAAGAGGATGTATTCTCTTCGATAGCTATCAATATCTACAAGCTAGTAGTTGTAGATACTTGTCCTTGCAATTTGAAACCCGAACAAGACCAAATGACATGCCCATTTTCGCGAGCTTGCTTGCGAAAGTACTTGCCGAATAACAAAGGTTAAAAAATATTATGAAAGTATGGACAGTTGTTATGAAAGTGGGGGTGAGTGATTCTGTCCTCACGTAGGGGATCCTCTAGACTCTGCTTATGACAGCAGCAGAAGGAGAACCAGAGAAACCAATGAATATGAAAAGCTGTCCTTTTTCTATAGCGTTATCAATGTAAAGTCCATATCGCCGAATTTCAGATAGGCATCTATCTGAGAAAGACCAGTCCAAACTGAAACAACGCAATAACGAACAGCATCAAACATATACTGAACAATACCAAGAAAACACCATCCTCTTTACCAAACTTCGGCCAATTGGACACTGTCTTTCTGCTATCGTTACTTTCTATTTGTCGTTTCACCTGTACGTTTTATAACACAAGGCTGCAACTATGGTTGCAACCCTTGCAGTTAATCAATAAAACAATTTGGTTATTGGAATGAAAAAGGTCTTAGTGAGCAATCCTCATCTAAAATAGTAAGTGCACATTGAATCCTCGATGCAAAGCTAGTAGCTAAATGGTTAACTTCGGTACGGGAAAACCACATAAATTTGATGTATTTGTTTGAAAGTACGCATTTTACAAAGAAGTAACGCAAACAAAACCTATATCAAACCACGCTTTCTAGCTTCGGAAAGTAGTGTCTCGTCCCGGCCATCTTCTACCCCTAAGATCTCTTTGATGTAACGTTTGCGTTTTTCAATGGCACTTAGAGAAAGGTCTATATGCTTGATAAGGTTCTGGGTCTGAACACCCTGAGAGAGGTAGTAAATGATCTTTCTATTGGTCTCATCTAGGACGAAATCATTGCGCATGGTCCTCCTGAGATATTTCTCGACCGTATTGCTGTAATAAGGAGGGTCGTCTAGCACATGCTTGAAGGCACTGACCAACTCGTTCGAGGTAAGGTCGCTCTTCACCACAAGACCATCTGGGTCTGCGGTCTTTAGAATGTTGTACAAGCGAGCGCCTTCAACAAACATGGTAAGCACGATCACTTTGGTGGTAGGCATTCTTTCGCGTGCCAAGATCACCAGGTCTTCTCCCGAAGTATATTTTCCATCGGTAGATGGAGGGAGTTTGATATCAACGAACATGGCATCGAAAGGCGTACCATTGTGCGAAGCCTGATTTATCTTCTGCACAGCAGAATCACAATCGTATGCTGACTCAAAATCAAAGTCGTACCCTTGCATTCTCAGCTTTAAGAGTGTGTTCTGATAGCCCTCGACGATCATAGGGTGATCGTCAACCATAAGTACAGAATACTGCATATCTGTCTTCGGAATGTTGTGAATTACCGCTAACATTTTTTAATTGGAGGGGAATATAACTATAATCTGTGTACCATCATCTGGGGCAGAATTAATGCTCACTTTTCCTTTCAGTTTGGTTACTCTAGAACGGATGTTCTTGTGGCCAATTCCTTCTTGCCTTTTCGACTTTTTAAAGCCTACACCATCGTCTGATATGTGTAAATTTACATTTTTTCTGTCAGATTCAAAATCTATGATGGCCTTTTTGGCCTTGCTGTATTTGTTTATGTTTTGAATCGCCTCCTGCAATATCCTGTATATGTGAATCTTAGACCTGTTATCAAATTTTTCCCAATCTATTTCTTGGTCCATGTTAAGTTGAAAGCTACAGCCATTTATCCCTTCGTTTCGGTCTATGAGTTCGCGTACGATGTCTACAAATTGTGATTCTTCGATCTTCCTGTCGCTTAGGTCGTGCGACATCCTGCGAATCTCTTGCTCAATGTTCTTCAACTCTTCGATGAATTGCTTTCTCTTCGTGACAGATTCTGAATCGGTATCCTCGTTGAGTGTATCTAAGTTTAATCGCGTACCAAACAATCGGCTTAAGACGCCGTCGTGCAGTTCTTCGGATATTCGCTCTTGCTCCCGCTTGCGTCCTTGCTGTACCTTGTCTTGCTGCGAAAGCATCAAGTTATAGATCTCTTCATTGGACTGCTGCTGCTGTTGCTCGAACCTCAATTGTTTGTTTCTTGCCTGTTGCAATCGTACAATATAAAACAGTATCAGGCTTATAAGGAGTACCGTAGAAACAGCGATGATCCACCATTTTTGTCTGCTCAGCAGTTCTTTTTCCTTGATCACACGGTCGGTCTCGAACTGTATCCTTGCAAATTTGTTTCTGAAGTTACGCTCTACCAGTTGTAGGCTGTCGCTAATACGAATATAATCGTTGGCATATTTTATCGAGGCTTCCCCTTTTTCTATGTCTGATAACATCTTCAAGGCTTTCAACACATCGCCATAGTCTTTAGCTTCGTATGATATGGCAATGGCCTCTTTAAGGTGATCCCTAGCTTTGAGGGTGTCTTGCACTGTTGTGTAATATTCGGAAAGATGGATGTGGTTGATGACTTGGCCTTCATAATCTTTTATTTCCTCCCTAATCGACAAAGCTTTCAAAAGACTCTCTTCTATATCTTGACCTACTCCTGCCAATAAACTTGTATGCGCCAAATTATCAAGCACATAGCCGTATACGTACAAGTCTTTTTTCAACTCTTCTTCCTTATTCATAAGTGATTCCCATATTGCAATGGCATCAGTATACTTGCCTTGGTCTCTTAGAGCTGCTGCTATGGCATTTTTTGATTTAGAGATTTCCAAAAAACTATTACCCAATCTTAAATCTTGTTCAATTGAACTTTCAAAATATCTAATGGCTTCGTCATATTGTTTGAGACCATACGACGCTTTGGCCAATGCATGGTAGGCTTCTGAGAGTCGCTCGGGTTGCTTCTCATCAAAACGTTTCAAGGCTTCGATGGCATCTGCTGAAGCCCCTACATAATCTTTGCTGTCTTCACGCAGATTGGCCATGGAGATGTACATACGACCTTCGTTAAGGTCATCCTTGAGCTTGCTATAAAGATCAGTGGCTTCATAGAAATACATGAGTGCACTATCAGGCTGTTTCATCCTACGATGGGCAAAACCAATAAATCGCAGTGATCTTGCCATGTTGCCTGAGTCTTTCATTTTTAGAGACAAGTCATATGATCTTGATGAGTACTTTTTAAATGTTTCAAAATGATTTTGACCATATAGAGCTAGTGCTACCTCTTGTATCATGGATAGCTTGGTAGAATCAAGTTTCTCGTTATTAATTAACTTGTCTATTTGAATTAGGATTAATTCTAGGCTATCCTTATCAGGTGTAGTTTCTATTTTATTGACGGAATGAAAGTATTCATCCTCTTCGGCATCTGCAGTTGTTTCCTCTAAATCCGTAACGTGTTTACAACCTAGTAGACACGATAGAAATGAGAAAAACAAGATTGTTATCTTAAAGCTTCTTTTCAAACTATCTTTCCGGTTCATTAGAATCATTTGCTAAAGCTATAAAAAAAGAGAGGTACTTTCGCATCTCTCTTTTCCATTTAATAAAATAAGAAGTAAGCATTATCCTGGCTTATCTCCTTTATCTGAAACGCCTCCTGTTGCCGTTGTTTCATAATTCTGGATGTCTTCGGCGATATCACTATTTTCGGTACAAGAGATGGTAAACAACCCTAAGGTAAATGCCACGAATAAAATTTTTAAAGTTTTCATGATCTTAAGCTTTTTAGGTTACGGCAATAGCAGCTACGCAGACCATTGCCAAATAATAATGTTAGTATATGTAGTACTGTTTGGAGTCTTGGGAGCGCAACTCCTCGGCATAGAACACTTTCTCCCCAAGCGGTCTATAAGATCGAAGCTTCTTACGAAATGTGCTTTTTAGCGGTCAGCCATCAAGCACACAGCAAATCTATACGTAACAATTCTAGATTCACAAAAAAAACACCCGCAACTAGTGGATGAATGGCTAAATCGAGCGCATAGTACCAACACACGTGTGAAACCACAGATTTTCAAAGACAGAGCGCGTTTGCAGTGAACAATGAGTTCTTGATCGTCTCTACGTTGGTCTTGTATGACTTGGAAAAAGGGATCCATTGTGCCACATCCTTGATAGCAAACTTGGCCTTGCCAAAGTGTATTCTGGAAACGTGCTTAGAGTTCACAATGTAGCTGTTATGTACACGCATAAAGGACTCTGGCAACTTATTCTCAAAATGTTTCAGGGTCTTGTAAGCGCTGATCTTTTGTCCGCCGATCATAAAGAAATCGGTGGTATTGTTATCGGCTTTCAGGTAAAGAATATCATCTGTGTTCACAAACCTGTAATCACCATACGACTTGATGCAAAGCATGTCTGCCTGGGCATTCATGCGCTTGTCAAAACGGTACATGGCCTTGCGTATGTCTAATGGTCTGATCGGCTTTAAAATATAGTCTAGAACGTCATTCTTGATCGCATCGATCGCATACTTGGGCGATTTGGTAACGACGATGAATTGCGGAAGCTCCTTCATATACTTTCTTAGCTCGCACAAGACGCCAAACGCACTGACATCATTATAATCGTTGGGCATTTCTACATCGATGAAATTCAAGGTAGGTGTCTTTCGGAGCACCAGATCCACAGCATCGGTCTCGTTATCTGCCGTTCCAACACAGATGAATTCATGATATTGGTCCATGATCCTGGAGATTGAGCGAACAGCCTCCCTATCCTTGTCAATAATTGAATATGAATATCTCATAACTATACGTTTTAAGGGGTTCAACTCAACCTATGAAATTCAACCAAATAATAACTATGGTAAAACCGTACTTAGTTACGGCTTAAACGTCATCGCACCCTTTATAAGAAAAGGTGGCTGTTTTTCAACGGGCTTGGCAGCATGTACATTCCCTCAGGTCTTAAGTGCATGAAGGTCAATGTCTGCTGTTAGTTTCGACGCCAAAATCGTACCTTTGCTGCTTTTGAATTTGTTGACCACGATATGAGCATAGTTGAAGAGATCGCAAAACGGAGAACTTTTGGCATTGTCTCGCACCCCGATGCTGGGAAGACCACACTTACAGAAAAGTTATTGCTTTTTGGTGGCGCCATACAAGAGGCCGGAGCGGTAAAAAGCAACAAAGTAAAAAAAGGCGCCACCAGCGACTTTATGGAGATCGAGCGACAACGGGGTATCTCTGTAGCCACCTCTGTACTTGCCTTCAACTATAAAGAAAAGAAGATCAACATCTTAGACACTCCTGGCCACAAAGATTTTGCCGAGGACACCTTTAGAACGCTTACGGCCGTAGACAGTGTGATCGTGGTGATCGACGTTGCCAAAGGTGTTGAGGAACAGACCGAGAAACTGGTTGAAGTTTGCCGGATGCGAAACATCCCAATGATCGTGTTCATCAACAAATTGGACCGCGAGGGAAAGGATGCTTTTGACCTTCTGGACGAAGTAGAGCAAAAGCTTGGTTTGAAAGTGGCTCCCTTAAGCTTCCCCATAGGCATGGGATATGATTTCAAAGGCATCTACAATATCTGGGAGAAGAACATCAACCTATTTTCGGGAGAAAACAAACAACAGATCAGCGAAGCCATTGAATTTGAAGATGTTAACGACCCTTCTCTTGATGACATCATAGGCCAAGAGGCCGCCGAGCAACTGCGCGAAGAGCTGGAACTCGTCTATGAAGTATATCCAGACTTTGATATCGAAGCCTACAGAGATGGCACGCAACAACCCGTATTCTTTGGCTCGGCACTGAACAATTTTGGCGTGCGAGAATTGCTGGACTGCTTTATTGAAATAGCACCGAAACCAAGACCCAAAGAGTCTGACACCCGTTTGGTATCACCAACCGATGGAAAGTTCTCTGGCTTTGTGTTCAAGATCCACGCCAACATGGATCCCAAGCATCGCGACCGGCTAGCCTTTGTGAAAATTGTCTCTGGTACTTTTGAGCGGAATGTGCCCTATCTGCACGTGCGCCACAACAAGAAGCTAAAATTTTCTAGCCCGAATGCCTTTTTCGCCGAGAAGAAACAGGTCGTAGATGTATCCTATCCAGGTGACATCGTGGGCTTGCATGACACTGGCAATTTCAAGATCGGCGATACGCTTACGGAGGGCGAAAAAATGAATTTCAAGGGAATTCCTAGCTTCTCTCCTGAGCATTTTCGCTACATCAACAATGCAGACCCCATGAAAGCGAAGCAGCTTCACAAAGGTATCGATCAGTTGATGGACGAAGGAGTTGCACAGCTTTTCACTATGGAACTAAATGGGCGAAAGATCATAGGCACGGTAGGCGCACTTCAGTACGAAGTGATCCAGTATCGTCTAGAACATGAATATGGCGCCAAGTGCACCTACGAGAACATACATGTTCATAAAGCGTGTTGGGCGGGTGAAGAACAGGCAGATCCGGAAGAGCTGAAAGAATTCAAACGCGTGAAGCAAAAGTTCTTGGCGAGAGACAAACAAGGACAATTGGTGTTTTTGGCTGATTCGGCTTTTACCATTCAAATGACGCGACAAAAATATCCGAGTGTCATACTACATTTCACCTCCGAGTTCTAAAACTACGCCTTTCATCGCCTTTAAGACGAAGTGAGCTGCTTGAACAATACCGAGACACCTTGAAGAAAGGCTCAAAAAAAAAGACAGGGACAGCACAGAGAACAGTCTTTCTCAACTGGTTAGCATCTGGTTGGTTTTCACTATTGTAGAGGCATGAGCATATCAATTGGCCACCACGATGAATTCGCTTCGCCTGTTTTGTCGATGCTCCTTTTCCGAACAACGCGTAAGGTCGTTACACCTATTCACTAGCTGAGATTCGCCATAGCCATTTCCTGTAACTCGATCAGGCGACACACCGCGACTAATGATGTAGGCAACTGTAGATTTGGCTCTCCTGTCAGAAAGTCGAAAATTGGAATTCCTTCCGCCTCTGCTGTCTGTGTGCGAGCGCACTTCGATCTTCACAGAGGGATATTCCAACAGATAGCTCACCAACTTGTCTAGTTCTTCTGCAGCACCTGCTCTGATCTCGTCTCTTCCCAGGTCGAAGTAGATATCTCCCATATTCAACTCCTTTTTGAGATCTGTTCCGATGTCGAATGTTATCCTGGCCAACATGATGTCTTGTGTAACAACGGCATTGTTCGCCTCTACCCTTGCGATCTGCTCAGCATCTTTGTAATCTTTCTTAGCGCCAGCAATGATAAACACTTCATTCTCGCAAGGCACATCAAAACCATACCAACCATCTTTGCTGGTCAATACTTCGGCTATTCGATTGCTCTTGCTATCCAGCAACGAGATCTTTGCACCTTCAATAGGACGATCAGCTGCATCTCTGGCAATTCCACTTACAGAACCATCACAATCTATCAGCAGCGGTCTTAGCTGCTGCACTAAATATATATCATCAGAACCTCGTCCGCCGGTCCTATTCGAAGAAAGATATCCTCGTTTGCTATCTGGATTTATAATGAATCCAAAATCATCTTGCGGGCTGTTTACGGGCACACCAAGATTATAGGCTTCTCTCGGCCCTTCGAGGTCGCCCAAGAAGATATCTAACCCGCCGAGGCCCACATGGCCATTTGATGCAAAATAGAACCTGCCATCGCTAGCTACGAAGGGATATGTGTCTCGCCCTTCCGTATTGATATTGGGGCCTAGGTTTCTTGGGCCAGAATACGTGCCATCTGAAAAAATATCTGCTACAAAAATATCTGAACTGCCAAGCGTTCCTGGCATATCAGAAGCAAAGTACAACTTTGTGCCATCTGGACTTACCGCTGGGTGTGCAATTGAAAAATCGTCACTGTTGAAAGGCAGCTCATAAATGTCGTCCCAGCCTTTTTCTGTCTTTGTGGCCCGGTATAGTTTTAGCCGCACAATCTCATCCGAGCCTCTTCTTAGCTTCCCATCATAATTATTTCTCGTAAAGTACATGGTCTGTCCATCGGGTGAGAAGGCACAAGTAGACTCGTGATATCTAGAATTCACCTTGTTCGAGAAATTGACAGCATCATACAAGCCGCCCTTTCTATTGACCAACGCACCATAAAGGTCTAAAAAGGGGGTTCCGCTCCATGAATGGGTCAACTTGGTACCAACACCTTTGTAGCGATCAGAAGCAAACACGATCCCTTTCTGGTAGAAAGCAGGCCCATGCTCTGAAGCGGCCGTATTGACTCCAATATTCTTGATAGAGAATCGGTCAGCTCTCAAATTAAAGTCAGAAATATAATTTTGATTCGCAAGAAAGTCTTGAGCACGACCATCTTCAGGCTTATTCTCTGTAAATAGGGCCATCGCCTTGTCTGCTGCTACATAATCTTTTTTGGCCTTCAATGTCTGTGCATATCTAAAAAGATACTCTGCATCTACTTCCTTGCTATTCTCAATGAACTTCTTATACCAAGCTGATGCAGTAATGAGGTCGTTGTTGAAGTAGTAGGAATTGCCTATGCGTTCATACGCCCATAAAGAATCGACATCCTTCTCAAGCACATTCTCATACAGGCCTTTAGCCTTATCGTATGAGTATCTGTCGTATAGTTTCCCAGCACGTTTTACTTGTGTTCTTTGAGGATACAAAACACCCAACGACAACATTGAGAAGAGGAGGACTAGTTTGTTCATTCTTAGGCATTTTACCAAAAATACATAAAATACTATGTTCAAGAATGTGCGACAGATAAACTACGGCAATAATGGTTTTGTCGTTACGCTTCGCCTGCTGGGCCAAAATTTAAGGGAATCGGTGGCTGGTCGTATTCTTTTATCTCTCCATGAGCCTTCTCAAAACGGTTGATGTTGTCAGCTAAGGCCTTCAGAAAACGTTTTGCGTGCTGCGGTGTCAGGACAATTCTTGATTTCACTTTGGCTTTAGGCCTTCCTGGCATGATGTTCACGAAATCTACAACAAACTCGGAAACAGAGTGATTGATAATGGCTAAGTTGGCGTACGTACCATCGGCTGTGGCATCATCTAGCTCTATGTTCATCTGCGGATTCTCTTTCTTATTCTTTTCGCTCATGATCTTATATTTTCAATAAATGTATCTTAAAAAAACTTCATAAAAAACCCTGCAAGCATAAACTTGCAGGGTCTTGTTATCTTTGGCATGAGCAAGGCTTAGAAGTTCACTTCTTCTTTACTTGCCATGATCTCGTCATATTCTTCTTTGCTTCCTACGATGATCGTGTCGTAGTCGCGCATACCTGTACCCGCAGGGATCTTGTGCCCAACAATAACATTTTCCTTAAGGCCTTCAAGCGTATCTACCTTACCACTTACAGCGGCTTCGTTCAATACTTTGGTTGTCTCCTGGAATGAGGCAGCAGAGATGAATGATTTGGTCTGAAGCGATGCTCTGGTGATTCCTTGTAGGATCGGTTTGGCAGTCGCTGGAGTAGCTTCTCTTGTTACTACAAGGCTCTTGTCTGCCCTACGCAGCAACGAATTTTCGTCTCTCAGCTCTCTTGCAGTGATGATCTGGCCTGCTTTCAGGTTTTCAGAATCGCCTGCGTCTTCTACTACTTTCTTACCAAAGATCTCATCGTTCTCTGTGATGAAGTCGTATTTGTGCACCAACTGGTTCTCTAGGAAGATCGTATCTCCTGGATCCTGGATCTGCACCTTTCGCATCATTTGACGAACAACGACCTCGAAATGTTTGTCATTGATCTTCACCCCTTGTAAACGGTATACTTCCTGTATTTCATTCACCAGGTATTGCTGAACGGCCGATGGGCCTTTGATGTTCAGAATATCGTTAGGTGTGATCGCACCATCAGAGAGTGGCATTCCCGCACGTACGAAATCATTTTCCTGTACAAGGATCTGATTAGAAAGCTTCACCAGGTATTTCTTGATGTCGCCAAGTTTAGACTCAACGATGATCTCGCGATTACCACGCTTGATCTTCCCGAAAGAAACTACACCGTCTATCTCAGATACCACTGCAGGGTTAGAAGGGTTACGCGCTTCGAAAAGCTCCGTTACTCTTGGAAGACCTCCTGTGATATCGCCCGCTTTTGCAGACTTACGAGGTATCTTCACCAATACTTTACCTTCGCTTATCTTTTCGCCATCGTCCACGATCAGGTGAGCGCCAACAGGTAGGTTGTATGAACGAAGTGTGTTCCCCTTAGCATCTTGGATCAATAGCGTTGGTATCAACTTCTTGTTTCTAGATTCAGAGATCACTTTCTCTTGGAAACCCGTTTGTTCGTCGATCTCTACCTGATAGGTAACACCTTGCTCAATGTTCTCATAGGCGATCTTTCCTGAGAATTCTGAAATGATCACCCCATTATATGGGTCCCATTTACTGCTCACATCTCCCTTGCGGATCTTGTTGCCATTCTTCTTGAAAATGCTTGAACCGTAAGGAATGTTGTTCGTGCTTAGCGTGATCCCTGTCTTGTTGTCTACTATCTTAGCTTCAGCAGTACGAGAGATCACAACATCTACCTTGTTGCCTTCGCCATCTTCACCTTTTACAGTGCGAATGTCTTCGATCTCTAATTTTCCATCGAACTTGGCCTGAAGACTATTCACCTCGGAGATGTTACCAGCCGTACCACCTACGTGGAAGGTACGAAGTGTAAGCTGTGTACCTGGCTCACCGATAGACTGTGCCGCTACAACTCCAACAGCTTCACCTCGTTGTACCACCTTGCCTGTAGCAAGGTTTCTGCCATAACATTTGGCACAAATACCTCTCTTAGCTTCACAAGTCAACGGTGAACGAACTTCAACCTTATCAATGGCTGATCTCTCTATTTTGTCAGCTATCTGCTCTGTGATGTGGTCGCCAGATGCAACAATGAGCTCTTCTGTGCTTGGGTCGTATACATCAAGCAACGAAGTTCTTCCTAGGATCCTATCTCTCAATGACTCGACAACTTCATCATTTTTCTTCAATGGTTCTACTTCGATACCGCGAAGCGTACCACAGTCTTCGATGTTGACGATGACATCTTGAGAGACATCTACCAAACGACGTGTAAGGTATCCTGCGTCGGCCGTTTTCAAAGCGGTATCTGCAAGACCTTTACGCGCACCGTGTGTAGAGATAAAGTATTCGAGAATCGAAAGCCCTTCCTTAAAGTTAGAAAGAATCGGGTTTTCGATGATCTCGCCACCGCCTGCGGTCGATTTCTTGGGTTTTGCCATCAGACCACGCATGCCTGTAAGCTGACGGATCTGCTCTTTAGAACCACGAGCGCCAGAATCTAACATCATGTACACCGAGTTAAACCCTTGTTGGTCGGTACTGATGTTTCGCATCGCCAAGTCTGTAAGCTTTACGTTGGTAGAAGTCCAAACATCGATCACTTGATTGTAGCGTTCGTTGTTTGTGATCAATCCCATGTTATAGTTCATGGTAATTCCTTCTACTTGACCGTTGGCTTCTTCGATCATTCCGTTCTTCTCTTCTGGAATGATGATATCACCCAAGCTGAATGACAATCCTCCTTCAAAAGCAAACTTATAGCCAAGGTCTTTGATCTTATCCAAGAAATCTGCTGTAGTAGGTACGTTGGTAGCTTTCAAGATATTACCAATGATATCTCTGAGCGATTTCTTTGTAAGCACCTGGTTGACATAGCCTGCTTGTTCAGGTACCATTTCGTTGAACAATACCCTACCAACGGTAGTTTCTATCAACTGCGTGGTAAGTTCTCCTTCTTCGTTGAAATCCTTCGTTCTTACTTTGATACCGGCATTAAGATCAACTTGTCCTTCGTTGTAAGCAATGATGACCTCTTCTGGGGAATAGAAGCTAAGCCCTTCTCCTTGTACGGTGAATTGCTTGTCTGTCTTGCGCTGCTTTGTCATATAATACAGACCCAATACCATGTCCTGAGAAGGTACTGTAATTGGTGAACCGTTGGCAGGATTCAAGATATTGTGCGAGGCCAACATCAATAATTGTGCTTCTAAAATAGCCTCTGGGCCCAATGGTAGGTGTACCGCCATTTGGTCACCATCAAAGTCGGCGTTGAATGCTGTACACACCAATGGGTGTAGCTGAATCGCCTTGCCCTCGATCAGTTTTGGCTGGAATGCCTGGATCCCTAGTCGGTGCAATGTGGGAGCACGGTTAAGCAGTACAGGATGTCCTTTGATCACGTTGTCTAGGATGTCCCAGACAACAGGTTCTTTTCGGTCGATGATCTTCTTGGCAGACTTCACAGTCTTCACGATCCCTCTTTCGATCAGCTTGCGGATCACAAAAGGCTTGTAAAGTTCAGCTGCCATATTTTTTGGAAGACCGCATTCGTATAGTTTCAACTCAGGGCCTACAACGATCACAGAACGTGCTGAATAGTCTACACGCTTACCTAGAAGGTTCTGACGGAAACGTCCTTGCTTTCCTTTTAGGGAATCAGAGAGTGACTTTAATGGTCTGTTTGAGTCTGTCTTTACTGCTGAAGACTTACGTGTATTATCGAACAGCGAGTCTACCGCTTCTTGAAGCATACGCTTCTCGTTACGAAGGATGACTTCTGGTGCTTTGATCTCTACCAAACGCTTCAAACGATTGTTACGAATGATCACGCGACGATATAGGTCGTTCAGGTCAGACGTAGCAAAACGACCACCATCTAGTGGTACCAATGGGCGTAATTCTGGTGGGATCACAGGAACCACCTTCACGATCATCCACTCGGGCCTGTTCTCGCCACGTTGATTGGCCTCACGCAATGCCTCTACTACTTGTAGGCGCTTTAACGCTTCGGTCTTACGTTGCTTAGAAGTTTCGTTGTTTGCCTTGTGGCGCAACTCGTATGACAATCCATCGAGGTCTATACGGGACAACAACTCGATCAAACATTCGGCGCCCATCTTAGCGATGAACTTGTTTGGATCGGCGTCTTCTAGATATTGATTTTCCTGTGGAATGGTCTCCAGCACATTCAAATACTCTTCTTCTGTAAGGAAATCCATCTTCTGTAAAGGTTCGCCTTCAGCATTTTTAGCGATACCAGGTTGTATTACTACATAGCGCTCGTAATAGATGATCATATCTAACTTCTTGGATGGCAATCCAAGTAGGTAACCGATCTTGTTTGGTAACGAGCGGAAGTACCAGATATGTGCTACAGGCACTACAAGGTTGATATGCCCAACACGGTCTCTACGAACTTTCTTTTCGGTGACTTCGACACCACACCGGTCACAAACGATACCCTTGTAACGGATACGCTTGTACTTTCCGCAGGCACATTCATAATCCTTTACAGGACCGAAGATGCGCTCGCAGAAAAGACCGTCTCGCTCAGGCTTGTGTGTACGATAGTTGATGGTCTCTGGTTTCAGGACCTCACCTCTCGACTCGGCCAGTATCTTCTCTGGAGAAGACAGCCCGATGGCAATCTTGTTAAATCTATTTACGGTATTCTTGTCTTTATTTCTAGCCATGATTGTTATGTGCTATTACGTTGTAAATGATTCTAAAAACTCAATTATTCTTCGAGTCTGATGTCTAGTCCAAGACCCTTCAGTTCGTGCATCAATACGTTGAATGATTCTGGAATGCCCGGTTCAGGCATTGGCTCTCCTTTCACGATAGACTCGTACGTTTTAGCTCTTCCGATAACATCATCAGATTTTACCGTTAGGATCTCTCTAAGCGTGCTAGAGGCACCATAGGCTTCTAGTGCCCAAACCTCCATCTCACCAAAACGCTGACCACCAAACTGGGCTTTACCACCCAATGGTTGCTGCGTGATCAATGAGTAAGGTCCGATAGAACGGGCGTGCATCTTATCATCGACCATGTGGCCTAGCTTTAGCATGTAGATCACCCCTACCGTAGCAGGTTGGTCAAAACGCTGGCCAGTTCCTCCATCATATAGATACGTATGCCCAAATCGTGGAATGCCAGCCTCATCAGTCAACTTGTTGATCTGCTCAAGCGAAGCACCATCGAAGATAGGTGTCGAGAACTTCTTACCGAGCTTCAACCCTGCCCATCCAAGCACGGTCTCATAGATCTGACCAATGTTCATACGTGATGGTACCCCAAGTGGGTTTAGGACGATGTCTACAGGTGTGCCGTCTTCCAAGAAAGGCATGTCTTCCTCACGAACGATACGTGCCACGATACCTTTGTTACCGTGACGACCTGCCATCTTATCTCCTACTTTCAGCTTACGCTTCTTGGCAATATATACTTTGGCAAGTTTGATGATCCCTGCAGGAAGTTCATCACCTACAGAGATGGTAAACTTGTCACGCCTCAATGAACCTTGCAGATCATTCTCTTTGATCTTGTAGTTGTGCAACAAGTCTGAGACCATTTGATTGATCTTCTTGTCGGTGGTCCATGTGCCTTCTACCAAATGTGTAAAATCATCAACCGCATTCAGCATCTTAAGTGTGAACTTCTTGCCTTTCGGAAGTACTTCTTCGCCCAGGTCATTGAATACACCTTGGCATGTTTTACCATTTACGATGGTGAAAAGTTTCTCAACGAGAAGGTCTTTCAGCTCTTGGAACTTCGTATTGTAAGCCACCTCCAGTGCTGCTGTCTCTTCTTTGTCTTTAGCTCTTCTTCGCTTGTCTTTGATGGCACGCGCAAATAATTTCTTGTTGATCACAACGCCGTTCAACGATGGGGAAGCTTTCAATGAAGCATCTTTCACATCACCCGCTTTGTCACCAAAAATGGCACGAAGCAGTTTTTCTTCAGGCGTTGGGTCTGACTCACCTTTTGGCGTGATCTTACCGATCAATATGTCACCAGGAGTAACTTCAGCACCAATACGGATCATTCCGTTCTCATCGAGGTCTTTGGTAGCTTCTTCGCTAACATTCGGGATGTCGTTGGTCAACTCCTCGTTGCCCAATTTTGTATCTCTAACCTCTAGCGAATACTCATCGATGTGAATGGAGGTGAAAATATCTTCACGCACTACTTTTTCAGAGATCACAATGGCATCCTCGAAGTTGTATCCTTTCCAAGGCATGAATGCTACTTGCATATTGCGACCAAGGGCCAGCTCGCCTTTTTCAGTTGCATAGCCTTCACAAAGCACCTGACCTTTTTCAACCTTGTCGCCCTTCTTGACGATGGGCTTTAGGTTTATAGAGGTTCCTTGGTTTGTCTTTCTGAATTTGATGAGCTCATATGTTTTGGTATCGCTATCGAAACTTACCAACAACTCATCGTCAGTCTTGCTGTATTTTATCGTGATCTTCTCAGCATCTACATACTCAACAACACCATCTCCTTCTGCATTGATCAATACACGAGAGTCAGAAGCTACTTGACGTTCCAGGCCCGTACCAACGATCGGTGATTGTGGACGAAGCAGGGGAACTGCCTGACGCATCATGTTTGATCCCATCAATGCACGGTTCGCATCATCATGCTCTAAGAAAGGGATCAGTGATGCAGATATCGATGCTATCTGATTAGGAGCCACATCTGTATAGTGAACACTGTTGGGTTCTACCACTGGGAAGTCTCCTTCTTGGCGGGCAATGACACGATCAGCGTCTATCTCGCCATTATCTTTAAGTGGAATGTTCGCTTGCGCGATCATCTTGCCTTCCTCTTCCTCAGCACTCAAATAGATATGATCTTTGGTATCTACCTTGCCATCCGCAACCTTTCGATAGGGCGTTTCTAGGAAGCCCATTGGGTTTACTTTGGCAAATACGGACAGTGAAGATATCAGGCCAATGTTTGGACCTTCGGGAGTTTCGATCGGACACAAACGACCATAGTGTGTATAGTGTACATCTCGAACCTCGAAACCAGCCCTTTCACGTGAAAGACCTCCTGGCCCTAATGCAGACATTCTACGCTTGTGCGTGATCTCTGCCAATGGGTTGGTCTGGTCCATAAACTGCGAAAGCTGATTGGTTCCAAAGAACGAATTGATCACTGACGAAAGTGTCTTCGCATTGATCAGGTCGATAGGCGTAAACACCTCGTTGTCACGAACGTTCATACGTTCGCGGATAGTTCTGGCCATACGTGCCAGACCTACACCAAACTGAGATGACAATTGCTCGCCAACCGTACGAACACGACGGTTAGACAAGTGGTCGATATCATCGATCTCAGCCTTTGAGTTGATCAGCTCGATCAAGTACTTGATGATCGTAATGATATCTTGCTTGGTCAAGACCTGCTTGTCCATGTCGATATCAAGCCCTAACTTCTTATTCATACGATAACGACCGACCTCACCAAGATTGTATCGCTGGTCTGAGAAGAACAGCTTGTCGATGATACCGCGGGCGGTCTCTTCATCGGGTGGTTCGGCATTACGTAGTTGTCTGTATATGTGTTCTACTGCTTCTTTTTCAGAGTTGGTAGGGTCCTTTTGCAATGTGTTATGGATGATCGCATAATCAGCCTGCTGGTTGTCTTCTTTATGTAGAAGAATGGTTTTAGCGCCAGAGTTTACGATCTCGTCGATATGTTCTTTTTCTAGAAGCGTATCACGGTCCAAGATGATCTCGTTTCTCTCGATAGAAACTACTTCACCTGTATCCTCGTCCACAAAATCTTCGTGCCATGTCTTTAATACACGAGCAGCTAGCTTGCGGCCCATCACTTTCTTGAGGCCAGTTTTGGATACCTTCACCTCTTCAGCCAGGTCAAATATCTCTAGAATGTCCTTATCGCGCTCATAACCGATAGCTCTGAAAAGTGTAGTTACCGGTAATTTCTTTTTACGGTCGATGTATGCATACATGACACTATTGATGTCCGTAGCAAATTCGATCCAAGAGCCCTTGAACGGAATAACTCTTGCAGAATAGAGTTTGGTACCGTTGGCGTGGAATGATTGTCCGAAGAATACACCAGGTGACCTGTGCAACTGAGATACCACCACACGCTCTGCACCATTGATCACGAACGTACCGCTGGGCGTCATGTAAGGAATGACACCAAGGTAGACGTCTTGTACGATAGTCTCAAAGTCTTCGTGTTCTGGGTCTGTACAATATAGTTTCAGGCGTGCCTTTAGTGGAACACTATAGGTCAGCCCTCTTTCGATACATTCCTGAATGGAGTAACGTGGCGGGTCCACGAAATAATCTAAAAACTCTAAGACAAACTGATTGCGGGTATCGGTGATCGGGAAATTCTCTTGGAAGGTGTTGTAAAGCCCCTCGTTACCACGTTCTTCTGATTTTGTCTCAAGCTGAAAAAAGTCTTGGAAAGACTTGATCTGAATGTCCAAGAAATCAGGATAGGCCGGTGAGTTCTTGGCGGAAGCGAAATTTAATCTTTCGGTCTGAAGTGCGGACATTAATAGATTTTTTTAGAATTAGAAAAAGCATTTACGAGAATGCTATAAAAAGCTCGCGTATATATACGCAAAAGGGTCTAGGCCTTAGAATGCTTGTTCTAAGACCTAAACCTTAGGTTTTGGCCAGGTACGCTTACTTAAGCTCTACCTCGGCTCCAGCCTCTTCCAAGGACTTCTTAAGACCTTCTGCTTCGTCTTTAGCGATTCCCTCTTTGATTGGCGATGGTGCCTTGTCGACTAGTTCTTTAGCGTCTTTAAGACCTAGGCCAGTTAGTTCTTTAACGAGCTTAACAACAGCTAGTTTAGAGGCACCAGCAGCTTTAAGGATCACATCGAACTCCGACTTCTCCTCAGCGGCTTCACCACCTCCACCAGCAGCTGGTCCAGCTACTGCTACAGCTGCAGCTGCAGGCTCAATACCATATTCCTCTTTAAGGATCTCGGCCAACTCATTTACTTCTTTTACGGTAAGGTTGACCAATTGTTCTGCAAAATCTTTCAAATCTGCCATTTTCTATCGTTTTAAATAAAATTGTAATTAAGTATTAGTGTTTATGAGTGCGTACATTATTTGTTTACCCTTCACGCTCTGAAAGGGTCTTGACGATGCCCGACAACTTGCTGCCTCCAGATCGAAGCGCAGAGACAACGTTCTTGGCAGGTGACTGCAACAACGTGATAATGTCTCCAATAAGTTCTTCTCTGGATTTGATATTGACAAGTGCATCTAACTGCTCGTCGCCAAGGTAAATTGCCTCTTCTATGAAAGCTCCTTTCAACAAAGGCTTATCAGATTTCTTACGGAAGTTCTTGATCACCTTCGCAGGCGCATTGCCTGTTTCTGACAACATGATCGAGGTATTGCCTTTCAATACAGAGGCAAGTTCTCCGAAATCTTTATCTGAAGCCTCCATGGCCTTAGCAAGCAGCGTGTTCTTTATGACCGCCAACTTGATGTCTGACTTGAAACATGCTCTACGCAAGTTAGAGGTAGTTTCTGCATCTAGGCCGGAAATATCGGCCAAATAGATGTTTGTATTGTCAGCCAGGGTAGTGGTCAGCTCCTGAATAACTTGTGCTTTTTCTTCTCTAGTCATGATCCTAATTTTATGTACCTAGGCGTCCTTCGGGTCTATCTGCACGCTAGGACTCATCGTACTAGACATGTAGATACTCTTGATGTAAGTACCTTTGGCAGCCGTTGGCTTCAGTTTGATCAATGTTTGAATTAACTCGTTAGCATTACCTGCGATCTTGTCAGCAGTAAAGGAGGCTTTACCGATGGCAGCATGAACGATTCCTGTCTTGTCGACCTTGAAATCGATCTTACCACCTTTAACATCCTTAACAGCTTTTGCAACATCCATGGTCACCGTACCTGTCTTTGGGTTTGGCATCAAGCCTCTGGGGCCTAGGATCCTACCTAGAGGGCCTAATTTACCCATTACGCTTGGCATGGTGATGATCACATCAACATCTGTCCAACCTCCTTTGATCTTGTCTAGATATTCATCAAGACCTACAAAGTCGGCACCAGCTTCTTTGGCTTCTGCCTCCTTATCTGGAGTAACAAGCGCAAGTACTTTAACGTCTTTACCTGTTCCGTGCGGCAATGTTACCACACCTCTTACCATTTGATTTGCTTTTCGCGGGTCTACACCCAAACGAACTGCTAGGTCTACAGAGGCATCGAATTTTACAGTGGTAACATCTTTTATGAGCGCGGAAGCTTCTTCTACAGAGTAGAGCTTGTTCTTATCAACTTTAGCTCTGGCCTCTTTTTGTTTTTTTGATATAGCCATCTCTTGTCTTTTAAAAGATTAGAAAGGTTTCTCTCCTTTTACCTTGAAGCCCATAGACCTTGCTGTACCAGCAACCATACTCATAGCAGACTCTATCGTGAATGCATTGAGGTCGGGCATTTTGTCTTCAGCAATTGCCTTTACTTGGTCCCAAGTAACGCTTGCTACTTTGACACGGTTAGGTTCTCCGGAGCCTTTCTTGGCCTTCGCTGCCTCCATCAGTTGAACTGCCGCCGGCGGTGTTTTCACGACAAACTCGAATGATTTGTCTTTATATACAGTGATCACAACAGGCAATACCTTACCTGGCTTATCTTGGGTCCTAGCATTGAACTGCTTACAGAACTCCATGATATTGACCCCTGCGGCACCTAAGGCGGGTCCGACCGGTGGCGATGGGTTCGCGGCACCTCCCCTAACTTGTAGTTTTACAACCTTATCAACTTCTTTTGCCATTTTTAATTAATTTAACAATGAACGTCTCTTTAAAATGGAAGCTTAAAAAGACAGCTTATGTAACAATTATTTAGTTATTTAGTCTTCAGTTGTTGGCCGTTAGTATTTGTTTATAACCCAATATGTAGTTCATAGCGCTCTCAATACTAACATCTCACCTCTTATTTTATATCTTTTCTACTTGCATGTAGCTAAGTTCTAGTGGTGTCTTTCTACCGAAGATCTTCACCATCACTTCTAGCTTACGCTTTTCTTCGTTTATCTTCTCAACGGTACCATTGAAGCCATTGAACGGCCCATCAATCACTTTAATGGTTTCTCCCACCACAAAAGGAATGGCCACATTGTCGTTCTGAACAGCAAGTTCATCGACCTTACCGAGCATTCGGTTGACTTCGGATTGCCTCAATGGAACAGGGTCACCACCTTTGGTCTCACCTAAGAAGCCGATCACATTGGTAATGGACTTGATCACGTGAGGCACTTCACCACTCAAATTGGCCTTGATCATGATATAACCAGGAAAATACACTCTTTCCTTGTTGATCTTCTTGCCGTTGCGGATCTGGATGACCTTTTCTGTAGGCACCAACACTTCTTCCACATAATCACTGAGACCCAATCGGGCGATCTCGTTCTCGATATAGTTCTTGATCTTGTTCTCTTGGCCACTCACAGCTCTGACCACATACCACTTTTTCACCGAAACATCTGCTGCCATGACTTCTCTTATTTAAGAATGTTGAAATATCCCTTGATCACTTCAGCAAAGGCTGAATCAACACCCCAGATGGCCAGGGAAAAGAGGATTGAGAATACCGCAACAACCACAGTAAGACGTTGCGCCTCTGCCCATGGGGTCCATGTCACATGGTTCTTCAACTCTTCGAAAGATTCCTTAACGTACGATACTATTCCAGCCATTCTATTGTTTATTTATTGCACACTTCGACTTCGCTCAGTGTAAACTTGTTGGGAGACTATCCGTCTCTCTTTCCTTTAGCACGGGTTGAGAGACTCGAACTCCCGACACCTGGTTTTGGAGACCAGTGCTCTACCAACTGAGCTAAACCCGTTTCTATTTGTTACAAAAGGCGTCCCGAAATCCCGATTATTATCGGGACGGGACACCTTATTATATATTTATATACTAAGTAAGACTTAGTCTAGGATCTCGGTAACCTGACCTGCGCCCACTGTTCTACCACCTTCGCGGATAGCGAAACGCAATCCTACGTTCAATGCGATAGGCTGGATAAGGTCTACAGTAATGGTAAGGTTATCACCAGGCATTACCATCTCGACACCATCAGGAAGGTTGATGTTTCCTGTTACGTCAGTTGTACGTACGTAGAACTGAGGACGGTAGTTGTTGTGGAATGGTGTGTGACGACCACCTTCTTCTTTCTTAAGGATATATACCTCTGCTTTGAATTTAGCGTGAGGAGTTACTGAACCTGGCTTACAGATCACCATACCTCTTTTGATATCGGTCTTCTCGATACCTCTTAGAAGGATGCCGACATTGTCACCGGCTTCACCTCTGTCAAGGATCTTGCGGAACATCTCAACACCAGTGATCGTAGACGTCAATTTCTCAGCACCCATACCGATGATATCAACAGCGTCACCTGTGTTGGCAACACCTGTTTCGATACGACCTGTAGCAACAGTACCACGACCCGTGATCGAGAACACGTCTTCGATAGGCATCAAGAAGTCTTTATCAACGTCACGCTTAGGTAGCTCGATCCAGTTGTCGACAGCTTCCATCAACTCCATCACAGAGTCTACCCACTTTTGCTCACCATTTAGAGCACCTAATGCAGAACCTTGGATAACAGGACCATTGTCTCCGTCATACTCATAGAAAGAAAGTAGTTCTCTAACTTCCATGTCTACAAGCTCAAGAAGCTCTTCATCATCAACCATGTCACATTTGTTCAAGAACACAACGATTCTTGGAACACCAACCTGACGACCTAGCAGGATGTGCTCGCGAGTTTGTGGCATAGGACCATCTGTAGCAGCAACTACAAGGATAGCACCGTCCATCTGCGCAGCACCAGTAACCATGTTCTTAACGTAGTCGGCGTGACCTGGACAGTCAACGTGCGCATAGTGACGGTTAGCCGTCGCATACTCTACGTGAGACGTGTTGATGGTGATACCTCTTTCTTTCTCTTCAGGAGCGTTGTCGATAGAGTCGAAAGAACGCGCCTCTGAAGTACCTGCATCAGCCAATACTTTAGTGATGGCAGCAGTCAAAGTAGTTTTACCGTGATCTACGTGTCCAATAGTACCAATATTCAAGTGGGGTTTGGAACGATCAAAAGTTTCCTTTGCCATGATTTAATTGAGTTTAATAATCTTAGTTTATATTAGTGTTCAATGTTATACGTTATTGAGCCAACGACGGGATTTGAACCCGTGACCTCTTCCTTACCAAGGAAACGCTCTACCCCTGAGCTACGCCGGCGTAAAGTGTTCAATCTACATCCTTTGTGCAAAGGAAGAGATTCCTGTCTTCGCAGGAATGACAATCTTGCCATTTTTTGAGTAGGAGACCGGGTTTGCTTCGCCTCTGCTCGGCACAGGCCTCTGGCCCTGGTCCCCTTCGAATGACAATGTATCTGCCTAAAACGATCGATTGTCTATCAATGAACTTCTTTAGAGCGGGAGACCGGGTTCGAACCGGCGACATTCAGCTTGGAAGGCTGACGCTCTACCAACTGAGCTACTCCCGCTTTTTTCAATTACGAATCATGAATCTTAGAATTACGAATTCGCAATGATCTGTTTTGGGTGGATTGGTTCATTTCATTCGCCAATCCTGTTCGGGTGACCCCGACTCTTTTGGGATTCACTCGCTGCCGCTCGCGCATCCTGTTCGGGTGACCCCGAACATAGAATTTCTCTTCACAGCTTTACAAAAACAAGTTTTTGACAGCTGCTCACTCGAAATTCTATGTGGGGAGAGCAGGATTCGAACCTGCGAAGGTAAAAACCAACAGATTTACAGTCTGTCCTCGTTGGCCGCTTGAGTATCCCCCCTCAAATCTTTTACTTCACAATATGTCTAAGACCTTGGTTTAGAGCCGATAGAGGGACTCGAACCCACGACCTGCTGATTACAAATCAGCTGCTCTAGCCAGCTGAGCTATATCGGCGTTTACTCCATAAAAAAGTCCGCTATTTCTAACGGACTGCAAATGTATGGTTTTTTTGTTTCACACAAAAAATTTCATGTAAATTTTTAGCTAGATATGGGCCCTGAGTTTTTGCTTTCTCTTTTTGAGGATTCGCTCAAGGGAATTTGCAGCAGAATCAACCGCCTCTTCGAAGGTCTTGCATTGCTTTTTCACCATAAAATCATCCCCTGGAACATTGACCTTTACCTCAGCGATCTTGTTTTCCTTGCTACTGGTATTCCCCACTTTCAAGAATACTTCAGCATCTATGACCCTATCGTAGAAAAGGTCTAGCTTGTCCATTCTTCTTTGAACAAATTCAACTAGCTTCCGATCAACTGTGAAGTTTACGGATTGTGTGTGTACTTTCATACGCATCGTTTTGGAGTTAGACATGGTGCTGTCTTTCATTTGTTTCTAGGGTGCGCATTCTTGTACGCCTCCTTTAACTTGGCCATGCTGTTGTGTGTGTACACCTCGGTGGATGCAAGGCTAGCATGACCTAGCAATTCTTTGACAGCATTTAAATCTGCGCCTTTGTCGAGCAGATGAGTCGCAAAGCTATGCCGAAGCATATGAGGACTCTTCTTAAGTTTTGAAGACGCCATACCAAGATAAGAATTAATAATTCTGTAGACAAGCGTTTCGTACAATTTGCTTCCCTTAGAAGTTATAAAAAGCTGGTCGGCCCTTGAGGCTACATTCAACATATTCCTCGCCTCTAAATATTCACTAAGATCATCTACTGTGATGCCTGACAAAGGGATCATGCGCTCTTTATTTCTCTTGCCGAGCACTTTGATCGTCTTGGAGGAAAGATTCAGGTCTTGCAGTTTCAAGCCGATGAGCTCAGCTCTCCTCATCCCAGTTGAATACAACAACATGATGATCGTCCTATCACGGATTCCTTCAAACGAATCCTCATATAAAGATCTATCTAAAACGGCGGATAGCTCTTTTTCTGAAAAAGGCACTTGCAATGTTTTGGAAACTTTCAAGGACTTATGCTTGGCTAATGGACTTACCGCGCATGCTCCGATCTTTAATAAAAACTTGTAATATGATTTGAGTGAAGATATTTTTCTATTGATGCTCCTGTTAGAGATCCCCTCGTCTGCCAAGGCTACTATCCAACTACGAATGATGGAATAATTAGCCTCGTCAATGGAAGACCCTTCGTAACATTCCATGCAGAAATTAGCAAAAGTCTGCAGGTCTCGCTGATACGCACCGACCGTATGCCGAGAATATTTTTTTTCCAATGAAAGGTAGTCTATAAAAGCGCTTATATGCATAAAAAACCGTTACTCAAAGTTAACAACTTTAGAATAACGGTTCGTATGCTAATATAGCGCAGCTGTCTAGATCTCTTCTTGCTCTCGTAGGTGCTGAATATATTCTGCCTTGATAAGCTGAGCCCTTCTCTTTACAGATGGCTTTGTGAAATGCTGACGCGAACGTAGCTGACGCATAGTGCCTGTACGGTCAAACTTTCGTTTGAAACGCTTAAGGGCCCTATCGATATTTTCTCCTTCTTTTACTGGTATGATCAACATATGCTTGTCACCTCCTCTCTTTTGGGACGGCAAATATAGAAACTATTTTTTGAATTACGAATGATCAATTGTGAATATAGATCATCGGATGGTTAAATCATTGGATCCTTGGAAGGACCTCTTTCTAATAAAGAACTGCTCTAATCTAGTCATCTACAAATCTGACATTCGAAGAATCTAGCCATCAAGTGGCCGGATCGTACTCCTTGCCATCGATCACCATTTTGGCGATGAAGATGGGATCTTCGCCAAAATGCCTTAAGCCTGTTCACGTGGCCGGATCGTACTCCTTGCCATCGATCACCATTTTGGCGATGATCTCTCTCAAGATCTCAGAAGTGCCGCCACCAATAGGGCCTAGCCTGCTATCGCGCAACAGGCGAGCCATGGGGTATTCTTCCATATAGCCGTAGCCACCCAGGAACTGAAGACATTGATAGATGACCTGGTCAGCGATCTTAGTAGAAACCAGCTTGGACATACTTGCTTCCTTGACAGGATACCCTCCTCTGTTTAGCTTATCCGCCACCGAGTAGTTGAATTCCTTGCACATGGCCACCTCGGCAGCCATATCAGCATACGAATGACGCAACGCTTGAAACTTGTCCAGACTCTTCCCAAAGGCCGTGCGATCCCTCATATATTGAAGCGCATAATCTAATGCATACTCGGCACGGGCGTGGGCATTGATCCCCATCAAAAGGCGCTCTAATGCAAAGTGCTGCATAATGTATTGGAATCCCTTGTTCTCTTCTCCCATAAGGTTGCTCAAGGGAACTTCAACATTGTCAAAAGCTATCTCTCCTGTATCGCTAGCACGCCAACCAAGCTTATCCAACTTTGTTGAAGACACTCCTTTGCTCTTGGCATCTATGACGAAGATGCTGATGCCTTTGTTGCCTGATTCTGGCGCTGTCTTGGCGGCGACCACCATATAATCGGCATGAACGCCATTGGTGATGAATGTTTTAGAACCGTTTATAATGTACTTGTCTCCTTGCTTTACTGCCGTAGTACGCATGCCAGCCACATCAGACCCTCCGAAAGGTTCGCTGATGCATAAACAGCCTATCATCGTGCCATCAATGCTCGGAGCAAGATATTGTTGTTTGATCGATTCGCTGCCTTCAGCGTTTAGATGCGTCATCGCCAAGTAGGTATGCGCCCACATCGCTGCCGCAAAACCTCCTGAATTTACTTTCTGAAGCTCTTCTAAGAAAATAACGCTGTAGAAAAAGTCGAGGCCCATTCCGCCGTAAGCCTCAGGGTAACGAAGCCCAAAATAACCCATGGCTCCCATTTTGTGCCATACCTCGCGATCTATGTCAGCTGTCTTTTCCCAACGGTTTACGTGGGGCACAACCTCTTTCTTCAAGAATTCCTGAAAACTCTGTCTAAACGCATGATGCTCCTCGGTGAAATATCCTTGCTCTCTTTCCATCACTAAGCTTTGCATATACTTGAATTTTGATAGTGAAGATGAATTTTCTTCAATTAACGACGAATTATGACGCAGAAAATTATTTTATCTTCAAATATAGGGCTATTCTATCAATCTTTTCTGAAGGAAGGCTTTCAATATTTTTGTGCAGCTCATCAAAAGAGGCTATCTGTCCGACTTGAGATCGGTAGATGACAATTTCCTTTGCTTGGGCATAATTTAGATAAGGTACCTTGGCAAGTTCTGAGATTCCGGCCATGTTGATATCCAACTTTTCGATGGAAGGTTTCGATCGAAGTTCAAAATGCTTTAACACGCGTTCTGCCACTTCGGGCTCGAGGTGATATACTTCATATAACTGTGCTTCAGAAAGGAAGCCACCTAGGCGTTTGCGGTATTTGACAATTCGTTCAGATAACTTTTCTCCTATGCCCTTCACCACCTGAAGTTCTTTGGCGGCAGCTGTGTTCAGGTCTTTCTTGATGATGACCGCTTCTTCTTTCTTCTCAACATACGTCTTTGCGTTGAAGTTCTTCTTCTTGGCTTCGCGCTTAACGACCCAATCCGGGAATTTGAAGTATGGACCTATGCTATCTAGCCAGGTGTCACGGACTTTGGTGACCTGCTGAAACTCTTTTGCCGAATTCACATACTTGTTCTTGGCACGAAACGCATGCAATCGATCGATCTCTCGGGTAGACATCCCTAACGTATACCCTTTGTAATCAGATATGAAGTTTGGGTTGAAGGGATATGTCCTTGGCCTTCTGGCTTCCTGTTCAATTTGTTTCAGAGAATCTATCTCAGCTTGAAAAAAGGCTATCTCTGTTTTATAAGGATCCGTGTCATTCTCTGGAGAAAATTCAGTGAAGAAATATACCAATTGAAGCCCAACGATCAAAACCAATAAGGTCAAAATCCCGCTTCGTTGCTGTTTGCTGAATTTGAAGCGGGATTGGGTTTTCATCTAGCTGTATGATTTAGTTTTTATTGGTTTTGATCGCTTCTAGGTAGCGATTCAATTGTTTTTTCACAACTGGGAACAAGAAGTACAGACCAATCATGTTGGGGAAGATCATAGCGAAGATCATGGCATCTGAGAATGTCCAGATAGACCCCATACTAGCAGCTGCCCCTATCACTACGAAGATACAGAAAATGATCTTGTAGGTAAGGTCTGCCGTCTTTCCTCTTCCGAAAAGGAACTTCCAAGACTGCAGCCCGTAATATGACCAAGAGATCATTGTAGATACAGCGAACAGCACTACTGCCACTGTTAAGAACACATTTGAATAAGGTATGTACTGTGCAAAAGCTTTGGAAGTAATTCCAGCTCCTTCATAAGCCACTCCATCGATCATTACAGCACCCGAGCCGTCACCTCCGTAATCGAACACACCACCAAAGTTGAAAATGATGATCACCAAGGCAGTCATTGTACAGATCACTACTGTATCGATAAAAGGCTCTAAAAGAGCAACAAGTCCTTCAGATGCTGAATATCTGGTCTTTACCGCAGAGTGTGCTATGGAAGCTGAGCCAGCTCCTGCCTCGTTAGAGAATGCTGCTCGCTGAAAACCAACCAGCAATACACCTATGATGCTTCCCACACCAATAGCCGTTGGGTTGAAGGCTTCACTGACGATCATGCCAAAAGCATCATCTATCAAACTAAAGTTGCTGAAGATGATATAAAGGCACGCGAGCACATACATCACTGCCATGAAGGGAACGACCTTCTCTGTTACGGAAGCGATACGCTTGATACCACCTATAATGATGATGGCGACCAATATAGCAAGCACAAGGCCAATGATGGCACCTGCACTGGTACTTTCCCAGCCAGCCAATTCTTTGATGACTATGGTTGCCTGATTGGACTGGGCTGCATTTCCGCCACCAAAAGAACCACCTATGCAGAAAACTGCAAATACTGCTGCTGCAATTTTTCCGAGCATCCCGAATCCTCTTTCCTTAAGTCCTTTGCTGATGTAGTACATGGGACCGCCATATACAGTACCGTCTTCTCCCACATCCCTGTACTGTACCCCCAGTGTACATTCTACAAACTTTGTTGACATGCCCAGCAAACCACAGATGATCATCCAGAAAGTGGCACCGGGACCACCCAAAGCAATGGCCAAGGCCACCCCAGCTATGTTACCGTTACCTACGGTACCTGAAACGGCTGTTGCCAATGCTTGAAAGTGTGACACTTCTCCATCTTTGCTTTCATCTCTGATAGTGTCACGGATGTCGCCATCGATGGCAAGATCTGTATCTTCGGCAGAATGATGATCTAGTTCGTCATACTTTCCTCTGACCACATTGATGGCCGTCCAAAAGTGTCTAACATTCGGGAAGCCGAAGTATAACGTAAAGAACAGCGCACTTCCTACCAAAAGGACAAGCACGAAGGGTGTGCCGAAGACCGGAAAGAAAATGACATCATTAAAAAACGCAGATACCGGAGCAAATGCTTCATCAATTTTCTGATCCAACCCTACTTCTTCTTGGGCAAAAGTGATTATAGGTAAAAATGACGCCAGCAAGGCAAGGAGAGCTCTTTTCATATATTCAAGATTTTGTGATTAGTTGTCAAAAAGCTATTCCAAATTTATCACAAATGGAATCGCTTCGCTTTCCCACAAACTTAATATGACCATACTGCTCAAGTAATGTCTAAATAAGTCTGCGTTCGTTTCATGATGTGTTTCGTTAGTGTCAGTTCAATGTTCTGATAAGGTGAACAAGGCACAATATCTTAAAAAATACAAGCGGTGTCAAATTTTACACGTTAAAAAGCCTCCTTGATATCGAAAAGCGTGTTCAGTTTCTTTATTTGTTCGGGCCTTCCCAGTACAATGATCTTGCATGATTCGGACAACACTGTGGTGGCTTCGGGGTTGATCACGTAATCGCCCTTCTCCGGTTTGAAACCAATCACATTACAGCCCGTCTGCCTGCGTAGGTCCAACTCGATAATGGTCTTGCCCCAATATTGGCTTGGCAGATTGGCCATAGACACTTCCTCTAGATTTATAGTATTCTCGCCTTCTACCGAAAGGTTGTCTATAAACTCTACCAAGTCTGGCGCCACTAACAATGAGGCCATGTGGTCTCCACCTATCTTATCGGGCATGATCACGTGGTTGGCGCCGGCAAACTTCAATTTCTTCACAGTGCTCTCTTGCGAGGCTCGGCTGATGATATGGATCTTTTCGTTCATCTGCCTTGCCGTTAGGACTGTAAATAGGTTTGCCGAATCGCTTGGCATCGCGATGATGATCGACGAAGCTTTTGATATTTTGGCCTTCTCGAGTGTATCATCTTCGTTCGCATCGCCTTCAATGAAAATGATATCGCCTTCATATCTCTCGATCAGTTCTTTATTCCGTTCTACTACAACAAAAGGTTTCTTGTGACGCATAAGGCGGTCGGCTGCTTGCTTTCCGTTTCTGCCATACCCGCAAATGATCACATGATCTTGCATGTCTTCTAATTGTTTTTTCACCTTTTTGAGTTTTAAACGTTCAACAGGGTTCCTACTAATAATGTATTCTGTGATCACCGAGATCGAATATGCAAAAACGAACACACTGATCACGATGAGAGAGATCGCAAATAGTTTTGATTGATGGTCTAGCGGAAGCACCTCTCCATACCCGACCGTTGTTACGGTAATGATGGTCATGTAAAAGGCGTCTACCCAGCTGTATCCCGAAATAAAGTGAAAGCCTAGGACCCCGGTAGCCAAGACCATGCTTAGCAACGAAAGTGCGGCTACAAATTTAGAGCGAAAAAGTCTGAACATAGGCTAGAGGTCAAAAACCGAACTTCGTTTGGTGTAGACAAGGTCCTTGATACGTAGCCAGAATGCCAAGAAAAGGTACATGGCAAAACCAAATCCCAAGGTGACAAAAGTTAAATAGATAAAGCTCGTGCGCACCACCCTGGCACGAACGCCAATACGGTCAGCGATACGCTGGCACACTGCAAAACCACGCTTTTGCGCAAAGTATAGGATGTTATAAAACTGTCTACGCATCGTATCCGCAAAGTACTAATTTCTATTCAATATGTGGTTGCCGATATCGCATTGCAAGCATTTTTTATAATTGCAATAGTGATTTTTAAGTTGAAGCAGTGCTTGGGAGTGCAATGCATGTCCAACTGTCATGCCGATCTCTTGAAATTTCCGAAGGATGCTGTTCTTCTCTTTGGCAAGCTGTGTCATCAAAGCCAGTAACTGCTCATTGATGTCTTTTCCTTGACTTTGCGCGTAGCAGAACTTCAATGGGACGATCGAATTGATGACGAGCAGGTTGACGAAATCATCTGAAAGTCGTTTTGTACACTTTCTTGACACATTGCCAAACGTGTAATGCGTATCCCAATACGAAGATGCGCGTGCATCAAGCAAATGGTCAAAGTCTGAGGCTTCCTTAGCGGCCATCAGTTCGGAAAATAGACACGAAGACCGATGATACAGGGCAGCCAACTGCGCCAAGCGTATTGTGGGAAAATTGGGCGGACGAAGCCTGCCAAACTTTGGCGTTACGAGTGCCGTTGTCACGTTGAATTTTTTCTGAAGGAACGCATACTCCTTTTTCAGTCCTATGAAATACCCCTCTTCGGATGCAGCTTCCAACAGTCCTGCCTGCCCAAAGAACAAGGCCTCTAGCTGTAGTAGTTCTGGGCGCACTTTTCGAACAACGGAGAAATCAAGGGAGTTTGCCATACATAGAAAGGCTTCGCCATTGACCTTCAACCCAAAGTTCTTTGCCAATAACTTGAAGAGTGTTGCCTCCCAATCATTGTTTGATACTTTCAGCATTGCCCTAATGGCCTCAGATCTCAGTTCTAGACGTTCGATGTAGATCCTCTCTAGCCAATTCTGTAAAGTGAAATCATCTATCGATCCGATATCCTTTTCACAAGGAATCCACTTTTGTTTATCTCTGAAAAGCTGTTGGCAGTTGTGCAAGATCCCATCATCAACAAATTGGCGCAGTTCTAGCGTGGCGATCGCAGAGCTATTGCTCCTAAATACTTCCGCATCGTGTTCCCATACCACATGAAGTACGACATTGTCGTAGCGCGGATCTGTTTCATGATGATGTGCAAACCAATCTGAAGACTTCAGGTGGATCTCCACATTCCCAGCCCAGAGCTGTCCAGCTATGCGCACTTTGGCATTGAAAAAATCTGGCCCGGCATCGTAGTTATAAAATCCTGTGGAGAGCACTTCAACAGACTCATTAGATACAGTTTGTAGTATTCCTGTCTGAAACTTCTTATGCTTCCACAGATAATGTAGAAAATCTTCGCGCATGCGAAGAAAGGTAAGAAAAATATGTCTATATATGAATTATTCGACTACTTCTCCTTCCCACTCCATGAAGCCACCCATCAGATTGTAGGCATTCTCGAAACCCAGCTGGTCGAATATGGCGCAAGCTTGACCGCTACGATTGCCCGAGCGACAATAGATATAATAGTTTTTATTCTTGTCAAGCTTTTCAACTTCATCGATAAAGCCTTGGCCTCTGTAGATGTCTATGTGAATTGAATGAGGGATGTGTCCTTCTTCCACCTCTTGATCGGTACGCACATCGAGGATCACGGCATGATCATCATTGGCCGATTGTTCGGCCCATTCTTCTTGGGTCAGGTTCATAACGTTTTGTTTGTTTCCAAAAGTAACATTTTTCATTTGATGCCGCTTCACAAAAAATCCGAGGTACTGCAGACCTCGGACAATGTTTTTTGTAAATCTGGACATGTCACACCTTTATTGAGCAGCCAATGGCCTTGGTATTGGCTACCTCGATAGGCCTTCCGTCCAAAAGCGCATCAACGGCATCTTCTACATAGCGCGTCTCTACCGCATCCGCATCACCATAATTATCGTCTATGGCACCGATGTATTTTACCTGCAATCCATCTTCTGTCTTCTGCAGAATATACATATGTGGCGTGCGCGTAGCACCAAATCTAGGATAGACTTTCTGGCCATCATCGAACAAATATGGAAAGGTGAATCCTTTTTCTGCGGCTCGCGTCTTCATCGCCTCGAAGCTGTCTCCTGGTTTTGCTTTGGGATTGTTTGGATTGATAGCGATAACCGGATAGCCTTTGCCCTTGTACTTTTGGTCTAATGCAATGATACGGTCTTCGTAGGCCACCGCATAAGGACAGGTATTGCAAGTGAAGGTAATGATGAAACCCTTGGCAGCTTCAAAATCGGAAAGAGACACCATCTTGCCATCTATGTTCATAAGGGAAAAGTCTTCGGCATGATCGCCCACTTGATATCCTTTGTCAAGGTCATTAGTGAAGGCACTGAGCGCCAATACTGAAATTACAGCGATAAGTGTGGAGTGTATCTTCATTGTAAGAATGGTTTTAATTCATTTTCTAATTCATTGTAGGTGAAGGAACGCTCATAGAACTTCCTTTGTCCGTCCTTGTAGATCACAGTGGCGGGAATGGCACCAGACCAATCCTGTGAGACCTTTGGAATCCACGTGTTCTGTTTGGGGTCGTTCAAGTGAATGACCTCAGACCGTAAGTTACGTTTTTTTACAAACGGAATCAACTGGCTCTCCAGCATCTTTGGAAAATCAAGGCTGACTAGAATTACCTCAACATTTTGGTGAGCATACTGTTCGTTCAGCTTTTCAAAATGAGGGAGCTCTTTTACGCAGGGTGCGCACCAGGTGGCCCAAAAATTGACCACATAGGTTTTTCCATTGTCCTGGTGAAGCATGGATTCCAAGACCTTAAAATCAACAGAACGCACCTTAAGGTCGGCATCTGAACTTGCTTCACCTGGATTCGCGGCCACAACGCCCTCTTCGGCAATGGCTCCTCTCGAGGCTTCTTTGCATGCCATGATGAAAAATAGTGGTAAAAGCAATGATAGTTTTTTCACACCCTAAAATTAAAGTACCGCATTTTGGCCTTTTGCACTTTTAACATAAAATTATCATTGACCTTATTTCAATAGCATAAAAAGTCGTACATTTGTATATACAATTGTTGTTTATACAATTATGAATATTGAACAATCTATCAAGGCGACAAAGCCCATTCCGCTTCCCACAAAGACGGTGATAAATTTGGCCTACACAAGCAGCTATGTCAGAGAGAAGATCATCGAGACCTTAAAGCCTGAAGGGCTAACGATCCAGCAGTACAACGTGTTGCGGATACTGAGAGGCCAACAGGGAAAGCCGGCCAATCTCTCTACTATTCAAGAGCGCATGGTAGACAAGATGAGCAACACCACGCGCCTTGTAGACAAATTGGTCGCCAAAAAATTAAGTGAGCGCGTGGTCTGCCCTTCCAACCGAAGAAAGGTAGAGATCACTATCACTAGAAATGGGCTTGAACTACTCGAAAGACTAGACCCCATAAGCAACAACAACAATCAAGAGATTGTGAGCAAACTCAGTAAAGAAGAATTAGAGCTATTAAATCAACTCCTAGATAAATTAAGAGCATGAGCGCATTATTAGAAACCCTGAATTGGCGTTACGCCACAAAGAAATTCGACTCAGACAAGAAAATCTCGCAAAAAGATCTTGATATTTTGCTGGAAGCGACCAGACTGAGTATCTCATCATACGGTCTACAACCTTATCATGTATTTGTAATTACGGACCCTGAACTTCGCGAGAGGCTAAAACCTGCCTCATGGGGACAGTCGCAGATCACCGATGCTTCGCATCTCATAGTCTTTGCCAACAAGACTGATTTTGACCACAGCCTGATTGATGACTATATATCCAACGTAGGCACCACAAGAAACATGCCCCTAGAGAGCGTTGCTGGTCTTGGCGACTTTATGAAGTCGAAACTACTACCATTGCCTGCCAAGATCAAGGCACAGTGGACGGCCAAGCAGGCTTACATCGCATTGGGCAATCTGATCAATGCTGCGGCAGATCTTCGCATCGATGCTTGCGCCATGGAAGGTTTTGATGCAGAAGTGTACAACGACATACTAGGGCTTTCAGACAAGAACCTGAACACGGCAGTCATTGCAACCATTGGCTATCGTTCTGAGGAAGATCAAACACAGCATTACGCCAAAGTGCGTCAATCCAAAGAAAATCTATTCACCTATCTATAATTCTAAAATTAAAATTGACATGAAAAACAAATTTCTAACCACCATGACCGCTCTAACAATGACTGCTGGACTTGTTATGGGGCAAGACAAAGCAATGGATACCGAAGCCAGTAAAGTGACCTGGAAAGGGTACAAGGTTACTGGTTCGCACGAGGGCACCGTAAATCTGAAGAACGGTACGCTCAACTTTGAAAATGACAAGTTACTTGGAGGAGAATTCACAGTCGATATGACCTCGCTCACTTCTACTGACCTAGAAGGCGAATGGCAACAAAAGCTGAATGGTCACCTAAAGTCTGATGATTTCTTTGGTGTCGAATCACATCCTGAAGCCAAACTGACCATCAAAGAAGCCAAGGCCAAAGGCAAGAACGCTTACGCCGTATCTGGCGACATCACCATAAAAGGAACAACAGAGCCTGTCTCCTTCGACCTATCGGTCTATGGTAGCAAAGCAACTGCAACGCTAAAGCTAGACCGCACCAGGTTTGGCCTAAAGTATGGCTCAGGGAGTTTCTTTGACAACCTTGGAGATAAGACCATCTACGACGAGTTTGACCTAGTGGTAGACCTTCAGTTCTAAAATTATTGAACGCATTTCATTTGGAAATAAAAAATTGATCTCTATCTTTGGATCAACAATGAAAAACAAATTGACAAATAACTGGTGGTGGTCATCCGAAATCTAGATTTCGTGACCTAGCCTGTGCCAAAATATATGTAGCAGCCTGTCGTCACGACAGGCTGTTTTAGTTTATAAACATCAAAAAGTCCTTTGTTCCCTCTCCTGCTGGGAGAGGGTTCAGGGCGAGGGAATTATGAAATACCACTTAAAGACCCATTACACCAAGATCCTCTCGGATACGATCACACCCGTAAGCGTATACTTGAAGCTTCGTGACCGTTTCCCGAACAGCATTCTATTGGAGAGTAGCGACTATCACGCCAACGACAACAGCTTCTCCTATATCTGCTGCAATCCCATTGCTTCTATCAAAGTAGAAGACGAGACCATATTCACCATCTACCCGGATGGATCACAGAAAACACAGCAGATCGACAAAACGGTTGATGTACCTGCCCAAATAGAGGCTTTCGCCCATCGATTTGAGGTGGAGAAGAACAGCTTCAAGTTTGTGAATGGTGGCCTCTTCGGCTATATCGCATACGATGCTGTACGCTATTTCGAGACCGTCGACATCCAGAAAAAAGAAAACAGCATTCACATTCCTGACATTCAATATGCGATCTATCAGAATGTCATTGCCATCAATCACTTTAACAATGAGGCCTATATCTTCTCGCACAACTATGATTCAGCATCTAATGTGGAAGAGATCGAACAGCTGTTGCGCGTAAAGAACTTCGCATCGTTCACCTTTCAAAAAGATGGTGAAGGGGAATCCAACCTTAGTGATGATGAGTATAAAGAACATGTAGCGTTGGCCAAGAAACATTGTCAACGTGGCGATGTCTTCCAGTTGGTGCTCTCCAGACGTTTCTCGCAGGCCTTCAAAGGCGATGAGTTCAACGTATATCGTGCACTGCGAAGTATCAATCCGTCTCCCTATCTTTTCTATTTCGATTATGGCGATTTCAAGATCTTCGGCAGTTCCCCAGAAGCACAATTGGTGGTGAGCAACGGAAAGACCGAGATCCATCCCATTGCTGGCACTTTCAAGCGTACGGGAAATGACGAAGAAGATGCGGCCTTGGCCAAAAAATTAGCGGCAGACGAAAAGGAAAATAGCGAGCATGTGATGTTGGTCGACCTCGCCCGCAACGACCTCAGCCGAAACGGAAATCATGTAGAAGTAGAGACCTACCGCGAAGTACAGTTCTTCTCACATGTGATCCATTTGGTCTCTAAAGTAACGGGGCTAAAGAAACCCGAGATCCCTACCATGCAGATCGTGGCCGACACATTCCCCGCTGGAACCCTCAGCGGTGCGCCAAAACCCATGGCACTGCGACTCATCGAAAAGTACGAAAAGACCAGCCGGGGGTATTATGGCGGGGCCATAGGTTTTATGGACTTTGAAGGCAACTTCAACCATGCCATCATGATCCGCACCTTTTTGAGCAAGAACCATGAACTCTACTTTCAAGCTGGGGCAGGGCTCGTTCATCGCTCAAATGAGGAAGACGAACTACAGGAAACGTATAACAAACTAGGCGCCTTGAACAAAGCGCTAGATATCGCTGAACGTATTAAATGAGGAAGGCATGAGAAAAGTTTTGATGATCGACAATTACGACAGCTTTGTGTACAACTTGGTACACTATCTAGAAGATTTGAACTGTGATGTTACCGTACTGCGGAACGACCAGCTTGCACTCGATGATGTGACACCATTTGATAAGATCGTGCTTTCGCCCGGACCCGGGATTCCGGACGAAGCTGGACTATTGAAAGACATCGTTCAGACCTATGGAGGCACCAAGAGCATCTTTGGAGTCTGCCTTGGGCAACAGGCTATTGGAGCAGTCTACGGAGGTCGTCTGGAAAACTTGGAAGAGGTATATCACGGTGTTGCCACAGAAGTAGAAGTCATCAAAGACGACCCTTTGTTCGAAGGGCTTCCCAAAAAGTTTGAAGTGGGTCGCTATCATTCATGGGTCGTATCGAACGACCTACCTGAATGTCTGGAGGCTACCAGCTATGATGCGAATGGTCAGATCATGTCACTTCGCCACAAGACATACGATGTTAGCGGTGTACAATACCATCCAGAATCGGTGCTGACGCCGCAGGGAAAAAAGATTTTAGAAAACTGGTTAAAATGCTAGATGGTAGATGTCAGTAGCGAGTACTGAGAGTTTTTCTCATGACTCAATACTATTTTCTCAATACTGAAAAAAATGAAAGAACTACTCAACAGACTCATCAACCATGGGACCCTCACCAAGGACGAGGCCAAGGAAGTATTGGTCAATACTGAGAGTTTTTCTCATGACTCAATACTATTTTCTCAATACTGAAAAAAAATGAAAGAACTACTCAATAGACTCATCAACCATGAGATCCTCACCAAGGACGAGGCCAAGGAAGTATTGGTCAATATTGCCAAAGGTGAGTACAACCAAAGTCAGATAGCGGCTTTCCTCACCGTATACATGATGCGCAGCATTACCGTGAAGGAGTTGGAAGGCTTTCGTGATGCGCTATTAGAGCTGTGTCTCGCTGTAGACCTGAGCGCATACAACTCGATAGACCTTTGTGGAACTGGCGGGGATGGCAAGGACACCTTCAACATTTCCACATTGGCTTCTTTCATTACCGCCGGTGCGGGAGTCAAAGTGGCCAAACATGGCAATTATGGGGTTTCCTCAAAATGCGGGAGTAGCAATGTGATGGAATATTTGGGCGTCAAATTCAGCAACGATAAAGATTTCTTAGAAAGGAGCATCGATCAGGCGGGTATCTGTGTGCTTCATGCCCCACTCTTTCATCCAGCTATGAAGAATGTGGCTCCCATTCGAAGAGAACTGGCAGTAAAGACTTTTTTCAACATATTGGGCCCTATGGTGAACCCTGCTTCCCCCAAGAATCAAATGGTGGGTGTCTTCAATCTAGAATTGGCTCGGATGTATGGGTATCTCTACCAAAACACCGATAAGAATTACACCATCTTGCATGCGTTGGATGGTTACGATGAGATCTCATTGACAGGAAACACCAAAACCATCTCTAACAAGATAGATGCGATGCTGTCTCCTGAAGATTTCGGTGTGCCCGCACTACAGCAACAGGACATCTACGGCGGTGATTCCATAAAAAGTGCAGCTGCTATTTTCATGAACGTGATAAGTGGCAAAGGTACCGAGGCTCAGAACAATGTGGTCTGTGCCAATGCGGGTGTGGCTATCGCTACTGCGAAAGACCTAACACCTAAACAGGGTTTTGAGTTGGCAAAAGAGTCTTTGCTATCCGGAAAAGGCCTTCAAGCATTGAAAACCCTTCAAAAGTTAAGTGCTTGATATGGATATTCTTCAAAGAATCATAGCTGACAAACGCAAGGAAGTAGCGCTGAAAAAAAGCATTGTTCCTATATCGCAATTGGAAGCCACCGCATTGTTCGGAAGAGCAACCATCTCGTTGAGTGATCGCTTGCGCAACAGCACCTCGGGTATCATTGCCGAACACAAACGTCGTTCGCCATCTAAAGCTGTGATCAATCAAAAGGTGAGCGTCCAAGACGTGGCCCTTGGGTATGAAAAAGCCGGTGTTTGTGGGATGTCGGTACTCACAGATGGAAAGTATTTTGGAGGCTCGCTAGATGATCTGCTCTTGGCCAGAGCGTCTGTTCAAATGCCCATCCTTCGGAAGGAATTCATCATTGATGAGTATCAACTGATCGAGGCCAAAGCCCATGGTGCAAACATCATCCTACTGATCGCCGCAGTACTTTCTAGAGCCGAGGTCAAGCTGCTATCGGAAACTGCCAAACATCTTGGATTGGAAGTACTCCTGGAGGTACACAATGAAGAAGAGTTGCGGAGGTCCATCATGCCAAGTCTGGACATGCTCGGTGTGAACAACCGCAACTTGAAGACTTTTGAGGTCTCGCTGGAAACCAGCAGATCCTTGGCCCCTCAAATTCCGGAAGACTTTGTCAAGGTCTCTGAAAGCGGCATCAGTACTGTCGAGGCCATCAAAGCGCTGCAACCCTATGGATACCAAGGTTTCTTGATCGGCGAGAATTTCATGAGAACTGAGAATCCAGGAGCAAGTGCTCAAAAATTCATAAAGGAACTAGAAGGTGATGTCGAACGCCCCGACAGCTATCAAGAGAGGGATGTCTCATAAAAAGATTTCTCAATCGTTTCGCTCATTTCGAAATGACACAATGAAAAAAAATAAAGAACATATTGAAAATAAAACTGCCTCCCCTATGGGGAGTACTAGGGTCGGGCTTAAAGTCTGCGGCATGAAATATCCAGAGAACATCGCAGAGATCGCAGCATTGCAACCCGACTACATGGGCTTCATCTTTTGGGAACACTCGTCGCGCTTCGCTCAGAGCAAACTTCCACAGTTACCCGATACTATCAAAAAAGTGGGCGTGTTTGTAGATGCCGAAATTGAAGGAGTGATCTCAACCATTGAAAAATATGGCCTTCAGGCCATTCAATTGCATGGGAAGGAGACACCTGAGTATTGTAAAATGCTTCGTGAGTGTCATGCCAAACTTGTTTCGGCATCTCATAATCAGAACCTGAAACAAGCCTACCTTGTTGGCAAACAGGTTCAGGTTCATGAAAAACTGGAGATCATCAAAGTCTTCAGTATCAGGGACAATTTTGATTTCGACCAATTGAAACCTTACGAAGAAGTCTGCGACCATTACCTTTTCGACACCAAAGGGAAACTACCAGGTGGCAACGGCTACACCTTTAACTGGAAAGTGCTAAAAGATTATCCCTCCCAGAAACCATTTTTCCTAAGTGGTGGTATAGGATTAGAAGAGGTAGAAAAAATAAAGGCCATCCTGAAAACAGGACTACCAATCCATGCCATTGATGTGAACAGTAGATTTGAATCAGAGCCCGGTCTGAAAAAAATTGAAGACGTACAGAAATTTAAAGAATTGCTCTATGAAAACGTTTAATGCTGACGAAAGAGGCTATTATGGTGATTTTGGTGGCGCCTACATCCCAGAGATGCTTTGGCCCAATGTGGAAGAACTTCGCCAGAACTATCTCGACATCACAGGTGAGGCTTCCTTCCAAGAAGAATTCAACCAACTGTTGAAGGACTATGTAGGTCGCCCTTCCCCACTCTATTTTGCTGAACGGCTTTCCAAGAAGCACAACACCAAAATCTACCTGAAGCGCGAGGACCTCAACCATACCGGCGCGCATAAGGTAAACAATACCATTGGCCAAATATTGCTAGCCAAACGGTTGGGCAAGGATCGCATCATTGCCGAAACAGGTGCCGGTCAGCATGGCGTGGCCACAGCAACGGTCTGTGCCTTGATGGGCATTCCGTGCATTGTGTATATGGGCGAGATCGACATTGCTCGTCAAGCCCCAAATGTAGCCCGTATGAAAATGTTAGGCGCTGAAGTTCGCCCTGCATTATCTGGAAGCAGAACACTCAAAGACGCTACAAACGAAGCCATACGTGATTGGATCAACAATCCGGTGGACACACACTACATCATTGGTTCGGCCATTGGCCCACATCCATATCCGGATATGGTAACCCGTTTTCAGAGCGTCATTTCCGAAGAGATCAAATGGCAACTCAAGAAGAAAGAAGGGAGAGAAAGCCCAGACTATGTGGTTGCCTGCATCGGTGGTGGCAGCAATGCAGCAGGTACCTACTATCATTTTTTAGACAATGAGGACGTGGGCATCATTGCTGTAGAAGCTGCTGGAAAAGGCATTCATTCTGGTGAAAGTGCAGCCACATCTGCTCTAGGGAAGGAAGGCATCATTCATGGATGCAAAACTTTATTGATGCAGACTACAGATGGACAGATCACGGAGCCATACTCGATCTCGGCTGGTCTGGACTATCCGGGTGTTGGGCCATTACATGCTCATCTATACCGTTCGGGGCGCGGAGAATTTTACTCGGCGACCGACGATGAGGCCATGGTTGCCGGGCTAGAACTTTCGCAGCTAGAAGGCATCATACCTGCTATCGAGACCAGTCATGCATTGGCCATTTTCGAGCATAAGACCTTCAAACCAGAGGACGTAGTGGTCATCTCCCTTTCAGGCCGAGGCGACAAGGATCTGCAGACGTATATAGATTATTTCAAATTATAATTAGATGTGAGACATTAGTGGTGATGAGACAAAGCTTCCATCTGACTTCTCAATACTAACTTCTCAATACTAAGAATATGAACAGAATCACCCAAAAACTACAAGAGGATAAAAAACTCCTCTCCATATATTTTACGGCAGGCTATCCCGCATTGGAGGATACCGTTCCCGTGATCAAAAGTTTGCAAGCTGCAGGGGTAGACATGATCGAGATCGGCATGCCTTTTAGCGACCCGCTTGCCGACGGACCTACCATCCAGGAGAGTGGCACGCAAGCATTGAAGAACGGCATGACCGTCCATAAACTCTTTGAACAATTGGAAGGTATTCGCCAAGAGGTAGACATCCCGTTGATCGCCATGGGCTATTTGAATCCTGTGATGCAATACGGTGTAGAGACATTCTGCCAGAAATGCCAAGAGATCGGCATTGATGGGTTGATCCTTCCAGATCTTCCTGTCGATGTCTACGAAAAGGAATACAAGGCACTGTTTGAACACTACGGATTGCTGAATATCTTTTTGATCACGCCACAAACTCCTGAAGAGCGTATCCGCTACATCGATAGCCTTAGCGAAGGATTCATCTACATGGTGAGCTCGGCCAGTACCACGGGAGCCAGGCAAGGTTTTGGTGAGGAGCAAGAGGCCTATTTTACCCGTATTGCCGAGATGGATCTGAAAAATCCGCAGATCGTCGGCTTTGGGATCAGCAATGCGGAGACCTTTCAACAGGCTACGCAGCATACCAAAGGGGCTATCATCGGTTCAGCCTTTATCAAGCATTTAACAGAAGAAGGGACAAATACCATTAAAAAATTTGTGGGGCAGATCCGTTAACTTAGTATCTTGTCATTTCAAACCCACGCTATGAGAACTTTGTTTTTGGGCTGTCTGGCCATCGTTTCCTGCTTCACAACTGCACAAACCTCAGACCTATTGCTCAACCAGCATGTTGGGGAAATACTGGAAGACATCAAAAGCTTTGTGGCCATTCCCAACAATTCCTTGAACTCGGCCGATATCGAGCAAAACATTCGCTGGCTCACGAAAGAGTTCAATCAGCGAGGGTTCAATTCTACTACCCTACCCACCCAAGGAGAACCACTTTTCTTTGCCGCTTTGCCCATGCAGGACGACCGGCCCACTGTGTTGTTCTACATGCATTTTGACGGGCAACCGGTCGACCCGAGCAAATGGTCGCAAGCCAACCCATATGACGTGGTCTTGAAGGCTCAGGGCGAAAAGGATTGGATCGAACGTCCTTGGACCGACCTGCAAAACGGTATCGATGCCCAATGGCGCATCTTTGGGCGCTCGGTCTCAGACGATAAAGGCCCCATCGTAATGCTGCTCCATGCACTCGATCTATTGAAGGTCAAAGGAAAGAGCATCCCCTACAACATGAAAGTCATTCTTGATAGCGAAGAAGAACGTGGCAGCAAACCGCTTCCTGCTGCAGTGCAACAGTACAAAGACCTATTGGCCTCTGACCTCATGATCATCGCAGATGGCCCCATACACCCTTCCGGGCAACCCACCATAGTGTATGGCTGTCGTGGGATCACCACTGTAAACCTTACTACCTATGGCCCTATCAAGCCTCAGCATAGTGGGCACTTTGGCAACTATGCACCCAATCCTGGCATACAACTCTCCCAGCTCTTGGCCAGTATGAAAGATACGGAAGGTCGCGTGCTGATCCAAGGTTTTTATAAGGGTATCGCCTTGGATGGATCTACCAAAGCACTTTTAGCCTCAGTACCCGATGATCGCGAGCAGTTGTTAGAACGCTTGGCCATCCACACGCCCGAAAAGGTAGGCAGTAACTACCAAGAATCGTTGCAATTCCCTTCGCTGAATGTACGCGGACTATCTTCAGGTTGGGTTGGTGCACAAGCACGTACCATCGTACCTGACAAAGCCACAGCGGCCATCGACATTCGTTTGGTGCCCGAGACCGATGGGCGTCGTCAGCAACAGTTGTTAAAAAAACATATCGAAGCCCAAGGGTTTTATGTGACCGAGGATGAACCGACGCTTGAAGAACGTCGCAACCACGCCAAGATCGCTCGCCTAGAGCTAGGTAGTGTGACCGATGCCTTTCGTACAGGTATGGATGGGAAGCCTGCCCAATGGTTGCAACAAACCCTCAAAGACACCTTTGCAGAAGAGATCGTGAACATCCGCATCATGGGCGGCACCGTGCCCATTGCACCCTTTATCAATGCCTTGGATGTCCCAGCAGTGATCGTGCCTTTAGTAAACGCTGACAACAACCAGCATAGCCCTAACGAGAACTTGAGCATCGAACAAGTGATATATGGGTTGCAAGCCTTTGAGAGTTTGTTGACGGCTAAAATGGAGTAGCCTAAACTATTTTTGGGCAGATCTGGCCTCTATAAAACCCTCAAAAAAACTCACGATACTGCAACACCCGAAAATCCAAAGTGTTGAAACTAGGGTCAGCATTTTTCAGTTGCTTGTACAGCTCCATACTTCCCACGGCACGATTGGCCGATCCCGATGGTGCTGTTAACGAAACGGTTTTGATGATGCGCTTCTTGTCATTTCGACCAGCGGGAGAAATCCCATCATGAGATTCCTCATTTTCATTCGGAATGACAAACTGATGGATGCGCGGCACCTGGTCATTCACTACTTTCAGCTTTAATCCATACGTCTTCAAATGCCTTCTAAAGAAATATTCGGGGCCGTTCTTGCTATTCCCGCCCGTGAACAACAAGGTATGTACGCTTGGGTATTGTTTCAGATAACTGACCAGGTCGCGTAGTTCCACATCTTGCATGCCCAGGTCGGTGGCGTCGATCTTTTCACGCTGGGCCGAGGCCACGATGTCACAGATACCGATCTGTCGCCTGTGTAAAAAATCCTTTCGCTGTTGGGTGGCTTCGGGCGTGGTCTCGAACTTCAATTTCAGGTCGAAGATACGATCTAGGATCGGCCAAAGCTGACCATCGCGACTTCCATAGCAAAAGTTCACATCACCTGCTTTCAATTCACCTGTAGTGAATCTGGGTGGCGGCAAGGTGCCCACCACCAGTTTGGTGGCATCCTCTGGAATATAAGGTTCGTATGGGTGTGTATGAAGGAACAAAGTTCTTGGATGATTGGATTACTGGACTATTAGATTATTTGATTGTTGGATTTTCATCTTAAAGTTTGTCGTACGATTCTTGACGCTTGATCCCATATTCTACACTCTTGCTGCTACATTCGTAATTCAACCAATTAACAAGATACTAACCATTTTCCTTTTAGAAGAAATTTCTGTATATTGAATTACCAACTTAAAAACTAAATACATGGGAAAAGGCGATAAAAAGACCAAGCGTGGTAAGATCATCAAAGGTACGTACGGCGCTCGTAGAAGACGCAAAAAAAGAAAAGCAGCGGCCGTAGCGGCCAAACCTAAAGCCAAAGCAACGCCAAAGACAAAAGCACCAGCCAAACCGAAGAAAGCGGCACCTTCGGTCGAAGCCGCGAAACAAGAAGAGGAATAAGCGCGATGGTCACGCTTTTTTTTATCGGGTAAAGACCAGTTCGCTCTCTGAAGACAGTTCCTCACTCAGCCCATAGCCTTCGTAATTAAAACCTTTGAGTTCATCGACGGTCTGGGCATCGGTATCCAAAATGTAACGCGTCATGTAACCACGCGCCAGCTTGGCAAAGGTCATGATCGTCTTGTACTCGCCATTTTTAAAGTCCTTGAAGACTGGAGTCACCACAGTGGCTTTCAGTGTTTTTCTATCGATAGCTTTGAAGTATTCGTTACTGGCCAAATTCACCAACAGCTCGCCTTCTGCTAATTCACTGTTCAAATGGTCTGTGATCTTCTTTCTCCAGAATTCATACAGGTTCTTTTTCACGCCCACCGGCATGCGCGTGCCCATCTCCAAACGATACGGCTGAATGAGGTCTAGCGGTTTCAACAAGCCATAGAGACCCGAAATGATCCGCAAGGTATCTTGAAGGTCGTCGATCTTTTCTTCCGGAAGGGTGTACACATCCAAACCACGGTACACATCACCACTAAATGCATACACAGATGGTCTGGCGTTATCTGATGAAAAAGGCAAGCCCCACGATTGGTTGCGCTCGTAGTTGAGTTGTCCCAAGGCATCCGAGATGCTCATGAGCTTGGAAAGGCTTCGCGCAGATTTTTTCTTTAGGAGCTTATTGAGACGCTCTGCTTCCGAGAGGAACACGGCTTCACTTGTCTTCGAAGTGGGCAATGACGATTCAAAGTCGAGTGACTTTGCTGGTGATATGACAATTTTCATTGATGTACTTTGTTTCAATATCAAAAGTACAATTTGTAATGCAATCCTTCTGAAGAAACAAATAGGAGATCTAAATAGACCTATGCACAGAATTTATAAGCTAGTCTTTAGCGTGCTTGGCATAGTTGCGCCAACGCTCGACACACTCCTGCATGTCTGCAGGCACTTCCGAATCGAAACTTACCCATTTGCCCGTCTTGGGATGCTCAAAGCCTAGTGTCTTGGCATGAAGCGCGGTTCTCGGAAGCACCTTGAAGCAATTCTCTACAAACTGCTTGTACTTCGAGAAGGTAGTTCCTTTCAAGATCTTCTCGCCGCCATAGCGCTCATCGTTGAACAGCGTATGGCCCATGTGCTTCATGTGCGCGCGGATCTGATGCGTACGTCCGGTCTCTAAGCGACAGCTTACCAGCGTTACATATCCCAATCGCTCTATGACCTTGTAATGCGTTATGGCTTCTTTTCCATGGTCGCCTTCACGAAAGACGGCCATCTGCAATCTGTTCTTCGGATGGCGACCAATATGGCCTTCAATAGTGCCCTCATCTGCTTTCACATCGCCCCAAACCAGGGCCAAGTACTCACGCTCTGAAGTCTTTTCGGCGAACTGGTTGCTTAGGTGACTCATGGCTTCTTCGGTCTTGGCCACCACCAACAATCCTGTGGTGTCCTTATCGATACGATGTACCAGACCGGGACGACCACTGCTGTTGTTGGGCAAATTCTCGAAGTGATGGATCAAGGCATTGATCAAGGTTCCTGTATAATTGCCATGCCCCGGATGTACGACCATACCCGCAGGCTTGTTCACCACCAGCAGTGCATCATCTTCATAGATGACATCCAACGGAATATCCTCAGGGGTCAACAAATATTCATGTGGCGGATGCTCGAACAACACCTTTACCTCATCGTCGGCCTTCACCTTGTAATTCTGCTTCACAGGCGTCCCATTCACAAAGATGTTCCCATTTTTGGCTGCTTGTTGGATCTTGTTACGCGTGGCATTCTCAATGCGATTCATCAAGAACTTGTCTACTCGCAACGGTGCTTGGCCTTTATCGGCCGTAAAACTGTAATGTTCATAGAGGTCTTGCGAAGATCCCTCTGGAAGGTCAAGATCTTCCATCGATGCTAGTTTCCGTTTCCGTTACCCAATACGAGGTCTACTTTTGAAGTCTTCATCAAATGATCACCTGGCTTGATGGACCTCCCTTTGTGCTTCAACGACAATACCATGTCCTTACCAATGTCATCTACATATTCAATACTCCCTACTTCCAAGCCTACCGCTCTAAGTGTAGATTCAGCACTTCTACGTGTGATCTGAATGATCTTGGGGACAGTCACTTTTCGATAGCCTGAAGGATTGATCGTCAAATAGATGCGTCTTCCTTCTTTTACATTCTTCCCTGCAAGCGGAGCCTGTTCGATCACGGCAAAAGGTGGATGCTTTGGGTTAAAGTTGGCCGTGTCAAGAATTTCGATGTTCAGACCTGCTTCTTCCAACTTGGCTTGCGCTTCTTCAAATGACATTTCAGTCACATGCGGCACCACTACAAACTCGTTGTGATTGGTAGTCACTTTCAGCCATTTCAACAATAGGAAGCATAAAACGACTGCGGCCACAAGGGCCAATGCCAACTGGATCAAGAAGGTTTTGCTAAAGACAAATTTGAACAAGCTCATGTATCTGATTTGAATCGCAAATATATAAAATCGAATTCCTTTGGCAGGTCATAACCATAAATGCGCTATTTTCGTTTTGATAACGCAGCTTTTGCACATTTCTTTCAATATGAAGAAGATTGCCATCATCATGGGCGGTTATTCGTCGGAATACCAGATCTCGCTAAAAAGCGGTGAGATCGTATACAAACATCTGGATCGCAGCTTGTATGTGCCCTATCGCATTCACATTTTTGAGGAAAAGTGGGTATTTGTTGATGGCCAAGACAATGAATATCCGATCAATAGGCATGATTTTTCTGTAGAAGTAAAAGGTGAGCCTATTGTCTTCGACTGCGTCTTCAATGCGATACATGGCAGCCCTGGTGAGGACGGTTTCATACAAGGTTATTTGGAGCTCTTGGGCATTCCACATACCAGCTGCGGTATGTATCAGGCCGCATTGACCTTCAACAAAAGAGATTGCCTGTCTGTATTGAGACCTTATGGGATCAAGACTGCGGAATCGTATTACCTCAACTCAGGAGATACAATAGACGAACAGTCTATCTTTGCCAAAGTGGGACTTCCTTGTTTTGTAAAAGCCAACAAGGCAGGTAGTAGTTTTGGAGTCTCTAAAGTGAACAAACAGGAAGAACTTCAGCAAGCCATTGACTATGCATTTGAAGAGGACGATGAGCTCATCATCGAATCCTTTTTAGAGGGCACTGAAGTTTCGGTCGGCGTCATCCGATACAAAGGTGAAGTCATTGTACTGCCTATCACTGAAATTGTCTCTGAAAATGATTTCTTTGATTATGAGGCCAAGTATCTAGGAAAGTCACAAGAGATCACCCCAGCAAGGATCTCTGAGGAAATGGCTGAGAACGTACGAGCCGTTGCCCAGAAAGTATACGAAGTACTGAAGATGGAGGGTTTTAGTCGAAGTGAGTACATCTTCAAAGATGGTGAGCCACATCTGCTAGAAGTGAACACCGTTCCTGGATTGACTGAAGAAAGTATCTTGCCACAGCAAGCTGCCAAGGCCGGTATCTCATTACAGGCCCTTTTTAGCAATGCCATTGAAGAGGCCCTCAATAAAAAACAGTAACTTTAAGGTATGAAGCGCGCTATCTTTCCTGGCTCTTTTGACCCCATCACCCTGGGACATTACGATATTATCGAGCGTGGTGTTAAACTTTTTGACGAACTGATCATTGCCATTGGCGTCAACGCCGACAAGAAGTATATGTTCTCCCTAGAAGAACGGGTCCGCTTCATTGAGGAAGCTTTCGAGCACGAACCCAAGATCAAGGTGGTGACCTACAAAGGACTCACGGTAGACTTCGCAAAAAAGATCAAGGCTGATTTTATTCTTCGTGGGCTGCGCAACCCTGCTGATTTTGAGTTCGAGAAGGCCATCGCCCACACCAATCGCGACCTAGCCCCTATTGAGACGGTCTTCTTGCTCACTGCTGCGAAGACCTCTTACATCTCTTCCTCTATCGTCAGAGACGTGATCCGTAATGGAGGAGACTATAAGATCCTAGTACCCGATACGGTGAGGGTTAAATGATGTTCATATAATGAGCGATACCCTCATCATCATTCTTTTCATAACCGCTTACTGCACCCCAATTATCTATTATGCAAGCTTTGTAATTAGAGAGAAGAAATACAACAGGAAAATCACTTTCAAGACATTTCTAAAGTCATTAAGAATACCTTTATTATTATTTGCACTGGCAACCATAGTTGTTCTCACCTTGAATAAAGTGAATTATTTGAATTACGAATCACCTATACCATTTAGCCAAATTGACAGTATAAGCTTTGAAAATTTTAGAGGCCTCGAGTTCTTCAAAAGAGAGCTTTACGGAAATGAAGAATATGCATATATAGTAACATCCATCGACTTGAATCATAAAGAAGACTATGTGATTATTGAAGCCTTATTCCATCCTTCAAGATCCTACGTCTACAACAGTCATATTCACGATGAGTATTTGTTAGCTCATGAACTAACACATTTCAAAATAACTGAGCTTTTTGCAAGAAAGGCACGAAAAAAAGTTAAAGAAGAAAACATTCGTAATAAAAAGGAAATGAGCATAATTCTAAGTGAGAACTGGACACAAGAAAGAGCTTATCAAAAAAGGTATGATTATGATACCTTTCATAGCTATGTCATGAAAGAACAGAAGAAATATGAAAAAGATGTAGATAGTTTGTTATTATTGTATTGCGATTATGAAAACCCTAAAATTCTATTCAATGCTAAAAAATAAAGCATTTTCTATTCTCTTACTCTTTCTAAGCTTACAATTGATATCATGTAGTGAAGACAAGTATGAAATATTTCAGTTAGACAAAAGATATTGGACTGCAGAAGATCACAAAAAGGCTACGTTAGAATTGAAATACAATTGGAAACCCAATGGTGAATTACCCAGATTAAAGAACCCAGAAAACGATCTCGTCATTAGAAAGCTTGTTGATAAGGAAAATTTCAAAGTAATTCTAGATGATGAAAATTTAGGCTTAGACTACAGAAGCGATGTGAGTCAAGATTTTTTTGATAACTGGAAAACTCTCATAGACATATATTCCGCTAAAAATAGAAAAGACGAATACGTTTATGAAGAAGAATATTTAGCGATATATGACTTTGGTTTAGCTTTGCAACTTAAATATTTCAAGCTTGGCAATGATAATATTTTGGAAAGCACTGATAATCCAGAAGAGCCAAGGATTCAGAAAAATGTAAACAGTAATGTGAAAACTCTTATTAATAATTTTAGTTATTATCTTGACCATCTCAACCAAGAAAAGAGATTCTCATATCAAGGTAAGCAAACGCTATCATCTACCATAACACAATACTTTTCTGCTTTGATTGATTTATATCCTGAAGCCAATTATAGTCAAATGAATGCCAAGATGAAGCGTCTCTATGAAAAGTGCGATTCAAACGAAATAAAGGCCAGTCTAAAATCTGTAATCGATAAAATAGAATCTTAGACCTTAAAACTTGTATTCACCCAGCCCTTTCGTGAATTCTTCGGGATTGGCCGCCAAATAGTATCGCGGATCATTGATGTCCTCTTCAATCACTTGTGCCAACTTAGGAGAGGCTTTCACCATCAAGTTCTTGCAATCTTCGCTCAAATGCTTTAGGGTGACTTTCTTGCCAGCGGCTTCGTACTTTTCGACCAAGTTGAAGATGGCCTCCAATGCCGAATGGTCACTGATGCGCGACTCCACGAAGTCGATCTCTACCTTGCTGGGGTCATTCTTCACATCGAACTTACTATTGAAAGCCTGAATACTACCAAAGAACAACGGCCCCCAGATCTCGTATACCTTGGTGCCGTCTTCTTTCATACGCTTGCGAGCGCGAATGCGCTTGGCGTTTTCCCATGCAAAGACCAAAGCAGAGATGATCACCCCGGCAATGACGGCCACAGCCAAGTCGAAGAAGACGGTTAGTAGCGATACCGTAATCAGGACGACCGCATCTGCCAACGGAATTTTATGAAGTATACGAAAACTACTCCATGCAAATGTACCGACCACCACCATGAACATGACACCGACCAATGCAGCGATAGGAACTTGCTCGATCAAGCCGCTGGCAAAGAGAATGAATAGCAACAGTGTGACTGCCGCTACAATTCCAGAAAGGCGTGTGCGTCCGCCCGACTTGATGTTGATGATCGACTGCCCGATCATGGCACAACCGCCCATTCCGCCAAACAGTCCCGTTACGATGTTTGCCCCGCCTTGTGCCAAGCACTCACGATTGGCATTCCCTCGGGTCTCGGTAAGTTCGTCGACGAGATTCAAGGTCATCAAGGATTCTATAAGGCCAATAGCTGCAAGGATCACAGCATACGGACCGATGAATCTCAAGGTCTCGAGATTGAATGGCACCTTACTGAAGATGTCAAATTGAAATTGTGGCAAGCCTCCTTTTAGGCCTTCACCTCCACCTTCGCGAATAAAGGATCCCACCGTTGCCACGTCTAACTTTCCTAGAATGACGATCCCTGATACGACCACGATAGCGATCAAGGCCTCAGGCAGTTTCTTGGACAGTTTTGGAAGGAAATACATCATGCCCATGGTCAATGCCACCAAGCCTAGCATGAGCCAGAGTCGTGGCCCGTTCATCCAGACCATGTCCCCGTCTGCTGCTACTTCTCTGAACATGCCCAACTGTGACAAGAAGATCACAATAGCCAAACCATTGACAAAGCCCATCATCACAGGATGCGGGATCAAGCGGACAAACTTTCCCAATTTAAAGACACCGGCCAGCATCTGTATGACACCCATCAAGATCACGGTGGCAAATAAATAGTAGAGTCCAAGGTTCTCGCCTTCCGCACCCATGGCATTGCCTTTGGCCACTAATGTTACCATCACGACGGCCAACGCACCCGTGGCTCCAGAGATCATCCCTGGGCGGCCTCCAAATATCGAAGTGATGAGGCCGATCATAAAGGCGGCGTACAAGCCTACCAGCGGGTCAACACCTGCCACAAAGGCAAAGGCCACCGCTTCGGGCACCAGGGCCAAGGCTACGGTTAGTCCGCTAAGAATATCATTTTTGGCATTTGCTGCGCGTTTTCGGATAAATGCTGTCATGTTTAGATCTTATATCATGAGACCCTGAACTCGATTCAAGGTCAATTCAAACAAATCTTTTGAACTTCAACAAAAGTCTCGTTCAATGAGGAACTTCATCGATAAGCCGGCAAAAATACCCTTAATTCTTTTCTATACAAGGAAATCAACGATACATAACCTATATTTAAGGCACAAAAATGGTATCTGATGAAGAAATATCTGCTCGTACTTCTCGTACTGACCGCTTGCAAGATCGAAAAGGAAAGCGCCAACTATGACTTTACGACACGCTTCGAAAAAAGTAATGGCACTGAAACTGCCACCTATCAAGAAGTCATAGCATTCTATGAAGCCTTGGCCGAGGCATATCCTTCGGTGAAGTTTCGCAACTCGGGAAGGACTGACAGCGGAGAACTCCTAAAGCTCGTGACGCTGAACCCCAGCCCAGAGACCAATTACAACAAAATTCGCGAACAAAAGCGTATCATCTTGATCAATAATGGTATTCACCCTGGCGAGTCTGATGGCATCGATGCTACGATGATGCTCTTTCGAGATATCGCTCAGGGAAAGATCGATCTTCCCAAGCATGTGATGCTGGCTACGATTCCTGTGTATAATGTGGGAGGTGCCTTAAATCGCAATAGCGGCACTCGCACCAATCAGAATGGCCCTGAGGCCTACGGCTTCCGAGGAAATGCCAAGAACTACGACCTGAATCGCGATTTCATCAAAGCAGATACCCGTAATGCATCATCTTTTGCCCGAATCTTTCAAGCGCTTCAACCCGATATACTTATCGACAATCATGTGAGCAATGGTGCTGACTATCAGTACACGCTTACGCATCTCTTCACCCAGCACGACAAATTAGGAGGAGCATTGGGCGAATACCTTCAGGACGAAATGATGCCTTCCTTGGAAAAAGACCTTCAAGCTAAAGAGTGGGACATTACGCCCTATGTGAACGTGTTCAACAAGACTCCTGAACAAGGATTCTCGCAATTCTTGGATTCGCCACGCTATTCTACAGGCTATACCACGCTGTGGAATACGCTAGGTGTCATGGTGGAGACTCATATGTTAAAGCCCTACAAACAACGTGTAGAGGGCACCTATGAACTCATGAATAGCATGATCCAGTTGGTAGAGCGCGACCATGAGCAGATCAAAACCCTTCGGGAAGAAGCCTATGAGACCTTTCGCAATGCCGAAACGTACACCTTGCAATGGGAGATCGACTCTAGCAGAACTTCCACCTTGAATTTCAAGGGATTTGAAGGCGAGATGGTAGTGAGCAACGTGACCGGGAAACCCAGATTAAAGTACGATCGGAATCGCCCCTTCACTAAGGATGTCACCTATTTCAATTTCTTCAAACCCAAAAAGGACGTCACCATCCCAAAAGCGTATTTAGTGCCCAAGGTTTGGAGAAAAGTGGTGAATCGACTTGAGTTCAATGCCATCGAATTGGAAGAATTGAAAGATTCAGACAGCTTGGATGTGGAAGTGTACCGGATCGAGAACTACGAGACCTTTAACCGACCTTACGAAGGACACTACCCACATTACAACACTTCTGTAAGTGTCTCGGCAGAAAGTGTCTATATTGACGAAGATGACTATTATCTGGTGAAGACAGACCAGAAAGGCATTCGCTATGTGCTGGAGACTTTAGAGCCTGGAGCCCCTGATTCGTTCTTCAACTGGAACTTCTTTGACACCATCTTGCAGCAAAAGGAGGGCTTTTCTCCTTATGTCTGGGAAGATGAGGCGGAAGAACTACTCTCCAAGAATACCGTATTGAAAACCGAATTCGAAGCCAAGAAACTTACTGAACCAGACTTTGCCAACAATTGGTACGCGCAGTTAGATTGGCTTTTTAAGAGATCCGAACACTATGAGAAAGCTCATCTACGATATCCGGTCTACAGGATACCGAAATGATCAGTTCTCGAACAATGACCGTATGTTGGCATAAGTGTTCTGTAGTGCTTTCTTTACCTGTAGCTCATCCTTCCAAGTTACTTCGTAGATGTCTTCTTCAAGCTGTGGCTTGAGCTCGCCATCATAGCTTGTCGTCATCAAGTACCAATGGGTCAGCTTCAATTTGTACACACCGTTCCGTTTGAAGATATGATAGGTGTGCCTCAAAAACTTCTTGACCTTCAAAGCTTTCACGCCTGTCTCCTCCTCTACTTCTCTCACAGCTCCTTCCTCCAGGCTCTCATTCTTTTCTATCTTTCCCTTGGGCAAGTCCCATTTGCCGTTTCTGTAGATGAAGAGCACCTCACCTTTCTTGTTCTTCACCAAACCACCGCCAGCTTCTACCACAGGTAGTTTTCTCTTGAATTTCTTCAAGAGGTTCTTCTCATCCTCATCGTAGAGGCAGACGGCCTTTAGACGTTTATTTTCGAATTCTCTCCCAAGCGTCGCAATGTCTACCGTGTCTAACAAAAAGTACTTGAAATCCTCCTCTTTGATAAGGTGGCTTGTTAAGATGATAGGATTTTGATTGATAAAAACTTTATACATTTGCAGTGATGGTTTTAGACAATGAGACTGCTAAGAAAACTGCTGAGCTTTTATTGCAAATTAATGCAATAAAGTTGAGTCCTGAAAGCCCATTCACCTGGGCATCCGGTTGGAAGTCCCCAATCTATTGTGACAATCGCTTGATCCTCTCCTTTCCTCCCATTCGCAACTTTGTGCGTGAGCAAATGGCACGACAGCTGGAGGAAGAATTCGGGAAACCAGGGGCGATCGCCGGAGTTGCCACAGGAGCCATCGGCATAGGCATGTTGGTTGCCGAATACATGGGATTGCCCTTCGTGTATGTGAGACCCCAAGCCAAGAAGCACGGACGCCAGAATCAGGTCGAAGGTTTCCTAGAACCTGGTCAGAACGTAGTGGTCATAGAGGATTTGATCAGCACGGGAAAGAGCAGCTTGAACGCTGTAAAAGCACTGAAGGATGCTGGTGCCAATGTAAAGGGCATGATCGCTATCTTCACCTATGGTTTTGACACCTCGATAGAGAACTTCGAAAAAGCGGGCTTGAAACTTTGTACACTCAGTGACTATCCTTCGCTCTTGGAGCAAGCTTTAGACACCAGCTACATTTCTGGCAAGGAAATTGAAGCGCTAGTGTCTTGGCAGAACAATCCAGCAGAATGGACTGCCGAGTAATCCCAAAAACAAATTGAATTCACATGAACATTGAAAGCCCAAAGACTACAGTAGACAAATCACCACAAGAAGTGTATGATTTCTTGATGAATGTTGAGAACTTCGAGAGCATCATGCCAGAGAACAAGAGCAAGTTTGAAGTGTTGGAAGAAGACAAGTTTCTCTTTGCGCTTAGCGGTATGCCAGAGATCGTTTTGAAACTGAAGGAATCCGAAGCTCCCAGCAAAGTCGTACTTGGTGCGGCCAGCGACAAGCTCCCTTTTACACTTACCGCTGATATTCAAGAAGTTGGAACTGACAAAAGTGATGTGACCTTATCGTTTGAAGGAGACTTCAATCCCATGATGGCCATGATGATCAAGGGGCCGATCACAAAGTTCATTGGCTCGCTTTCAGAGAATTTAGGGAAGCTATAAGGCCTAAGGAAAGAACACGTTCTGACCGCTTCTGATATCTCAAGTCTTGCATCTGAGGTCTAGTATAGTAGCTTCAACTCCTTCAAATCGAATTCTTTTAGGACATTGTCTTCTAACAAGACCTGTAGCTTTCCGGAATCACTCACCCCTTTGATGAATCCCATAAGTAAGTTTCCCTGCTGGTTTTTGAACGTAGAGGGTTTATCCTTTCGGAATAATTTTCGCTCATAGGCTCCTTTCAATTCCTCGAATCGCCGATCTTCAACGTAGACTGCATATACCTTTAGCTGTGCTACGATGGCTTGCAAAATCTCGTCTAGCTGATATGTGATACCATTCAGCAGTTTCATTGACGAAGCGCTGTGCAAATGCCCGAGATCGGTTTGATTCACATTCAACCCAATGCCTATGACCGCCGCTTGCACTTGATTGTTTTGCACGATATTCTCTATCAAAATGCCACAGATCTTCTGATTTGCTGACAAAATGTCGTTAGGCCATTTGATGCCCAATCGTTGAACGTTGAACTTCTCTAAAGCCTTATAAATAGCCAGCGATGTGGCCATGCTCACATAGAATTGCTCTTCATTATCAAGGCATGAGATCTTCTTGAACACACTAAACGTGAGGTTCTTGCCAACTTCCGAAGACCAGGAAGTACCCATCTGCCCCTTGCCTGCCAATTGCTGTTTGGCAACCACAACAGTAAAGTCCTTAAGGTTCTCGGTAACTGACAGCGTGCGTAGATACGTATTGGTAGACTCGATGGCATCAAGTTTGATGATATTCATACTGGTAATCTGAATCTTATGTTAAATAAACCGTTCAGGCTATCAAAAAAGTAATAACTTTGTGTAAAATAAAGATTTTTAATGGCAATAACTAATAGTAGCGCAGACCAACTTATTGCAGTTATTATTGAAGGAATAGAAGAGGTAAAAGGACAAGATATCAGCATCTTGGACTTAAGGGAGATCGAAAACACAGTCTGTGACTATTTTGTTATTTGCAATGGTACTTCCAACACCCAAGTCAACGCAATAGTCAATTCCATTCAAAAAACCGTAAGCAAGCAACTTAAGGACAAGCCATGGCACACTGAAGGCTCTGACAATGGCGAATGGGTATTGATCGACTATGTGAATGTCGTGGTGCATGTCTTCCAAAGGCACATCAGGGAGTACTATGACATAGAAGGATTGTGGGGAGATGCCAAAGTCACCATGGTATCTACCAGTTACTAAAGAAGAAGATTAAATGGCAAACGAAAACTCATCTAATAAAAAACCAAAGTTTAACGCATATTGGATCTATGCTGTACTCATTGTGGCATTGATCGGTATGACCATTTTCAATGGTGATAATTCGTGGAACGAGGTCAAGAAGACCAACCTCTCGGATTTTGAGACCTACTTGAACAATGGCGACGTAAAGCAATTGCTTGTCGTAGGGAGAAAGGCGCGTGTTACCCTAACCGACGAAGCGCTACAGAAAGAAGCCCACAACAAGGTCCCGAAGAACACCATATTCGGGCAAAAGAATTTAGGCCCACATTATGAATTCGAGTACGGTAATCTTGAATTATTTCAAAAGCGTTTGGATAATGCGAAGGCGAAAGGAATCGACTTCCAGTACGATTTCAGAACACCCGACAATCGCTGGGGCGAGTACCTATTCACCTTCTTGCCCATACTGCTTTTCATAGGTATATGGATCTTCATCATGCGCAGAATGTCTAGCGGTGGCGCTGGTGGTGCAGGAGGCCAGATATTCAACATCGGAAAATCAAAAGCAAAGCTCTTTGATGAAAAGACGAACACCAAGGTATCATTCAAAGACGTTGCCGGACTGGAAGGCGCTAAAGAAGAGGTACAGGAGATCGTCGACTTCTTGAAAAACCCAGATAAGTACACAGCATTGGGAGGTAAAATACCAAAAGGTGCTTTACTTGTCGGCCCCCCTGGTACGGGAAAGACGCTTTTGGCCAAAGCTGTAGCTGGTGAAGCAAAAGTACCTTTCTTCTCACTTTCAGGTTCTGATTTCGTAGAGATGTTTGTGGGTGTGGGTGCGTCTCGTGTTCGAGATCTATTCAAGCAAGCCAAAGACAAATCCCCTTCCATCATTTTCATAGACGAGATCGACGCGATCGGTCGTGCCCGCGGAAAGAATAACTTCACAGGATCCAACGATGAACGTGAGAACACCTTGAATCAGCTTCTTACCGAAATGGACGGTTTTGGCTCAAAGGATAACGTGATCGTAGTGGCCGCCACAAACCGTGCAGACATCTTAGACAAGGCATTGATGCGTGCAGGTCGCTTTGACAGGCAGATCTATGTAGACCTCCCTGACCTTCGTGAACGCAAAGAGATATTCGAAGTACATCTTAGGCCTATAAAGACTTCCGAGACGTTAGACTTAGATTTCTTGGCCAAACAAACACCTGGATTCTCGGGCGCTGACATTGCCAACGTGTGTAACGAAGCAGCGCTCATCGCTGCACGCCAAGGAAAAAAGGCAGTAAATAAACAAGACTTCTTGGATGCTGTAGATAGAATCGTAGGTGGCCTTGAAAAGAAGAACAAGATCATCACCCCACAAGAGAAGAAGACCATTGCTTTCCATGAAGCGGGCCATGCTACTGTCAGTTGGATGTTAGAGCATGCTGCCCCGCTAGTAAAAGTAACCATTGTGCCTAGAGGCCAATCACTTGGTGCTGCTTGGTATTTGCCAGAAGAGAGGTTGATCGTTCGTCCAGAGCAGATGTTAGACGAAATGTGTGCAGCACTGGGCGGAAGGGCCGCAGAAAAAGTCATTTTCGACCAAATATCTACTGGTGCGCTGAGCGACCTGGAAAAAGTTACCAAACAGGCTCGTGGCATGGTGACCGTGTATGGACTAAATGACAAGATCGGTAACTTGACATACTATGATTCTTCGGGACAGACCGATTATGGTTTCTCTAAGCCCTATAGCGAAGAGACTGCTCAAGTTATTGATGAGGAGATCTCTAACATCATCGAAGCACAGTACCAAAGAGCCATCACCATTCTTCAAGAGAGTAAGGACAAACTGACCGAGCTTGCCGAGCGTCTGCTAGAAAAAGAGGTGATCTTTAAGGACGACCTAGAGAAGATATTTGGAAAGCGTCCTTTCGAGAAAGAAATAGATGCTGAACAAGAGCAAGAGAGTTCTGAAAACGATGTAGAAGCCTCAGGACGTGAAGGTGATGTCTCAGAAGAGCCCATTGGCGATACGAAGCCAAAAGCCAGCTAATGGTAAAAACGAAATCGATGTTGGTGTGTCTGCATTTCATGACAGCACCAAGTTTTTATATATTTACGGAATAGCCGTATCATTCAGCTTTAAAAGCTAGAAGCATTTGATGAATATTTTCAAAAGAATCTTCGGTAAGTCTAACGATCCCAGCTCAGGCAATGGCCCTGCCTCAGAGAGGGGAAAGTACATGCCGCAGGTCAAGCTTCCTATTGATGAGCAATTCACCATAAACTTCAAAAAGAATGGCGGAAAATTCCTGTATTGCGATTCTGATCACGAGCTCCGAGAAGCCTTTGAGAATATCCTAGACGAGAATTACTGGCAACAGGAAGAAGTGCTATGCCTAGACCAAAGCCTTGCGAACAAGTTCCAAGATCTTCAGGTCTCATATAGCAACACCAGAACCAATGGCGCTTTCCTTTTGACCACATGCGAGTATCTAGTGGGAGACAGTGGCGCCATATTGATCTCCTCTAACCAGATCGCCGAGATGAAGCTCCATGAGCTTCCAGACAACTTTGTGGTCTATGCGACCACTAGCCAACTAGTTGAAACCATAGGAGAAGGACTTAGAGGCATCAAGAACAAGCACAAAGATTGCATCCCTTCGAACATTACCACTATCAAGAACTTCCACATCGACAAAAAAGAGAAAGACTTCCTATCGTATGGAAGTAGTACAAAAAACCTATATTTGCTGCTATTGGAAGACCTATAGCCGATGAAGGAACTCTTAAAAAGAGCCATTACTGGAGCCATCTATGTTTTTCTACTATTAGCTGCAGTTTTTTTAAACAACAAAGACGCATTCGACTTTCTGTTTCTAGTGTTTGGGCTTGCCTGCATATACGAATTCAAAAGAATTGTAAAACTAGCTGGGTACCATGTCTTCATTGTGTTCTTGGGCCTTTGGTGGACATTCATCTATGTGACGCATAACACTGAGGCTTATTGGACACTACTGATCCCGACGCTATTGGTGAACACATATCTTCTGTTCGATCTGTTTTCAAACAAAAAGAGCGCGCGAAGCTATCTGGAGAAATTCGTACTAAGTCTGCTGTACATCGGTGGTGGTTGCATCTTTCTAGCAATGATCCCCTATCAGAATGGACGTTTTTCCGAATCATTGATCTTTGGTATCTTTATCTTGGTATGGGTCAATGACACATTTGCATATATTGTCGGCAGATCGCTTGGAAGAAACAAACTGTTCAGTAGGGTTTCGCCTAAAAAGACCATAGAAGGATCATTGGGGGGCCTTGTGTTTGCCACAATCGCCGCCTATATCATTGGCATGCACACAGAAGTGCTATCACAATATCAATGGTTAGTGATAGTACTGGTCGTTGTCGTAGGCGGCAGTTTGGGAGATCTTGTCGAATCCAATTTCAAAAGAGAGGCTGGCATTAAGGATAGCGGTGCAATATTGCCAGGCCATGGCGGTTTGTTAGACCGGTTGGACAGTTTGATATTTGTCGCCCCATTTGTATACATAACCCTTCGAATTTTAACGTATGTTCCATAAAGAAGGTCATAAGATCATCATTGTTGCTTTCATACTTTGTGCAGCAGTAGCCTTGTTTGCAAACAAGATAGAAGTTGTTTGGTTGAAGTATCTTTTGCAAATGGCCGCATTGGTCATTCTTGTTCTCATCTTACAGTTCTTCAGAAACCCAAAGCGGAACTCAAAACATGCTGAAAACCAGATGGTCTCTCCGGTTGATGGAAAAGTAGTGGTCATTGAAGAAGTATTCGAAAGTGAGTATCTAAACGAGAAGCGCCTTCAGGTTTCTATCTTCATGTCGCCCATTAATGTGCACGTTACCCGGTACCCAGTGGGAGGCAACATCATCTATAGCAAGTACCACCCTGGGAAATACCTAGTTGCATGGCACCCAAAATCTTCTGAAGAAAATGAGCGCACCACTGTGGTGATCGAAAACGAAACCTTTGGAAAGGTATTGTACAGGCAAATTGCTGGTGCACTTGCAAGAAGAATCGTAAACTATGCCAAAAAAGGAGAAAAAGCCCTACAAGGTGAAGATGGCGGCTTCATAAAGTTTGGATCTAGGGTAGACCTACTGCTTCCTTTAGATACCGAAATAAAGGTAACCCTGAATCAAAAGGTGAAAGGTGGCATCGATGTAATTGCTGAAAAATGACCGATAAAGAGCTGGACATAGCATTCGAGGACGCTGTAAGGCGCATCAATGAGTATACGGAGCCTTTTCCTGCCGATGTGCTGCTACGCTTGTATGCGTATTATAAAAAGGCCACCAACGACTATGGAAGGCCAAGTAGTCGAAAGCCCATCATCAATGCCTTTAAGACCAATGCGTTGTTTCAGGCCGAAAACGTCACCGAAAGGGAGGCCAAGAAGAAGTATATTGAGATCGTCGACAACTACTTTCTGTACAGAAAGTAATCTTGTGAAAAAGAAAAGCCAGAGAATCTCATCTCTGGCAATTCACCTAAACTAAACCAATCATGAAAACTCAAAAAACTGACTTATTGTGGTCTAATTTCTACTCGGATCACATTGTAACCTCCTCTTGAATCTTGCACATACACAACCCCAGGCGGGTTATCATACGTTCCCTTTCCAAACTGCACATCTGTTAAATTTGACACTCTTCGCACAGTGCTATCTGGATCTGCAGCCCCAGAGTCTGGCCCTGCTTGTCGAGGTGCTTGGTCTGCACCGAATCCAACAGCTTGGTCTACTTCGGTTCCTGAATCATACAAATACGATTTTTCACTAGCACCAAAACCTGAAACCGGGGTACCATTCTCATCAAACAATGGATAACCTGCATTGTTGTATGCAACGAACCAGTCATTCGTGTCTACAAACATCGTAGCAAATCCAAACTTGTATCCCTGATTCTGAGGCACTTCTATACTGAAGGTCAAACTTTCACCTGGTCTTACTGGAGCATTCTCATTGCTACCCGCTACTGGAAAGCCCAAACCATCAAGGTAATCGATCGCAATAGAGTTGTCTCCGTCTTCAGCCAACTGCTCAAGGCCGTTATTAGGGCTATTCACTTCTCCCTGTAGAACAAGCGGGTCTCGTTCGCCGTTAAAGGCATACACCAGCCCAGGCGAAAATACTGTAAGTGTTGAAGAAAGACGTAATGGGGATCCATTACTACCGACTTCAGTGTAATAACTATATAACTCACCCGGGCTTCCATCTTCAGCAATTCGCTCAAGACCCACTCCTCTGTCGACTTCACCGACAGTAAACAAAGGAGCCTCATTTGCGTGTAGCACAGCGATACCAGGCGTTACTACAAACCCATTTTGAGAACTTGCTGCTTGATTCGGATCCGGCGTCCTTATCGCTGTAATCGTGAAGGTGAATGTTCCTGCGGATTGCCCGTCGCCTTGCGTGTAGTCTAAAACAGCTGTCATGTAGAAATCTCCTCTTCTACCATTCCTGTCTACCAATCGCACTAGGTCGTTTGGATCCGCAGGCCCCACATCTTCTCCAGCAGGTGGGAATGTGTCTGGATCGTTGTCAGCTTCTGTTCCTAGGTCATACAGCACGAGATCATTGGCGATGTCTACACCGTTCAATGCTTGTCCGTTAGGAAAAAGGTCTATTCCTGCCAGATCCTCAGGAGCAAGAAACCAGTCGTTGCTATTTCCCATCATGGTGACAGGCGTAAACTTAGTCCCTGGAACTGCCTTGAAACTGATCTGATATTGGTCGCCATTTTGTGCCAATGGGCCAGGAGTGGGCGTCTCATTGCCTCTAATTCTTTCAGAGAAAGTGTGCACATTGAACACTTCGGCAGCATTAGTGATGGTAATATCGAAAATCGTAGTACTCGCTTGCGCATCGTTTGGAAGACCAAAGGATGGGACAGGTTCGGCAGCCCAATCGGCAGCACGATCACCTTCTCCGTCATATTCGATACTACTGGTTAGATTCACCGTAGGGACATATTCGCCTGCTGTCCAGATGCCCGCTTCAACAGCCACATTCTCTCGTGCACTCCCTGCAGCTCCCCATTGTACAAAATCAACAATAGCGTCTGCGCTGGTAAACGCATTATTCGAATACAGGCCCAAGCCCCCTTGCTCATCAGGCATTTCATAATTCACGACCAGAAATTCTCCAGATGCCAGCGTAGTGCTACCACTCACAGGTGTAATATTGGCTAGCTGCACATAGGTGCCAGGGCCTAAACAAAGCCAAAAGCCACTAAGATCTACAGTAGTATCGCCATTGTTGTAGACCTCTATCAGGTCTCTATTACCAAATTGCACTTCGTTAAGCACAAAGGATTGGCGCATCTCCTGTGGCATATTCAGATCATTCTCGGCACCAAGAGTAGGTGTCGTCGTTTCTGCCCAATTGGCAACCCCATTGCCATCTCCATCATAGATGATGGTATAGTCTGCATTGCCCATTACCGGAATGAAGTCGCCTGCTGTCCAAATTCCAGCAGCTACGGCAACACTCTCCCTGACATTGCCTGCGGCACCCCATTGCACAAAGTCTACAATGGCATCAGCACTCGTAAAACTGTTATTTGTATAGAGCCCTAATCCCCCATTCTCTGCAGGCATGTCGTAAGAGACCACCAGGTAATCGTCTGGTTCCAGATTCACATCGCCTTCTGTCTCCAGACTGCTGATCTGGCTATACTGACCTGGGCCAAGGCATAAAAAGTAGTTGCTTAGGTCTACTGCAGTACTTCCGTTGTTATATATCTCGACACGGTTGCCCAGATATTCCACTTCATTGATCACTACCGAAGCCTCTTCGACAGGTGTAGTGATCGAATCATTTGTCACTACATCATCGTCTTCAGAGCAAGCTGCGACAGCAAGTGACAAGATCAACATTTTAAAAACATTTTTTCTCATAATAATTTTTCTTTTAGATGAGTTGATTTTGATACCACAAATGAATAGTAGAATCGACTCATTTAATAAAAAAACTATGTGAACGTGAATATTTGGCTTTAAAGCGGAATTTTCAATATTGTGAAAAAGTCCAGCATTCATGGGCTATAGGAAGAGGTGCTCAATAACCGACAATGAATTTCTCATAAATAAGCACTGTAGAACGAAATAGAGGTTAGGTCTAGGAAATTGTTCTTATGCTGCTAAGCATTATCTTCGCAAAACCAAATGCCATATGAGGAAAGACCGACTCTACTTTTATACGTTTTTAGCCATCGCTGTCATATTCATCATCATTGGTGGGGTGGCCACTCATTATTTTGTACGTGTCAGCGCCGACCAAGTTTTAGACACGCAACTTGAGGCGAGTAAACGTGAAGCTAGAGAAGTAGCCGTGTTGGTTGGAAGCCAACTGGCAAATGGCATTCGAAAAGATATCGTAATTTCTAATGCGCAGCTGAGCATTCAGAATACAAATGTAGAAGCAGGTTTTGTAAGTATGTTTGACTGGTCTGGGAAGAAGGTCTGTCATCCAGACAGAACTCAGGTTGGGCAAAAAATGACTCATGACCAATCTTCTTTCGCAACCATTGATGGTGACCTTAGTACGGAAGATTTCTACGAAATGATCAACAGACAGGACGTTGATGTTTCCGATTTTGGCACGCAAGACCAACATACAGAAATCGTTTATCTATATCCGGTACCCAATTCTGACTGGATCGTGGCTGCGCACGCCAATACAAACAAAATAAAAGGCCAAATCCAAAATTTGCGCAATCGTTTCTATGTCATTATCAGCATTATGGGGTTTGTGATGATCCTCTTGTCGGTGATCACAGTAAGATCTATCGGAAGCTTGTATGAGAAAAACCTTGAACTCAAAAATCGTGAGTTGGAAAGCGAGGTCATCAATCTAGCCAAACTTAACAGCGACCTTGGCAACTATCAGAAAAAGGTAATTGAGGAACGTACAAAAGCGCCCGAAGCCCCAACAACAAACGATCCCAAGGAGAACGCTAAAAAGGAAAATGGGAAAAAGCGTATTCTGACGTATCTGAGGAACGAGCTTTTAACTATTGCCACAGACGACATCGCTTACATCTACACTGAAAACACGATCACTTATGTGGTCGACCTTAACGGAAGGAAGTCTACCACCAACAGTAGTCTTGAAGAACTGTACTCCGGGTTAGACAGCAGTTATTTTTACCGCGCCAACAGACAGTTTATCATTGCTATTTCTGCGATTGACAAGATCATTCGATATGGAAACAATCAATTGAAGATCCTCGTGCGCCCAAATTCAGAAATAGACATCATCATTGGCAAGAACAAGGCTGCCGAGTTCAAGCAGTGGCTTAACTTGTAGGCCGATCACTTTTTGGCTTTCTTCTTTGACCTATCCTTAAAGTGAATCACATAGGTAGCATTCACACCAATGTGAAGCCTTCCGTCCTTGAAATTGAAATTATTGGGAGATAAGGTATAGATGGCCACATCATCAAAGCTCTTGGAGTTGGTCATGGCAAATTGCATGATCAGGTCGCTGATCTCCCAATTAATGCCCAACGTGAAAAGATCGTACCCCTCTGATCCTTGTTCTCTACCGAAAAGAGAATAGTATTCAGAGACCAATGATACATGGTTGCCCAATTTATATCGACCGCCAAAACCCAGCGAAAAGAAATCATTTGTACCAGAAGCTGGCTGCTCAGTACCCGTATGCACATAGGTTGGCGCCAATTGCAACGAAAACTTTCTGCTGAACTTTCTAGCAATGATCGCTTGGGTTGAATACGATAAACGACCTGATGAATCTTCAGGAAGGTCAAAGTTGTTGAAACTGCGAGAGAAATAAGAGGCATTCTGCACTAAGGTCAGCCCAAAAGGAATCTTGTCATTCTCTTTTTGCCTTAGCAGTCGATATTTACCAAATGTGTTGAAGATGCCATCTAAAGTAGTTACACCCAATCCAAAGGTAAACCTATCGCTCAAGGCATATTGAAGCCCAAAATGGGCCGAGAATCTATCGGCAAAGAAAACCTGACTAGACTCGTTGTTAGGCAAATTCCAGAATCTAGTGCCTAAAACCAGTTCGAACGTACCTTCTTTTCTGGTCTCAACAGATTGGCCCAGTAAAATCCGATTCGCCTTGAACGTAGCTTGAGTAAAAAGATCGCTTTGGGGTTGTTCCTTATCTAGAATATCGAGAAGGTTTTGTGCCTTCACGGTTGTGATGGCAACTGACAGTGCGGTTACAAGTAAAATCATCTGTTTATTCTTCATAGGGCTCATATTCAAATCGAAACATTACTTGTATTGCCTTGGCTATGTTGGGTCTCAGCAACGGTGGTATATTGATGTTGAAATCTGCGACACCGACCTCGAATTCACCATGGAGGATAACTCCTTTGCTAGAACTTTCCACTTTAGTTTTGATCTCTATTTCTTTTTGCACGCCATGAAAGTCCATGATACCCTTTACCGTTCTCACAATTGTCGGCTCATCACCCACGTCTAACATGTTTCCCGAAAATACCAGTTTTGGATATAGGTCAGACTCCACATAGCTCTCATTGAAATGCTCTTGCATCAAGGCCTTTTTAAATACGAAAGCTCGCAAGAGCATCTGCACTGCTATCTCACCGCTTTTCTGATCCATGATGCTGAATACCTGATTGTTGGTGGCCTCAATATTTTCGACCGAAGTATAAGAGAAAAAGGATACCTGCCCTTGTCTAGTGATTATTTTGTCGTTAACCTGACCAAGAGTCAGCAACGGTAGACAAATCAGTGGAATTAAAACTCTACTCATCGATATTGTTGTTAATTGGCACACAATTTAGCATGACCACGTCGAAGAGATACCCTTTACATACACCACGTACCACAACCGTATCTCCGATATTCAGCCTATCTATATGGTTCTTGCTCATAGGCATCATATCACAGATCACATAGTTTTTGGTGTTATCATCACTCTTCAACATAATCGTATGTCTTTCATTCAAAAAACTTATTTTCTCAACAACACCTTCAACCTCAACGACCCTTTCGACAAATGTATCGTTGGCAAGGCCTTCATCATTCTTAAATGACGTCAATATCGCAGTGGCGTCTGTTTTAGTTACTCTTGTTTCTCTGGCAACATCTGCTGTTGCTTGCTTTTCATATTGGCGGTACAGGTAAATAGTCGTAGAAAACGACCCTACCAACAAAACGAGCACTATAATTTTAATTTTTTTTTGCATTTTAATAGAAGCGACTTCTGCATCAAGCATTTACAAACGAATCAAACTTAGCGCATATGGTACATGTTGCTTGCTTTGAAAGTCCATGGATCTTCATTTCATTGCAAAGCAATAAAAAAAAGAATCTGTTGCCTCGCAAAAGTAGTTAAAGATGAATTTATGAGCTTAAAAGTGAATCTGAAGCCTATCTTGCCCTCTCGGCTAAAAACGTGACTACTGAAAGTTTTCAAGGCTAGCCTTTATGGTGGCTATCTTTGCCAAGGCATCCGCTTCCTTCTTTCGCTCTAAGGCAACCACCTTTTCGGGCGCATTGCTCACAAATCGCTCATTGGACAATTTCTTTCTGACCGAGGCAAGAAAGCCCTCGGTGTAACCTAGCTCCTCTCTCAGCTTAGAGACCTCACCTTCAACATCTATCGAACCCATGATCGGTATGAAGTATTCATTGGATCTCACACGAAATGACAATGCACCCTCTACCTTACCTTCAACGTAGGCCACTTCGGAGATGTTCCCAAGCTTCTTCACCATGGCATCCAACAGGGTTGTCGTCTTTTCGGCATTCAGAACGAAGAGTGCTATCTGGTCTTTGAAAGCAATGTTCTTCTCTTTTCTGATAGTACGTATTCCAGAAACCACCTCCATCGCCAATTCAAAATCTTTGATAAGCTGACCATCATGACCATGCTGAGACGGCCATTGATCTACGATCAAGGCCTCTTCCGGGGTTTTTTCTGAAATATGCTGCCATATCTCTTCCGTAAGGAATGGCATGAAAGGATGAAGGATGCGCAAGTTGTCTTCTAGCAATGAGATCACCTTGTCATATGTGACTTTGTCTATGGGTTGTTGATACGCTGGCTTCACGATCTCTAGCAACCAAGAGCAGAAATCGTCCCAGACCAACTTGTATATAGCCATCAAGGCATCCGAGATACGATACTTACTAAAGTGGTCTTCGATCTCTGAAAGCGCCTTCTGAAACTTAGCCTCGAACCATTGCAGTCCTATTTTGGAATGTTCGGGTTGTTTTATGGTCTCATCGACCTGCCAGCCCTTTATCAAGCGGAAAGCATTCCATATTTTGTTGGCAAAGTTCTTACCTTGTTGGCATAGTGCTTCATCAAACAAAAGGTCGTTACCAGCTGCTGAACTCAGCAGCAATCCCACGCGCACCCCATCGGCACCAAAATCTTCGATCAATTTCAGCGCATCGGGCGAGTTGCCAAGCGATTTAGACATCTTGCGCCGCTGCTTATCACGAACCAACCCTGTGAGGTACACATTACTGAAAGGGTGTTCGTCCTTGAACTCATAGCCCGCAACGATCATTCTTGCCACCCAAAAGAATAGAATATCAGGACCTGTGACCAGATCATTGGTCGGGTAGTAATATTGTATTTCCTCGTTTTCAGGATCACGAATCCCATCAAAGACACTAATAGGCCACAACCATGAAGAGAACCAAGTATCCAGCACATCTTCGTCCTGGCGTAGATCGGACATGGTCAGACCAGAATCGCCCGTTCGCTCTTGCGCAAGCCTCAATGCGTCTTCTTTGGTCTCTGCAACCACGAGATCTTCCTTTCCATCACTATAATAATACGCTGGTATTTGTTGTCCCCACCATAGTTGCCTAGAGATGTTCCAATCGCGTACGTTTTCCATCCAATGGCGGTAGGTGTTCACGAATTTCTTTGGAAAGAACCTCACTTCTTCAGTTTCTAACACCGCTTCGATCGCTGGCTTGGCAAGACCTTCCATCTTCAAGAACCACTGGTCTGAGAGCCTTGGCTCTATGACAGCCTTGGTGCGTTCCGAAGTGCCTACTTTATTAACGTGCTGCTCTACCTTGACCAAATATCCTTTAGATCCGAGTTCTTCAGTGATCTCCTTACGGACCACAAAACGGTCTTTGCCTTTATAATGAAGCCCATACGCATTTAGTGTAGCATCTTCGTTGAAGATATCGATCACCTCAAGATCGTGCTTATCACCCAATACTTTGTCATTCTCATCATGAGCAGGTGTCACCTTCAAACAACCCGTACCAAACTCAATATCAACATACTCGTCTTCAATGATCGGAACAACTCTATCTGCAAGGGGAACAATAGCTTTCTTTCCTTTTAAATGCTTGTACCGCTCATCATTGGGGTTGACACATATGGCTGTATCTCCCAAGATCGTCTCGGGGCGCGTGGTGGCTATGATCACTTTTTCATCGCTTCCTTGGATCGGATAGGCCAGATAATACAAATTTCCCTGGCGTTCTTCATAGATCACTTCTTCATCAGAAAGTGTAGTTTTTGCCTGCGGGTCCCAATTCACCATACGGTAGCCGCGGTAGATAAGGCCTTTCTTGTGAAGGTCGACAAAGACTTTGATCACAGCCTCGCTCATGTGAGGGTCCATGGTGAACTTCGTACGCTGCCAATCGCAGGAGGCGCCAAGCTTTTTGAGTTGCTCTAAAATGATTCCTCCATATTTCTCCTTCCATTCCCATGCATGAGACAAAAATTCTTCGCGTGAGAGCGAATTCTTATCAATGCCCTCTTCCTTTAATTTGGCAACTACTTTGGCCTCAGTAGCAATAGAAGCATGGTCCATGCCTGGCACCCAGCAGGCATTGAACCCCTTTAAACGTGCGCGCCTGATCAACACATCCTGGATCGTATTGTTGAGCATGTGCCCCATATGAAGCACACCGGTAACATTTGGCGGAGGTATCACAATAGTATAAGGCTCGCGGCGATCTGGTTCAGAATGAAAGAAATCGTGTTGCATCCAATAGGAATACCACTTCTCCTCTACCTGTTTTGCTTCAAAATTCTTGGGTATTTGGCTCATCTTGGCGCGGTTTTTGTCTTTTCGTCTACCGTAGCGTGCAAAATTAGGCAACTACTCAAGATTTTAAAAGAGATTCCTTTATTTTGCACATGCAATGAAAAGTAAGTAACTTTAACATTGGTTAAAACAACGTATGATGAAAAAGCTTATCTCAGTTTTATTTATTGGGCTGTTTGCCCTAACGCTTTCTGCGCAAGAAAAATCAGCAAAGATCGAATTTGAAAAAGATGTGATCGATTATGGTGAAATAGCGAAAGGCAGCGACGGAGTCCGTGTTTTCAAATTCAAGAACACTGGTGAAGTACCCCTGATCATCTCTAGAGTATATTCTAGTTGCGGGTGTACCATCCCGAAGCAACCGGATGAGCCTGTCAAGCCGGGTGAAAACGGCGAGATCTCAGTGAAGTATGACACCAAGCGTGTTGGGCCTATCAGGAAGACGATCACCGTATACTCAAATGCAGAGACCCCTACTGTGGCCCTCAAGATCAAGGGCAGAGTACTTGCAGAAGGCGAATCATCTAGTGGTGATGAAAGTGTCCTGACAAAAAAAGCTGTTGGGCCTGTAAATAATTAAAAAAATGATTTCGCAGCTAGAAAGCCTCCGGTATGGGGGCTTTTTTATTGCCGTAGTGGATCTTTGAGCTTGAAATCAAACACAAGTTCAATACCGTTCCGTTGAACACATAAGCGAATCTTCTTGTGTTCTTTCTCGGAAAGCATCGCTATGACCTCTTGAAGCTTGTACCGGTATACTAGTTTGCTGTTTACCGAGACCAGTATGTCCCCTTTTCTGAGCCCGGCTTCTTCTGCTGGAGAACCTGGTCTAAGGTCGGCAATCTCAAAAGCTGGCTTTAGCATGTAGTTGTACACGTCGTACAGACGTATCTCGATGCTTCCATCGTTGCTCTCTATCGTAGAAGGGACGATTCTGCTGCTGTTTGTTCGCTCGGTCACCATTTGCATGCCGTTATGCTGCAACTCGATACCGCTCATGTTATAGTGAAAAGGCTTTTTATAATGGGTATTCTTCTTTAGCCGAATGCGTGAGTTGGGATAATCCAACACCACGTGAAAACGCTTCAGGATCTCACCGCCAAGACTTCCTCTTCTATCCTTGATATTTTTGGCCAATGCCACGGCAGAAGAGTCTGGAAAAGCGGCCTTTACCGATTCAAGTTGAAAATCACCTATCGAAAAAGTTTTCACCACACTTCGATCGCCAAAGACACTACCACCCAAGCCTTTGCCCAAAAAATCTCTGAATTTTTGTTTTGGAGGTGCGATACCTGCCTCCCTATCATGAAATAGCCACAAGGCATCACTCGCGCCTGAATCTACTAAAAGCTTCACCTGTTTTGGCGCCTCACCTAGTATGGACACTTCTGTATTCAGGTAAGGTTTCTTTCTGCTCAACTCTATGGGGAAATCCTCGCACCGCCTACAATCCTTATAGCTATAGGTGCTTGGGCTGTAAAATGTGAGTCGTTTACTGGTATAGTTGATCTCTACCACAAAGTCTTTTAATAAATCATAACCAATAATGCCATGAATGGGCATACCCATCGTTGGAGAGAAGTTGATATCCTGATTCAGCACTGCAAACAACTCCTGACTTGGATTGATCATCCCTCCGATCCTCATCTGATTATTTCTAGAGCGTATCGCTTCGACCGGCTCTGACGACCCAAGACCATTGATCAAGATCGTTTCTGTATCATTGATGTCCAGAGAATCTGAATCACCCAAATAGAATAGTATAGGTTTGCTGACACCAGAATCGAGAATGAAGTTAAGCACCACACCGTTGACTTGAATTGGCAACACCACAAGATTGCTGATCACTTTGATGCGCACACTTTCCTTTTTCTTGTGCTTATCTATGAACCGAAAACCATCATTAGCATACGATAACAGACCAACAGAGAAGAAAAAAACAAACAGATATTTGTGGCAGATCTTCAATTTTTCGAATTTAGTATTGAACCAAATCGTCTTATAAGATACCAAATTTTGGCATAAAATGCTAATTATTAACAGTGTTTAACGCTGCCACGGCCTGGCTCAAGGGGCTTCACTATTAAATTTATTTCGCAACTTTGCACCATAAAATGATTTGCAAATGCCAACGATTTCTTCCAAAGGAATAAAAATGCCTGAATCACCCATACGCAAGCTCGTACCCTATGCGGAGAATGCCAAAAAAAGGGGGGTGACAGTATTTCATTTGAATATTGGACAACCAGACATCAAAACACCTAAAGTCGCGCTAGATGCAGTAAAGAACAATGCCATTGAAGTATTGGGCTATGCGCGTTCGGAAGGTTCGGAAGAATATCGAGAGAAACTAGCAGGATATTACAAAAAACGTGGGATCGATGTTGCAGCAGACCAGATCATCGTAACCACGGGCGGCAGCGAAGCGCTACTTTTTACCATGGGCAGCATTACTGACCCAGGAGACGAAGTGATCATACCAGAGCCCTTTTATGCGAATTACAATGGATTTGCCACCTCTTCTGGAGTGCAGGTAAAACCGATAGCATCATCGATCGATAACAACTTTGCGCTGCCGCCCATCGATGCGTTCGAAAAACTGATCACCCCTAAGACCAAAGCCATCTTGATATGCAACCCCGGTAATCCTACGGGATATCTCTACACGAAAGAAGAAATCGAAAAATTGGCCAAATTGGTACAAAGGCACGACCTCTTTCTGATCGCCGATGAGGTGTACAGAGAATTTGCCTACGACGGCACTGAACACTATTCTATCATGCAACAGGAAGGACTCGATCAGCATGCCATCGTCATAGACTCTGTTTCTAAAAGGTATAGCATGTGCGGCGCTCGAATCGGGTGTATCGTCTCTAAGAACCCACAGATGGTCCAGACAGCACTAAAATTCGCACAAGCCAGACTAAGTCCGCCAACCTATGCATTGATCGCCAGCGAAGCTGCCTTGGAAACACCGCAACAATATTTTGATGATGTGATCACTGAGTATGTGAAGAGGCGTGACACACTTGTAAAAGAACTTAAAAAGATCAAAGGTGTGAAAGTCGCTGAGCCTAAAGGTGCTTTCTATTGTATTGCTGAACTGCCAGTTGACAATACCGACGATTTTGCACAATGGTTACTAGAAGATTTCCACCTGAACGGAGAGACCGTGATGGTTGCCCCAGCGGCAGGCTTCTACTCTACTCCAGGATTGGGAACTAACCAAGTGCGTATTGCCTATGTGCTAAAAGAGGAAGATCTATTGCGTGCCGTATCCATTTTGAAAGCTGCGTTAGAAGCCTATCCAAATTGACTCATGAAGAGCCCGAAGATCCAACAACGTGTTTCGTTAAAGCACTACAACACCTTCGGCATCGATGCAAGGGCCAAGGAATTTGTTTCTGTAGAAAGCGTAGACCAACTCAAGCAACTATTGGCACTAGACAAGGAGAAGTTCTTCTTAGGCGGTGGCAGCAACATGCTACTTACCCGAAATGTTGATGCCTTGGTCGTTCACCTGAACCTAAAAGGAAAAGAGGTCGTTTCAGAAGACGAAGACCAAGTTGTTGTAAAAGCAATGGCTGGTGAAAACTGGCACGAATTTGTGCTCTGGACATTAGGACGCGATTTTGGCGGCATCGAGAACCTTTCGCTCATTCCCGGAAATGTTGGGACAGCCCCTATTCAGAATATCGGCGCGTATGGTGTAGAGCTGAAGGATGTCTTTGTTAGCTGTCAAGCTATTCATATAAAAACAGGAGAGGAAAGAACATTCTCGTTAGGAGATTGCCAGTTCGGGTATCGTGACTCCATCTTCAAGAACGAAGCAAAGGGCTTGTATGTCATCACCGCTGTGACCTTTGCACTTAGCAAGAAAGACCACCGACTTAACACTTCGTATGGTGCCATAGAAAAAGAGATAGCGGCAAGGGATATCAAAGAACCGACCATTCAAGACGTTTCCAATGCTGTGATCGCTATTCGCCAAAGCAAACTTCCAGACCCGAAAGAGCTTGGCAACAGCGGCAGTTTTTTCAAGAACCCGGTGATATCTATAGCCGATTTTAAGAAGCTACAAAAAAAACATCCGCTTATACCTCACTATATCCTTAACCAGGAAAAGGTGAAAGTACCTGCAGGATGGCTGATCGAGCAAGCTGGTTTTAAAGGAAAGCGTTTTGGCGATGCCGGCGTACACACAAAACAAGCTCTTGTTCTGGTGAACTACGGAGATGCCTCTGGGAAAGAGATCTGGGAATTGGCACAGCGAATTCAGAGAGAGGTGAAAAAACGCTTCGACATAGCTATTGAAGCCGAAGTGAATATCCTCTAAAAAAGAAGACCTTCGCTACTAGACGAAGGCCTTCTCAACTAAACTAACCCTAAAACAACTATTCAGGAAGAACAACTGTATCGATCACATGGATGACCCCATTGCTGGCCTCCACGTCTGTCTTTGCTATGGTAGAAGTATTTCCTTTGGCATCAGTAAGGATAACACTATCGCTATCGATCGACGCTGTTAGTGCACCTCCATTCACAGTCTTTATTTCAAAGGCCCCGTTGTTGCTTTTTATGGCACTCACAACATCAGCAGCCATCACCTTACCGGCCACTACATGATATGCAAGAATACCGGCAAGCGCATCTTTGTTCTCTGGCTTCATCAAGGTTTCCAGAGTGCCTTCTGGCAATTTGGCAAACGCTTTGTCGGTAGGCGCAAACACTGTGAAAGGACCTTCATCTTTTAGCGTTTCCACCAGGTCAGCAGCTTTTACCGCCACGACCAAAGTGCTGAAGTCGTCCAAGCTAGCAGCCACATCAACGATGTCGCCCGTCATGCGCACATCCGAATTGTAGGCGATGGCCTTCTTGTGCGATTTGCTTTCGCACTGTGCACTTAGCTGAAAACCAGCAATAAACAATAAAACTACTGTGAATACATTTTTCAATTTCATAACTTTGAGATTTAAGAGTTTGAATTAAATAAAAATAACTAGCGCTCGTTTTTAGGTACATACGCCAAGTCTTTCGAATTCAGACTTCGGACGTGTGCTAAAAATTCGTTAAAACCAACGACCCAATGAGTCAATTGCTTGAAAGTCATATCGTTCAGCTATTGCTTGAAAAAGACGAGCGAGCCATTTCATTGCTGTATGACCATTATGCAGACACCTTGTACGGAGTTGCGTTAAAGGTGACCAAGGATGAAGAATTGGCCAAAGACGTCTTGCAAGAGAGCCTCGTAAAGGTCTGGAACAACAGTACTTCTTACGATGCCAGGAAAGCCAAACTTTTCACATGGCTATTCAGGATCACCCGAAATACGGCCATAGACAAATTGCGTGGCTTAAAGAACAAAGTAGAAAAGGAAATCCAATTAGAGGTTTCTCACGTATATACTATTGGAGAAAACAGTTACCGACCAGAACTCTTAGACATGAAGCAACATGTCAATGCCCTTGAAGAAAAGTATCAAACAGTGCTCGATGCACTTTTTTTTCAGGGAATGACACAACAAGAAGCAAGTGAAGCCTTGGATGTCCCGTTAGGGACCGTGAAGTCTCGATTGAAAATCGGGCTCAGAGAATTGAGAAAGGTATTTGGCACACAAGCCTTGATAATGATGGTAATGTTAGGGTCATGAAAGAAGAGCTACGTACATTTTTAGAATCGGACCTTCTCGAGAAGTATCTGCTCGGAAACACTTCTGAGGTTGAGAACATGAAGGTGGAAGCATACTTGGAAAAATATCCTGAGGCCAACAAGATGTATGTTGAGCTTCAAGAGAATTTTGAGCAGTATAGCCGTTCGTATGCCGCAAAAGCGCCAGAAGGTGTAAAGCAGCACGTCTTGGACACCATAAGGTCAGAAAAGCCCAAGACCGCCGCTATCAACTGGTTCTCTGTTGCTGCAAGCGTGGCTGCCGTTTTCTTTGCGTTCTCTACATTCTACCTTTGGAACAACAACAAGCTACTAAAGACCGATAACACCAACGTACTTGCAGAGATAGATGTACTTCGCACCAATCTTATGGAAAGTGACGCTCGCTTTGCGGAGGTTAAAGCCGAATTGGAAAAACTTCGTAACCCCGACACTAAAAAATATGTGATGCGCGGAAATCGAAGAGCCAAGAAACTCAAGACCGTTGCCTATATAAATGCTGCCGAAAAGCTATCACTCATCAATGTCATCGACCTGCCTACCTTACCTGAAGACAAGGTGTTTCAGATGTGGGCTGACGTAGACGGCAAGATGGTAAGTTTAGGAATCCTAGAAAAAGCAGACAACAAATTGATGTCTATCCCTTACAAGGAGAACGCCTCCAGTTATAACATCACCATAGAACCTAAAGGCGGCAACGATCACGCCACCGTTGAAAACCTCGTGGCCAACATAGATCTTCCTTCCAAACAGCCCCTTAAAGAGTAAGGGACCAACTGCTTCATTCTAACAACAAAAGGTGCAAAATTCGTACCTTTGCGGCTAATTGGTCGTTTATGGAATTATTTCTCATCACTCTAGGACTTTTAGCGCTTGCATTTGCAGGGATAGCCATTAAGATATGGGCAAAGAAAGATGGTAAATTTGCAGGAACCTGTGCTAGTCAAAGCCCTTTTCTGAATAAGGATGGCGAGGCTTGCAGCTTCTGTGGGAAGCTTCCCGACGAGCAAGAGTGCAGAAAACCAGAACCTCAGCACAATTAATTCCTCACTGGCGAATGCTGTTGGCGCTTTTATATGTATTTGTATGTGTAGTTAGCATTCTTCTATACTTCTACTTCTTTTTTTTTGCTCGCTTCTCCCTTGGAAAGGAACATGAACCTCAGAACAGTGCACCTGCTGTCTCTATATTGATCTGTGCCAAGAACGAAGCAGAGAACCTCAAAAAATTTCTACCGAAGGTATTTCAGCAAGAATATCCTACCTTTCAAGTGGTGCTCATCAACGATGCTTCTTATGATGATAGCTTGGAAGTCATGGAGAGTTTTCAAAAGCTATATCCAGATACGACCAAGATCGTAAATGTGAAGAATGTTGAGGCCTTTTGGGCCAACAAGAAATATGCGCTTACCCTAGGCATCAAAGCAGCCAAGTACAAATACTTATTGTTTACAGATGCCGATTGCGAGCCCGCAAGCGAGCGATGGCTACAGGACATGGTTGCGCATTTCACTACCAAAAAGAGGATCGTACTCGGTTATGGCCCTTACGTAAAGGTAAAAGGGTCATTTTTAAATAAGTTGATACGCTTCGAAACACTTATGACAGCCATTCAATACTTTTCGTATGCCAAAGCTGGCATGCCCTACATGGGTGTTGGCAGGAATTTAGCCTACACAAAAAGTGAATTCTTTAAAGTGAATGGTTTTATAAAGCATATGCAAGTGCGCTCTGGCGATGATGATCTATTCATCAACCAAGTTGCCACCACAGAGAATACCGCTATTTGCACAAGACCAGAGAGTTTCACGTACTCAGAACCAAAAAGAACATGGCGATCATGGCGCGATCAAAAGCGCAGGCACATCAGCACAGCAAAGCACTATCGCCCGCTACACAAATTTTTACTGGCCCTGTACTATTGCTGCAACTTTTTGTTCTGGGCCTTGATGGCCCTATTATTGGCAACACAGTTCCAATGGAAGACCGTTACGGGAATCATTCTCATTAAGTTCATCACACAGTGGGTCATTGTCGGACTAGGCGCAAAGAAACTTCAAGAAAAGGATTTGCTATGGTTGCTCCCCATCTATGAGATCGTCCTGATATACTTTCAATTAACTATATTTATCAGCAATAGAATTTCAAAACCTGCACCTTGGAAGCCAGCAAGTCAGAACTTACGCGCTACATAGACCAAGCCAAAGAAGGAAGCCAAAAAGCATTCAACTATCTGCTGGACACCTTTTGGAATGATGTGTACGGCTTTCAGCTAAAGCGTACGCAGAACGAGAATGATGCTGAAGACATTACCATCCAGGCGTTTGCCAAGGCCTTTGACAAGATCGACACCTACGATCCCAGATACACGTTCAAGACATGGCTTACCACCATCTCGAAGAACATCCATATCGACCTGGTACGTAAGCGAAAGACCTCTCTAGAAAGTGAAGCCACCAGTGGAGATGAAGAACGGTATCATGACATTCCTGATGATGCCCCGTCACCCGAAGACAAACTGATCACTGAACAAAATCTTGCGAAATTGCTACGGGACATCAAAAAATTAAAGCCGCATTACCAGGAAGTGATCAACCTACGCTATTTCCAAGAGCTATCATACAACGAGATCGCCGAGCAGTTAGACGAACCCATGAACAATGTGAAGGTGAAATTGTTGCGTGCAAAAAAATTGCTGGCAGAGATCATTCAAAAGAAAGCATGAGCAACTCACGGTTAAAAAGGCTTGGTCCAGGGCTATTGTTTGCAGGTGCTGCCATCGGTGTCTCGCATCTGGTGCAATCTACCCGAGCAGGTGCAGATTTTGGGTACGGACTGCTTTGGGCGTTGATCCTGGTGAATATCTTCAAATATCCTTTTTTCCAATATGGGCCTCGTTATGCCATGGCCACTGGCGAGAGCTTGCTAGATGGCTATGCCAAGTTAGGCAAAGGAGCTCTGATCGCCTATTTCATACTCACATTCGCGACCATGTTCACCATACAAACGGCCGTGACCATAGTTACTGCTGGGCTAGCCGCCAATCTGTTTGGCATCACCGAGAACCTAGTGGTCTGGTGCTGGATCATCACAGGTATCTGCTTGTTATTGCTTCTGATCGGCAAGTACAAGCTATTGGACAATCTAATGAAAGGCATCATCATACTGCTAACAATAAGTACCATCGTAGCTGTTGCACTAGCATCCGGAGAAGCAAACAACGCGTTGACCTTTCAACAAGTACTGCCTACGTCCTCGGTCGAGGTCATCTTTCTCATATCCTTCATGGGGTGGATGCCAGCCCCATTAGATATTTCGATATGGCACTCACTTTGGGCGATCGAGAAGAAAAAACAGCAACAGACCTTCAACACCAAAGGTGCTTTATTTGATTTTAATATCGGGTACGTCACAACCATTTTCTTAGGCATTGGTTTTGTGTCATTGGGGGCCCTCGTGATGTACAACTCAGCAGAGCACTTTGCTGATAGTGGCCTTAAGTTCGCCTCACAACTTATCAATCTCTATACGCAAAGTCTAGGGGATTGGGCTTACGTCATCATTGGTGTTGCTGCCTTTACCACCATGTTCAGCACGACGCTGACCACGTTGGACGCCTCACCACGAGCCATGGCCAGAACAAGTCAATTGCTCTTTTCAAGGCTCATAAGACACAGCTACATCTTCTGGATCTTGATGTTGATCGTCGGCACCATGGTCATCTTCACCTTTTTTCTATCTGAAATGGGGCTCCTGGTCAAGATAGCTACCATACTGTCTTTTATCACTGCACCTTTTTATGCCATTTTGAATTTCACATTGATAAAAAGCAAGCACACTCCCAAAGAGTGGAGGCCTTCGTTGGCTATGAAGTCATTGAGCTGGGCAGGAATACTCTTCTTAATTGGCTTCAGCGTTTGGTACCTCACCATACTCTAAGTTGACAACTATTTGAAAAGTGAATCGTATCTTTGTTGAAAATTGCGATACATGAGTATTGAGACCCAAGCAAGCGTACTGCCACCACAACGAAAGCCCAAGTGGCTTCGCGTGAAGCTTCCTACCGGAAAGAAATACACTGAGCTCCGAGGCCTGGTAGACAAGTACGATCTGCATACCATTTGCACATCAGGCAGCTGCCCCAATATGGGAGAATGCTGGGGCGAAGGCACAGCCACCTTTATGATACTTGGAAATATCTGCACACGTTCTTGCGGATTCTGTGGCGTGAAGACCGGAAGGCCCGAGACCGTTGATTGGGAAGAACCTGAAAAGGTGGCGCGTTCCATCAAGATCATGGACATAAAACATGCAGTGATCACTTCTGTAGATCGTGATGACCTAAAAGATATGGGGTCTATCATCTGGGCTGAAACGGTGAAGGCCATACGCAGAATGAATCCTGAGACCACTTTGGAAACCTTGATCCCAGATTTTCAAGGCGTCACCAGGAACATAGACCGTATCGTAGCCGTGAGTCCAGAGGTAGTGTCGCATAACATGGAGACGGTTCGTCGATTAACGCGAGAGGTTCGTATTCAGGCCAAATACGATCGTAGCCTTGAAGTGCTTCGCTATCTAAAGCAAGAAGGCATCAATCGCACCAAATCCGGCATCATGCTTGGCCTGGGCGAACTAGAGCAAGAAGTTATCCAGACCTTGCACGACCTTCGTGAAGCAGATGTGGACGTGGTGACCATTGGGCAATACCTTCAACCTACAAAGAAGCACCTACCCGTAAAACGATTCGTTACACCTGATGAATTCAATCATTACGAGCAGATAGGCAAGGAGCTTGGCTTTAGGCATGTAGAGAGCGGTGCGCTGGTGCGCTCTTCGTACAAGGCACACAAACACATAGCTTAGCCTCCCACCTCAACTAGGACCAAAAAACCACCTTCTTTATGAAGACACGAATAGCCATCAATGGTTTTGGGCGAATCGGAAGAACGCTTTTTAGATTACTGCAAGGGCATGAGAACATAGAAGTTGTTGCCATTAATGACATTGCCGATGCGAGAACACTCTCGCATCTTTTGAAATACGACAGCATCCATGGCAAGTTAGATTGCCATGTTTCTCATTCAGGTGAAGGAATCATCCTGGATGGCAAAGCGATTCCGCTTCAGCGACAAAGAGACCTGGAAAAGATCAACTGGAAACCTTTCGAAGTAGATCTTGTCATTGAGTCTACCGGAAAATTTAAATCCAAGGCATTATTAGAGCATCATATCAAGAACGGTGCTAAAAAAGTGATCTTATCCGTTCCGCCAGCTGATGACTCTATAAAAATGGTAGTGCTAGGCGTTAACCAACATATCATTACAAGTGATGATACCATCGTCTCTAATGCTTCGTGCACCACAAACAACGCAGCCCCGATGATCAAGGTCTTGGACAACCTCTGCGGAATTCAACAAGCATATATCACTACGGTACACTCGTATACTACCGACCAAAGCCTTCATGACCAACCACATCGCGATCTGCGAAGGGCAAGAGCGGCAGGGCAAAGTATTGTACCTACCACTACTGGGGCAGCCAAGGCATTGACCAAGATATTTCCCGAGTTGAGCCATGCAATTGGTGGTTTTGGCATTAGGGTGCCGGTACCGAATGGCTCAATGACAGATGTCACATGTCAAGTATCCAAAGACATTACCATTTCTGAGCTGAACGCGGCATTCGAAAGAGCCGCCACAGGGACACTCAAGGGATATCTGTCGTATACCGAAGACCCCATTGTCTCTGTAGACATCATTGGAAACACCCATTCATGTACTTTCGATGCCCAGATGACATCTGTTATTGGTAAAATGGTAAAGGTCATTGGATGGTACGATAATGAGGTAGGATATTCCAGTAGATTGATAGACCTGATCGACTATTTGGTAAATAAATAGTATATTAGTTAGCTAATTTGACAAAAAATTGAGGGTCCCGATCATTCGATACCTCTACCTATTTATCATGTTGTTGTGCACCTGTTCTTTGGAAGCACAGCAAGCCAACCCTGTGCTCATAGATAGCATCGCTAAAAGCTACCAACGAGCCATCAGCCTAAAACATCTAGCCAAGTACGACCAAGCGATCGCCCAATTACAGAAAGGTCTGGACCTTTCGGACAAATTATCTTCAAAAGAGCAGGTAGCCTATGGGTATTACCTGTTTGCAGGCCTTAATATCGAAAGGGGCAATTACAAGGAAGCATCCGAATACCTCCTCGAAGCAGAACACATGCAAGAAGACCATGAGGACTATGAGAAGCTAGTGCTTACCAAAACTGCCAATGCCAACCTCCAAACCCTTCTAGGGAACTATACGGCTGCACAGCAAAGTATTCAAGAGGCACAGACCATTGCACAAGAGCATCGGATATCTGATTACAATGATCGGATATTGCTGTATGAGGCACGCATGAAACTAAAAGCCGGAAATTACGAGGAGGCCATCCTGAAGATCAATCAATTGCTTCCCTTTTCAGATTTGCTAGAGAAGAACTTCCTTCAGATCAAGGCTATTGCCACCCTTTGCGATGCAAATACCGCTATGGGGAATTATACCGAGGCTTTGCTCAATGCTAAAGAGGCACACAGGCTTTCAATGGTATATAACTATTCGGGCATTGAAATAGCTACGCTCAAAAAACTGAGCGACATCAGCATCAGAAGAGCAGAATATCAAGATGCTTTCACCTTTCTGGAACAGCATCATCAATTGAAAGACTCGACACTAACCGACAGGAAAATAGCTTCCGAGATCCTTGCAAGACAGAAGTTTGACGCCACTTATGCCGAAAGGAGAATGGCTGAGATGGAAAAGGATGAACTGGAACGCATACAGGAATACAAGAATACCAAGATCTATTCCTTGCTTAGTTCAGCCTTGTTGATCATCATTTCGCTATTGGCCATATCCTTGTACCGAAACAACCAAATAAAGATCAAGACCAACGCATTGTTGGTAAAGAAGAACAGCGAGCTACAGACCGCCAAGGAGAACGCTGAAAGAGCCATGGACGCGAAGGCTCAATTCCTTTCTACGGTCAGTCACGAATTGCGTACTCCGCTCTATGCCGTAACTGGGCTTACTCATTTGTTGCTGGAGGAAAACCCTGGCGAACATCAAAAAGAACATTTAACTTCTTTGAAGTTTTCAGGCGAGTACCTTTTAGCTTTCATCAACGACATCTTACAGATCAACAAGATAGATGCCAAAAGGTTGACAGTCAAAAATGATGATTTCAGTCTGGAAAAGATCCTGAACGATGTGGTAAGTTCGCTTAACAATACAGCAAAAGAAAATAACAACATAATCATTCTGGACATCGATGAAGATATCCCCACCTATCTTATTGGTGATTCTTTAAAGCTCTCCCAGATATTCATCAATCTAGTTGGCAATGCTTTGAAATTCACAAAAGATGGTGAGGTAAGGATCACTGCAAAAGTGATACACCAGAACGATAAAAATTATTCTATCAGGTTTGGCGTAAAAGATACCGGGATCGGCATACCAGAAGATATGCAAGAGGCCATTTTTGATAGCTTTGCCCAAGGATCCGTTCAGATAAACAGAAAGTACGGAGGTACCGGGCTAGGCCTTACCATTGTAAAAAGCCTGCTTACATTGCTAAATAGTGAGATCAGCTTGAAGAGTAAGGTTGGCAAAGGGTCTACCTTCTCTTTCGACATTACTTTCAAAAGGTCTAAACGCATTCAACCAGTAAAGCAGAGTGGTCTTACCGCAAGTGATTTCGACAAGGTACTGAACAAGCTGCATGTATTATTGGTCGAAGACAACAAGATCAACCAAATGATCACCAAGAAGATGCTGGCCAAAAAAGGAATGACCTGCGAGATCGCGGGCGATGGCTACAAAGCCATTGAGCTTGCCAAAGAGAATCAATATGACTTGATCTTGATGGACATTCATATGCCTGGCATTAGTGGATTGACCACTACCGAAGAAATCAGGAAGTTCGATAGCCTTATCCCGATCATTGCCCTTACCGCGATCTCCCTGGACGAGAACACAGACGATTTCTTTGAAGTGGGCTGTGACGACATTGTCACAAAACCCTTTAAGCCAGAGGTTTTCTACGAAAAGATCTCTAAGAATATCCTTAAGAACCTCAAACCAATTTAAAGTTTGGCACGCTGATTGCAGTAAGCTAAAGGAAGACTATTGATACGTTTTCAACTTCTCATAATTATTTGAGTTAGTCAGTTTGGTTGGTTTGAGAAAAGGCTTGAGGAAATCAAGCCTTTTCTCTTTGCATATCGATCAATTGCGCAAAGACTTCGGCCCTTTCTTCAAAATGATGTACAATAGGCAGGTAATACAATTCGGCGTCCTTCATCAACGGCGCGAGTCGCACATGGTCTTTCTCTGTAGTAATGACAATCCGCTCTTTGGCCCGTGATCCTATAGAGGCCACATCCGTTAAAGAAAAACTGTGATGGTCTTTATATGCTACATGTTCTACCAGCAATCCTTTTTCACGTAGATAAGATACTAGCGGCGCAGGCTTGGCGATGCCCGTTACCAACAGAACTTTTTGCCCCGCAAGTTCGTCAACGCCTCGCTCCTCTTTTTGCCCCAACAAGTACTCACCATAAAGAATAGATGAGAAAAACAGGTGTTGACCATCATCCAGGTGTAGCTTTTGCGTGATGTTTTCCTTGTCTTCAACAGAAATATTCACGGGGGTTTTCGTGACCACCACTACATTGGCCCTACTGGCTCCCTTTCTGCTTTCTCTAAGGTTTCCTGCTGGCAGTACTAGATCGTCCACATAAAGATCCCCATAAGCTGTGAGCAAGATGGAAAAGCTGGGGACTACCCTTCTGTGTTGAAAAGCATCATCCAAGACAATTAGCTCTGGCGAAACCAGTTCTTTCAACGCATTGATCCCTTTCACACGGTCTTCGCAAACAGCCACATGCACATTTGGAAACTTCTTCTTTATCTGTAATGGCTCATCGCCCGCGTGTATCGCCAAGTCATTCGCCTTAACCATTCTGAACCCTTTCGTCTTCCTTCCGTAGCCACGGCTTAACACAGCCACCTTGTCACTTCCCACCAGCAGATTCAATAAATATTCTACCATGGGCGATTTGCCTGTTCCGCCTACATTGAGGTTCCCAACACAGATCACTGGGACATCAAACCTCGTAGAGGCAAAGATTCCCCTATCATAGCATAGGTTCCGAATATGTGTAACCAGGTCGTAGACCACCGAAAACGGAAAAAGTATCTTTCTTAGCTGTTTCACAAAGGCGAAATTAGGATATTTTGCGCTTTGCCCGTCACTATTTTCTGCTGAAGCGCTTTGCTTCGCGTATATTTGAAGTGAATTTATCCGATTAGATCATGACCGTACATGAGATCACCGCACAATTAGAAAAAATAGCACCCTTGCCGTATGCCGAAGATTTCGATAACGTAGGACTTCTGGTCGGCAATCCAAAAATGGCTGTCTCTAAAGCACTCATCGCTTTAGATACCTTGGAAACCGTTGTAGACGAAGCCATTGAAAAGGGCTGCAGCCTGATCATCAGCTTCCATCCCATCATCTTCAGCGGGCTAAAAAAGCTAAATGGCAAGAACTATGTAGAAAGAGCCGTGATCAAGGCCATTAAAAACGACATAGCCATCTATGCCATACATACAGCATTAGACAATTCAATATTTGGAGTGAATGACCGCATTTGCGAACAGCTGAAACTCGTAGATCGAAACATCCTGATACCCAAAACAGGTGTCATTAAAAAGCTCGCCACCTATGTACCCAAAGACCAAGCCAAAAAAGTAAGGAACGCACTCTTTGAAGCCGGAGCCGGAAACATTGGCAATTATGACCATTGCAGTTTCAATTCAGAAGGTGTCGGCAGCTACCGCGGCAATGAGGAAAGCAACCCAACCATTGGCGAAAAGGGAAAGCTACATCTTGAAGCCGAGACACAGATCAGCGTCACCTATCAACAGCGCCTTGAGGGCAATATCCTAAAAGCCCTGTTCAAATCCCATCCCTATGAAGAAGTTGCCTACGAGGTCTACTCATTAGACAATGAACATCAAAAAATTGGCATGGGCATGATCGGGGAATTAACCTCTCCCATGACCGAGCTAGAATTCTTGCATCATGTAAAAAAGAGCATGAGCACCAAGTTGGTCAGACACACACCCTGGATTGGGAAGAACATCAAAAAAGTGGCTGTGTTAGGCGGGTCAGGAAGTTTTGCCATCGGCCAGGCAATAGCTGCTGGAGCAGACGCATTTGTAACGGCAGACATGAAATACCATGACTTTTACAAGGCAGAAGGAAAATTACTCATCGCTGATATCGGCCATTATGAAAGCGAGCAGTTCACAAAAAATCTGCTGGTTGAGTATCTTACCGAAAAAATTCCTAGTTTTGCATTTCTTTTATCAGAAGTAAATACCAATCCGGTTAAGTATCTATAAACATGGCAAAAAAGACTGAAGTTAGTGTTGAGGAGCGTCTACGCGCATTATTCGACCTTCAACTGATCGATTCAAGAATTGATGACATCAAAAGTGTTAGAGGTGAATTACCGCTAGAAGTTGAGGATCTTGAAGACGAGGTGGCGGGATTACAAACACGCGTAGATAACTTAAATGGAGAGCTACAAGAGCTAGACCAAGGCATTAAAGACAAAAAGAATTCGATCGAAGAGTCGAAAGCGCTCATCAAAAAATATAACGACCAGCAGAAGAATGTACGCAACAATCGTGAGTACAACTCCATCTCTAAGGAAATCGAATTTCAGGAGTTAGAAATTCAACTCGCTGAGAAGCACATAAAAGAATTCAAGGCCCAGATAGAGCAAAAGAAAGAGGTGATCAAACAATCCAAGGAAACGCTGGGCGAGCGAGAAGAGCACCTAAAGCACAAGAAGAATGAGCTAGACTCTATCTTGGCAGAGACCGAAAAAGAAGAAGCTACGTTGATCGAAAAGTCAAAAGAATTCGAGAAGAAGATCGAAGAGCGTTTGGTGAATGCTTACAAACGAATTCGCGGCAGTGTTAAAAATGGCTTGGCCGTTGTCCCTGTTGAACGCGGCGCTTCTGGTGGTTCCTTCTTCACCATACCTCCACAAGTACAGATGGAAATTGCTGCCCGTAAGCGCATCATGACCGACGAGCACAGCGGCAGGATCTTGGTAGATGCTGCATTGGCACAAGAAGAAAAAGAGAAGATGGACCAACTTTTTGAGTCCCTAAAATAACCTGTAGAAAAACTACAATAAAAAAAGCGCACTGTGATCGGTGCGCTTTTTTTTGCCCTTCTTTAAAGTAATCCGAGCATTCGTTCTTCTATCACATCGGTCTGCCATATCTCATGGATGTTCTCTATGCGCATTACCTCGTCCATTATCTTCTCCTGTCTTTCACCGATGGCCAATGCTTCGGCATACGGTTGATGCGAGAATGTGACACGCGAATACAATGGCGTCCATAGCTCAGGATGTTGCTCTGCAAAATGTTTCTCTATCTTTTTTCGCAACAAGAAGTCGGGATCGGCCGTTTTGCTGCTCATCTCTACGAAATTCCGGTAGCTAAGCTCGGCTATGGCGTCTGCATTAGGCTTTCGCTCTTTCTGATATGCTTCAAAAATAGTTTCCCAATCGTCACCATGAAGTTTCATGAGTTTGGCCAACGCTGATATGTCTTCAAAACCGGCATTCATTCCTTGTCCGTAGAACGGAACGATCGCATGTGCCGAATCACCTACCAAAGCAACTTTGTCCCAGTAGGTCCATGGGAAGCATTTCATCGTCACCAAGGCACTGATCGGATTCTTGTTGAAGTCCTCTGACAAGCATGGCATTAGAGGTATGGCATCAGGAAAGTGTTTTTTGAAGAAACACAACACTGCTTCGTCATCGGTCAACTCATCAAAAGAGTTTTCACCTTCGAATGGCATGAACAGGGTACACGTGAAACTTCCGTCCAAATTAGGCAATGCGATGAGCATAAAATTGCCACGAGGCCATATATGTAGTGAATTCTTATTGAGTTGATGCTGCCCATCTGCTCCCGCAGGAATTGACAATTCTTTATAGCCCGTGTCCAAGAAATGCTGTGAATAGTTAAAGCGACTGCGCCGCTGCATCTTGTGGCGGATCCTAGAAAACGCTCCATCGGCTCCAAAGACCATGTCATATCTGTGCTCCCTCCACTCGCCCCTTTCTGTCTCGCCAGTATAGATGATGGCTTCCGGCAACTTTACATCCCATACTTTCTGTTCAAAATAAAACTGCACTCCTTCCCTTTCGGCCAAGGTAATCATCTTTCGATTAAGCACTCCTCGCGAGATCGACGAGATGGCCTCTCCCTCCTTTCCATAGTACTGAAAATATACGGGCTTGTCATTTACATGCATGGCACGTTTATCCATCGGCATGGCGATCTGACGAATCTCGTCCTCAACACCAACACTCCGAAGGGCTTTCCAACCACGCATAGACATGGCCAAGTTGATAGAGCGGCCACTAAACTGAGTCTTCCTTATATCAGGACGACGGTCGTAGACATCCACATGATGTCCTTCTTTTCGCAAAGTGATGGCCAACAGGGACCCTACCAATCCGCTTCCAACAACGGCAATTCTTCTGGGAGTCTGCATAGAGATGTTGCTATAAAAATATTCCCGCATCTGCGGGAAGCTAGCCTTTGCGCTAATTTAACGAATAAAACGGACTTTGCTGAAAACAGAAATATCGCAACGTGACTCGAACAAGTCCTTTTAAACGCACATGGTATACTCTAGCTTATCAGCCACATATATCCACTCACCCTTTGCGATGCAAAGGGTTTCTCTTTTTTGTAATTTTTCACAAGGAATGAAGACAAAAGTGCTATGACAAAGATCTTTACTGAATTTAGTACGGGTGCCCAGATGACCTTGGGCGATCTACAACTACTGAAAGAATTCGTCCCTAATAAGAAAATTGGCCTTTATACATTTGTATGGGCCACACGATCTCCTATTGTACTCAAGGCAGACGGAGTGCCCGTTACATTGGCGCCCAACCAGATCATGGCATTGACGCCCATCCAAAGAGTAGCGCTCATTTCTGGTGAAGCGGGAAGGGTGTATCAGTTTAACCGTGAATTCTACTGTATCAAAGACCACGACAAAGAGGTTAGCTGCGTAGGACTGCTATTCTTTGGCAATGAGCACATTCCCATTATCTCTGTCGATGCTGAAGAACAAAAGAAGTTTGAATTGATGCACCAGGTCTTTATTGAAGAACTGGAAACTGAGGATACCATCCAGGCAGAAATGCTTCGCATGATGATGGCCCGTTTCATCATCAAGATCACCCGCATCTTTAAAACTTCGCACGAGCTAGACCAGAACACAGCAAGGAAGAACGACTTGTACAGGAGTTTCAATCTACTTGTAGAAGAACATTTCAGAGAAGAGCATTCGGTGGCCTTTTATGCTGAAAAGTTATTTAAATCGGCAAAAACATTGTCTAATTCCTTTGCTGATTTCGGAAAAAGCCCATTACAGGTCATTCATGAGCGGATCACCCTAGAAGCAAAGCGATTGCTACAGTACTCGGACAAGTCGGCAAAAGAAATTGCCTATGAGCTGGGATTTGACGATGCGTCACACCTGAGCAGGTTGTTCAAAAAACAGACAGGCGTTTCACCGTCATCATTTAAAAAAGGTGTAATCGACAATAAAAAGGCGGCCATGCTCGTGTAAGCGAAAATATTTCGACACGACCACTAAGACCATAAAAAAACCAGCATCATGAAAAAGCACATTCCACTGGCATTAAGAATCATCGTGGCGGTAATCCTCATCCAAACATTACGATTCAAGTTTACGGGTCATCCAGACAGTATTTACATCTTTGAAGCTGTAGGATTAGAACCGATGGGAAGAATTGGCATAGGTGTTATCGAATTGGTCGCCGGAATTCTACTCTTGGTCCCTCGTGCTGCATGGTTAGGAGCCACTATCACATTGGGAGTTATTGGCGGCGCTATCATGATGCATCTCACACAGCTTGGCGTTGAAGTCAACGGGGATAGCGGTGCACTATTTACAACAGCCGTAGTCACTTTCATCTTAAGTGCTATTATCTTGTGGCTCAATAGGGCCGCAATACCTGTCTTAGGAAAAAGATTTAGTTTGAGTTAAATAGACCAATTGACCGGCAGCAAAAAAGACCTCTCAAGAAGAGGTTTTTTTATGGGAATAATTGACACTCATATAGGAAGAACATACATTCTCCAGTTCATGCATTTACAAGAAATTTGTACTGAACTTTTAAAAACACGGATCATGAGATCAGTATTCAACTTGATAGACATTTTTAGAAGACCTACCAAGAAACTCACTAGGGTCTTCAACACAAAAACACATTGTGAGCAAAAAGAGCATCACGATTATTATTGTGATGCAGAAAAACCTTTCCTAACCGTCAATGAGTAAAATCGACAAGTTTTAGGGAATAACATGCATGGTCTGACCTGTACTTCTAGATGACCTTTGTACCAGACAAAAACAAGTAAAATCAACAACAAGTAAAAATTAAAATCATGAGCACATTCAATGTACCGACCCGAGAAGAAGTAAGCACTAACAATCAAGCGATCTTTGACACCCTAGAAGGTAAATTAGGATTTGTACCAAACCTTTATGCCACCTATGCCTACTCAGACAATGCACTGAGCAACTATCTTACCCTTTCCGGTTCTGAAACATCTTTGACAGCCAAAGAGAAAGAAGTAGTAAACCTAGCTGTAAGTGAAGTGAACGATTGTATTTACTGTCTTTCGGCCCACACTGCCATAGGCAAGATGAATGGATTCACTGACGAGCAGATCCTTGAATTGAGAGCTGGCAATGCTTCTTTTGATCCAAAACTAGACGCGCTGGCCCGCTTGGCCAAAAATATCACCGAGAACAGAGGTCGTACTGATGAGACCGTTCTAGAAAACTTCTTTAATGTAGGATATACCAAAGAAAACTTGATCGACACGATCGTTCTGGTGGGCGACAAGACCATCTCTAACTATATACACCAGACCACACAAGTTCCTGTAGATTTCCCAGTGGCGCAACCACTTGAGACTCTTACTGAAGTATAATTATATCACAACCATCAAATTTTAAAATCATGAAAAAGATCTTAGTATTCGCAGCATTCGTTTTGGGCTTCTCTTTTATGGGAATAGCACAGAACAAAACCATCGCCCTTGAACAGACCAAAGGTGAATTTACCCAGAAACAGATCGTGGTAGACGAAGGCACTTATGTCTTTGAGGTCTCTAACAACGGTGTAGGGCATGATGTTGGCTTTGTACTCGTAGAGAAAGGAAAGGATGTAAGCAATCCCGACAATCACATTCAAACAGCTTATGTGACCAAAGCTGTCGCCACTGGTGCTGTACAGACCTCTAACCCAACAACCTTGGCAAAGGGAGAATATGTCTACTTTTGTCCATTGAACCCAACATCGACCGACAATACGTTGATCGTGAAGTAAGTGGATATTGATCTCATCTACACCCCCGTCGTTATGCTAACGACGGGGTTTTTTATATGCAGGCACTTTCTTTAACTTTGTGAAAAACTAGCACATGAAAAGATGCGCCACTTTCATTATCATCCTCTCGTTCCTTAGTTGCAAGCCTGAAAGCCATAAAGACGTCGACTCCCAAAATACAGGAGCACATCAAGAAATGAATATTTTAGATAGCATTGCATTTGCCCATGGTTTCGAACAGTGGAAGAAGGTCTCACAGATCCAATATACTTTCAATGTAGATAGGGACGGAAACCATTTTGAGCGCAGTTGGACATGGAAGCCCCAGGAGAACGACATCACCCTTGTTTCAGGAAATGACACACTGTCCTACAACAGAACTATTCCTTTAGACAGCGCTTATCTAAAAGCCGACCAAGGATTCATCAATGACAAATATTGGTTGCTAGCACCTTATAATTTGATGTGGGATAGGGAAAGCTTTTCACATACACGTGAAATAAGGAGTAAAGCTCCAATCTCTGGAGAAGCCATGCAAAAGCTTACCATCGTGTACAAAAATGAAGGCGGTTATACCCCAGGAGATGCCTACGACCTCTATTTCAATAATGATCTGATGATCAAAGAATGGGCATTCAGAAAAGGAAATGCCGAAGAAGCAGGCCTTGTCACAACTTGGGAGGATTATATCGAAGTCGATGGAATGAAGATCGCAAAGACACACAGACGCGACAAAGGAGACTGGGCTTTGTATTTTGACAGGATCGCCATACAGTCGAAAAACTGATCACACATTGTAACCATTTGCCAATAAGTGTTTCCATTCTGGGTACTGCTTCAAATATGCAGCCACAAACGGGCAAAGCGGAGCCAATTTCTGTTCTTGCGCTTCAATATCTTTCAAGGCTTCTTCAACCAAGAAAGTCCCGACGCCCCCGTCCTTCCAAAACTGGTGGAGCTTCTGTGTGCGTAAGATAGATGCCATTCTTCGCCTTGAGGTATTCGATGAATGCCCAATGACCGTCAATCTGCGTCTCATATCGCCTTCTCTCCAAATTCTTTGCGACCTCCATCAGCTTTCCTTTTAAGGAATGATGAAATCAGCATGGCGATGATAGTTGCGACCAATAAGGACGTGAAACTCAGTCGAAGTGTCCCGTAATCGGCCAGAAAACCAAGAATTGCTGGGCTGGCCAGGAAGCCTACATAGCCGAACCCCGCCACAAAAGAGATGCCCTCTGCAGAGGAAACTCCCTTTGCATTGCCAGCCAGACGAAACAGCTCGGGGATGATCACCGAGAACCCCAAGCCCACCAACCCAAACCCCACAACCGAACTAACGAGCTGTGCATTCAGAATAGATAAAAAGCCTAACAGGCCCACCAAACATCCACCAATGACGATAGTGAGAGAACCGAAACGCCTACTCACTGCATCACCAAAAAATCGACCTAAGGTCATGGTGGCAGAAAAAGCCACGAAACCAATGCCTGCCATTTCTTCTGAAGTTACCTTGACAATATCCTGCAAATACAATTTACTCCAATGCTCGATGGCGCCTTCGCTTCCCATGATCAAAAAGGCAATGATGGTAAGGCCGAGCAGGGGTTTTAGCAGCCGTAGGTGAAATCCTTTCTTTTCGCCTTCTTCTTCGCGTTCACCTCCCCTGATGGAAATATATACCTTGGCGATCAGCACATTGGTGATGATCACGCCAATGGCAGCAAAGACCATATGGACTACAGGAACCTCAAACTTTGAAATGACCAAACTACCTATGCCGGCTCCTAAAACACCGCCAAGGCTAAAGAAACCATGTGAAGCCGACATAAAATGCACCTCATCCTCCTTCTCTATCTCAGAGACCAAGGCATTCATTGCAATGTCAGTGAGGCTTAACATCAAGCCTGTTACAAAAAGTGCCATACAAAGCGTGATGTACGATGGCGCTATGAGTGGCAACAAAAAGGCCAATGCATAGACAGTAATTGCCATGATCGTCGTCTTGCCCAAACCCGCGGCCTTTGTTATCGTTGATGCCATTGGAATCATCACCAAAGCGCCCAACGACAAGCAAAAAAGTGCAATGCCCAATTGCCCATCGTCAATAGCTAATTTTTTCTTCACATGTGGAATGTACAATACCCATGTGCCTGCCATGATATTCAGGGACGCAAACACCCATGCTGGGGCAAAATAGCGCCATTTAGATAGGATCAGTAGTAACGAGTTCATCAGATAAAAAGGTTAAAATACAAAATCTTAGCACTATAGCACCCCAGAACCGTACTGTCGGACCATACGATGAGGATATAGCTCTGCAAGTGCCCTAACAGCGTCTAAAGTCTCGGCATTGCCGATCAGGTAGGGTTGACGACGAATTCGTTGTGCAGATCCTTCAAAAAAGTAACCCAACAATCGCTCATTCAATTTTTGAACGACTATCGCATCCGAAAGGCGGTAGAACTATTCAATGGCCAGAATCTGTCGGTAGCACAGGTAATGTATCGCTGCGGCTTTAACGATGCTTCCTATTAAAGCATCAATTGATGACTCTTACGGAGTTCTTACAAAGAACGGCTTAGCTCATACCTTTGCCAAGATACCTTCTTTTAAGACCTGCCCAAAGCGATACATGTCCTCAAATGAGCAATAAAAAGGCGCCGGCGCCAATCGGATCACGTTGGGCTCTCGCCAATCGACAATGACCCCTTGCCTCATGAGATAGTCAAACAACGAACGACCTTCCCCATGTAAAAAGACCGACAACTGAGTGCCGCGATCTTCTGGAGTAATGATCTCGAATGTGGGATCTACCTCTTTGTCTATTTCCTTCAAGATGAATTCTAGGTAGTCGACGATCTTGTTTCGTTTCTCAACTAGCGCATCCATGCCTACCTCCTCAAACAATTGAAGTGATGCCAAATAAGGAGCTACGGCGATCACAGGTGCATTGCTTAACTGCCAAGCCTCGGCATTGTCCATTGGCTCGAATTGGGGTCTCATCAGGAAACGTGTCTCTTTCTTGGCACCCCACCAACCTTCAAATCTTGGGATATCCCTTTGTCCTAGATGTCGCTCATGAATGAAGACACCCGAGGCATTGCCTGGGCCGCTGTTCATGTACTTGTAACTGCACCATGTAGCAAAATCTACACCCCAATCATGCAATGCCAGTTTGATATTCCCAGCGGCATGCGCTAGGTCCCATCCTACCTTAGCGCCTACTTTTTGGCCCACTTCAGTAATGGTCTTCATGTCAAAGACCTGACCGTTGTAATAGTTCACTCCGCCGATCAGCACCAAGGCCAATTCGTCACCTAGTTCTTCGATCTTGGCCAGTATGTCTTCGCTACGCCAAAAGTGCTCACCTTGATGTTTCTTTACCTCAACAATGGCTTCGGAAGGGTCATAGCCATGAAAACGTACTTGGCTCTGCAGCATGTACTGATCACTCGGAAAGGCCTTTTCTTCGCATAGGATCTTGAAGCGTTTTCCTTTGGGTCTGTAAAATGATACCATTAACAGATGAAGATTTACTGTAAGCGTGTTCATTACGGTAACTTCTTCGGGCTTTGCCCCCACCACTTTTGCTAGCGGTTTGGCCAGACGCTCGTGATAGTCCCACCAAGGTTTATCCGCATAGAAATGACCTTCCACTGCCAATTCTCTCCAATCAGTCATCACCTCATCTACATAGCTTTGCGTTACTTTAGGTTGAAGCCCCAGGGAATTTCCGGCGAAATAGACCACTTCCCGACCACCCACCTTTGGAAAGTGGAACTGGTCGCGATAGGCGCGAAGCGGATCCTGGGCATCTAAGGTTTGGGCGAAGGCCAAGGTGTTCTGTAACTGCATTCGGTTGGCTTTTTGGTAAAAATACGATTATTACACCTCACCCGAAACTGCTATCACAGTACATTGGGCTTTTTCAAAAAGGTTTTTCAATTGTCATTTCGAAGAAGCATAGTGACCAAGGAATCCCATGGTCAATTCAACTAAATAGATTCCTCGACTGCTTCGCAGTATACTTTCGATGAAATTATATTTTCATTTCAGTAGTGCTCGAAATGACAGATAACATCTTGAGAAGCGCTTATCTTTGCATAACAAAACGAAACACAATGCATTTCCTCCCAGAAGAACTGGACGACTACGTAGTGGCGCATACCGAAGATGAACCTCCATTGCTTCAAGAGTTGACACGAGAGACCTACCAAAAGATCCTTATGCCCAGAATGTTAAGTGGGCCTTACCAAGGTCGTGTGCTCAGTATGATCTCGAAACTGGCTTCACCAAATAACATTCTAGAAATTGGCACGTACACTGGTTATTCGGCCCTTTGCCTGGCCGAAGGCATGCGCAAAGAAGGTGTACTTCACACTATCGACATCAATGAAGAACTTCATGATCTTCAACGAAAGTACTTTGATCGCTCGTCGTGGGGCACGCAGATCGTTCAGCACGTAGGTGATGCGACCGAGATCATTCCCCAACTAGATATGACCTTTGACCTTGTGTTCATTGATGCTGACAAACCCAATTACCCAACGTACCTCAACTTGGTGATCGACAAAATGAACAAGGGCGGCATCATCCTTTCCGACAATGTTCTGTGGAGTGGCAAGGTGGTCGAGAATGTCCATCCTGATGACGAATCTACCATTGCCTTATTGAACTACAATTCCCTCTTGAAGAATGATGTGCGTGTAGAAACCGTACTACTGCCGATCCGCGATGGTCTGACCATCAGCCGAGTGGTCTGATCGTTGTAGTCGCCATAAATGCAATTTGCAGCATAGGTAGCCTAGCAAAATTCCGAAGGCCATGCCTACGAATATGTCTGATACATAGTGTACTCCTAGATACAGGCGACTATACGTGTAAAAAATGGCCCAAAGAAAAATGACAGCGATATACCTGTAATACCTCCTTCCTATCGAATACAAAAAGGTAGCGGCGGCAAAAGAGGTAGCGGCATGGCCCGAAAAGAAACTATAGCTATTTGGGTTGATCACCTTTCGCAGCAAGGATTGCAACATGGGGTCGTTATTGGGCCGCAATCGCATCGTATTGGTCTTCGTCAAAAAAACGGTAAGCTGTACAACGAGGATCAATGCGGTGAGTTCTAGCAAGATCTTAAGAAAGGTCTTTTGTGACGTGCCGCGATACAACTGGTAAAGTACGAATAAGAACAATGGACTCCAGGTGAGCGTCTTGGTGATCTGTGCCCAAAAAGGGTCGAATGTCTCTGAACCCAGATTGTTTAAGAATACGATCCATTGCTGGTCCAGTTGCAACAGTTCTTCCCACATCAACGGTCGCGTTTTACAGAACCAAATTCTTCTATACCCTTCTTCACATCTTCAATCTCTTTCTTCACATCGTTGACAATGTCTGTATCAATTCCTTGATCCTCGGCACTACGCATGACCTCAGCTTTGATCTCGTTGGTAGCATCTTTCAACTGACGCATGCCTTTACCAAGACCTCGGGCGATCTCAGGCACCTTGTCGGCACCGAACACCATCAGTACGATAAAAACGATAAATGCTATTTCTGCGCCACTTATGAACAAAGGTAGTTGCATGATGCAAATATACGTAACAAAGAAAACTAAAAGGCCAGCTATTTGTGCTGGCCTTTTGTCATAAGAACACCTCACCCCAACCCTCTCCTTGAGGAGAGGGAGCTTTCAGTGATGAGTGCTAACCTTTTATTTGACTTTTGAATTTGTCAAACTCTCCTTGTTTTTCCTCTCTAGGCCAAGAGTTGTTAGACATGTCGATATCTGCCGTCTCTAGATCGGGATCGACTACAATGCCTGTGATTTCTTTTTCAGAAGCCACCACCTTTTTACATTCTCTGTCATTCTTACGCCAAACTTGTACGGGATAGTTTACTGTCTCTTTACTTCCGTCTGCATACGTATACTCTACGATCAACGGCATTGGAATGCCTCCTGGCTTGTCGAACGTGATCTCATAGAAATACTTGGGCGATTTCATGTTGGCACGTTCTTCAGGAGTAAGATTGTCCATGATATACTCATTGAGTGCAGTAGAAGATTCTAGTACACTTTTTCCCTTCAGCGCTTCATCGTAGTCTTCGCTTCCTTCTTCAGCCATAAAGACTAGTGGCGGAAGATCTGCTTGTGTCATACCGCGTTGTGCCATGATATCACGAACCTCTTTGGTAGGTGTGTTGGTCACAAAGTATTTTTTGACACCTTTGACACCCATATCTACATAATCGGTCGAGTAGAACCATCCTCTCCAAAACCAGTCTAGATCTACTGCTGAAGCGTCTTCCATAGTGCGGAAAAAATCTTCAGGCGTTGGATGTTTGAATTTCCAACGCTGGGCATAGGTCTTGAATGCATGGTCGAACAATTCGCGACCCATGACGGTCTCTCGAAGGATGTTCAGTGCTGTTGCTGGTTTCCCATAGGCATTAGGCCCAAGGCTAAATACATTTTCTGGATTTGACATGATCGGTGCCAAGGTCTCTTGGTCCCCAGACATATAAGGCACGATCTTGGCAGGATCGCCACGACGTGAAGGGTACTTGGTATTTGGAGCAATCGCTTCTGGATATTTCTCTCCGAATTCTTGCTCGGTGATATATTGCATGAAAGTGTCCAGACCTTCGTCCATCCAGCCCCACTGACGTTCGTCACTATTGACGATCATCGGGAAGAAGTTGTGCCCTACCTCATGGATGATCACTGAGATCATTCCATATTTTGTACGGTCCGAATAGTTGCCTTGCTCATCAGGGCGACCATAATTCCAGCAGATCATCGGATATTCCATTCCTTGATTCTTGGCATGAACCGAGATCGCCTTGTGGTATGGATAGTCAAATGTATATTTCGAATAGCTCTTCAATGTCTGCACCACAGCTTTGGTAGAATATTCTTCCCAAAGCGGGTTTCCTTCTTTTGGATACATAGAGACTGCCATGACGTTTTGATCT
>JANQRC010000056.1 GCA_028284745.1 Flavobacteriaceae bacterium
AGTGGTCAGTGGTCAGTGGTCAGTGGTCAGTGGTCAGTGGTCAGTGGTCAGTGGTCAGTGGTCAGTGGTCAGTGGTCAGTGGTCAGTGGTCAGTTAAAAAATATAAAATTGACCTGTGCATTTAGCTTCTCAGGGGCGTGATTACTGACGATTTTTAAGAAATAACAGTAACCCAAGCGAACGTGCGTTTTCTCGAAGCAAAAAAAGAGATCGAAGGGTTCTGTTTCAAGACAAAATGAACAAATTGCATATTATTGATTTTTAAGATATTGAAATTTAACCCTAAATACACAACGGGTGAAGTTGACAACCTCTAATCTGTAAAAAATAATGAACCACACCAAACGCCTTTGCTTGTGGTCGGGACCACGAAACATCTCTACCGCACTGATGTACTCCTTTGCACAACGCAACGACACCAAAGTGTTTGACGAACCGCTGTATGCTTTTTACTTAGCTCATACGGATGCACACGAATACCATCCTGTTGCCAAAGAGATCTTGGCAACGATGAGACAAGATGGTCAAGAAGTCGTGAATATGATGATGGGCAGGCACGATACTGCTGTGGTGTTCTTTAAGAACATGACGCACCACTTGCTAGATCTTGACAGAAGCTTCCTGGCGGAAGCTCATAATATCATCCTCACACGCGATCCCAAAGAAATGCTGCCTTCTTTTGATGCTGTGATCGAGCAACCTACCCTAGCCGATGTAGGCTACGCCATGCAAACCGAGCTTATCGATCACCTGAAAGCGCATGATATCCCGTTTACGGTATTGGACGCCACCCATTTTCTAAAGAACCCAAGGGGTGTCCTACAGCAACTCTGTGAACATGTGGGCATCGCTTTTCAAGAAAGCATGCTCCAATGGCAAGCCGGTGCCAGAGCCGAAGACGGCATCTGGGCACCCTATTGGTATAAAAATGTACATGCTTCTACAGGTTTTGCGCCCTATCGACCAAAGACCACACCTTTCCCTCAACGTCTACAACCGCTTTTAGAGGAGTGCCTGCCGCATTACGAGCGGCTAGAGCGATTGGCATTGCGATAATACCTGTGCATAACTTCTTATAAGTCTTATGGCTTACCATTTGATACGGAAAGAAATTTCGACTACCTGTCCTTTATTCAAAGATTTAAAAGATGAATCAATAAAAAAATGGAGTTAACAAAAGGGCCTATACCCAACAAAAACCCCGTCCCGAGTACTCGGGGCGGGGTTTTCAATATCTAATAAAGTTTTACTAATTACTTAGCGCCTTCTTCCATTTGCTTCTTCAAGGCAGCTAGCTTCTCGTTGGCGTCACCAAGGGTTGGTTTGGCCTCTTCAGCTGCTTTCGATTGGCGTCTGGCTTGTGCCTTCACATTTCTGGCCTCCTCCTCGCGGAAGATCGCTGTATGCGAAGCCACCACACGCTTGAAGTCCTTGTTGAACTCGATCACTTTGAATTCGGCTTCTTCGCCTTTCTTCAACTTGTTACCGTCTTCCTTCTCTAGGTGACGTGAAGGGATGAAGGCTGTGATGTCGTCGTTCAATACCACGGTAGCACCTTTGTCTACGATCTCGGTAACCGCTGCTTTGTGTACGGTACCTTCACCGAACTCGGTAGCATACTTGTCCCAAGGATTCTCAGTAGTTTGCTTGTGGCCTAGGCTTAGCTTTCTACCTTCTACATCCAACTCAAGTACTACAACCTCTAGCTTGTCGCCAATATTCACGAACTCGGATGGGTGCTTCACCTTCTTGGTCCAAGAAAGGTCAGAGATGTAGATCAATCCGTCGATACCTTCTTCTAGCTCGACGAACACACCAAAGTTGGTGTAGTTACGAACGATCCCTTTGTGCTTAGAGCCTACAGGATATTTTGCTGTGATGTCTGTCCATGGGTCTTGCGACAGTTGCTTGATACCCAACGACATTTTGCGTGCTTCGCGGTCTAGTGTCAAGATCTCGGCATCTACCTCATCCCCTACTTTTACGAAGTCTTGTGCAGAGCGCAAGTGTGTAGACCAAGACATTTCAGATACGTGGATCAATCCTTCTACACCTTCAGCAACTTCTACAAAAGCACCGTAGTCAGCAATAACGACCACTTTACCTTTCACTTTGTCGCCTACTTTTACTTCTTCACCCAAGGCATCCCAAGGATGTGCTTGAAGTTGCTTAAGGCCTAGTTGGATACGCGACTTGTTATCATCAAAGTCAAGGATCACCACATTGAGTTTCTGGTCTAGGTCAACAACCTCGTTCGGGTGGTTGATACGGCTCCAAGAAAGGTCTGTGATATGGATAAGGCCATCTACGCCGCCAAGGTCGATGAACACACCGTACGAAGTGATGTTCTTCACAACGCCTTCTAGTACTTGTCCTTTTTCCAGTTGGCTGATGATCTCTTTCTTCTGCTCTTCAAGGTCGGCCTCGATAAGCGCTTTATGCGATACTACCACGTTCTTGAACTCGTGGTTGATCTTCACTACCTTGAATTCCATGGTCTTGCCTACGTATTGATCGTAATCGCGAATAGGCTTCACATCGATCTGAGAACCTGGCAAGAACGCTTCGATGCCAAAGACATCTACGATCATGCCACCTTTGGTCCTGCACTTTACAAAACCATTGACGATCTCTCCTTTATCATGCGCTTCGTTTACGCGGTCCCATGCCTTGATCACACGGGCCTTACGGTGAGAGAGTACCAACTGACCCGTTTTGTCTTCGCGCGTGTCAATAAGTACTTCTACCTTATCACCAACCTTCAAGTCTGGGTTGTAACGGAACTCGTTCAACGAGATCACACCTTCGGACTTTGCGTTGATATCGATGATAGCCTCACGGTCTGTTAAATGAATAACCGTACCTTCTACTACATCTTCATCAGAAGTGTCTACAAAGTTCTCTGATACTAATTTCTCGAACTCTTGTAGCTTTTTGTCATCGACCTGCTCGATACCTTCCTCGTACTTTGTCCAGTCGAAATCTTCTAAGAACTGCTCAGGATTCACTTTTTCTACTACTTCAGTTGCTGCTTCCTGAACTTCTTTGTTTGTTGTCTCTTCAGCCATTGCTGATATTTCTTTGTATCCTGTTAGTGCTCAGAGAACCTATGCGCAAACCCTACAGAAGTGATTATTGTCTTGTTTTTTCAATCCCTTTTCGTTCTCTATTCGCTAAAAAGGGCTGCAAAAGTACAATTTATTATATGGTAAAACAAACTGACGATCCCTAAAGATCATACGAAAACGAAGCTTTTGGACGACAAAATCTACCTTTCATCGGATTCTGCCTTAACGATAACTTAATTTGTAGGTTTTAACATAATTATAGTATCTTTAAAATCGAAACAAATTTTAATTCATTTATTCCATGAGTGTAAAAGCAAAGTATCAACCTGTATTAGATCTAGGTGAAGAATTCGGCATCCAAGACGGCTACGTCAAGGAAGAAGGTGGCGTATTGAAAATTGGCGGAACCGCTGCTACTCAGTACGAAAAAAATGCAATGTGGGACAAGATCAAGGAGATCGGAGGCCAAATACCTACCGACCTTAAAGCCGACATCAAAGTCGCTGATGAATCTGTGTATCACAGACATACCGTTGCCAAAGGTGAAACTTTGGGGAAGATTGCCAAGCATTACTACGGAGATGCCATGAAGTACAAAGAGATCTTCGAAGCAAATTCTAACATCCTCAAGAATCCGGACCTTATCTACCCAGATCAAGAGTTGGTGATCCCTAATCTATAAGGTTTAAAATAACTTATGAAAAAGGGCCGCTTTCATTGCGGCCTTTTTTATTTTGAAGACCTATCTATGACACGCTTGGCAAGCCCCAATATACGTTCGAACTGCTCTTGGAGACCCATATCGCTGTTGTCGATCCTAATGGCGTCATCTGCCTGGGTCAGTGGGGAATCTTCTCTGGTAGAGTCTATAAAATCGCGATGCTGTACATTTTTTAGCACCTCATCATACGTAACCTCATCTCCTTTTTCCAGCAATTCTCGGTAACGGCGCGTGGCTCGTTTAGCATCTGAGGCCGTCAGAAACAATTTGAGCTCTGCATCTGGGAAAACTACAGTACCTATGTCGCGGCCGTCCATGACCACTCCTTTGTCCTTTCCCATTTGTTTTTGCTGACTTACCAAGAACTGACGAACCTCGCTCACTGTAGCTACCGTACTTACCAGGCTGGATACTTCCATGGTACGGATCTGCTTCTCGGCATTCTCACCATCGAGATATATTTCTGCATAGCCAAGCTCTTCGTTGGGCACAAACTTGAGCCGAATATTGGGCAAGGTCTTCAGCAAAAGTGACTTTTTCAGTTTCTTATCATCAAAAAAGCCAGAACGTAAGGCAAACAAGGTCACGGCACGGTACATGGCCCCAGTATCTACATACGCATAGCCAAGTTCTTTGGCCAACTGCTTGGCAATGGTACTCTTTCCGGTGGACGACAGACCATCAATGGCTATGGTAATTCTTTTCATCAGTATCCTCTTCTATTACTAAAATCTATCATAAGGCCAAACACACTGGTATTGCCTGCTAAACTATACCTAACATGCGCAAAGTTAAAGCGTATTCTATTCATTTTAAGACCAAAGCCTGCTGATATTCCTGAAAAGGTACGCTGGTCTACAATGCGAAGCTCTTCTGCTCGCCTAAAGTTATAGCCGAGCCTGATGTTAAAGGGCTTGGTGGGAAACAACTCTGCCCCGATCACTGTATGCCTGAGCACCTCTTGAAAGAAGCCCACATCTTCTTCTGTAACACCGCCATCTAATGTGAATTCGTTTCTGTTGGGGTTTGAGAACGCAATGTTCCAATCATGAAGGTTTTCCAAAGTAACGTGCCATCTTACAGGAACGTTAGGCACTTCTTGCGAAATCCCGAGGTCAACCGACAGTGGCAGATCTTCCCGCAAGCCTGCGTAAGTAGAGAACTGTGTGCCAATATTCCGTACAACCAACCCAACATTCATCCCTAGACGCTCGTTTCTATAAAAGCCCGCTACATCGACAGCACCACCCAAAGAGTTATACTGCTCTAACTTAGAGGATATCAGCTTTACGTTGGTCCCCACATAAAAGTCGGTCTGAGGTATGTTCTTGGCGTAGCCAAAGGACAGTGCGACCTCATTACCTGTGAAGTCTTCGGTAAGCTGGCCATTGGCATCACGCCCCTCAAAAGTACCATAATCGATATAAGTGACCCCAGCATGGAAGGTACCTATGCGGCGGTCCCATTCGTATGCATAAGCTGCAGAGCCATAGCTGATACCACCCAGATAGCTCACATAGTTCAAGGCCAGCTGATTGTCCATCTCATTGTTTATGGTAGCGGGGTTAAACAACGGCTGGGAGACGTCATAATCGTAATTGGTAATTACCTTCCCACCAAGCGCGGCTTGACGAGGTGAAGATACCAAATTCAAAAACTGGTATGTATACCTGCCTCCTATTTGTGCAAAGCAACAAGTAGTGGTAAACAGCAAGATGTGGAGAAGCGTCTTTTTGGGCATGGGCGCAAAATAACGAAATACTTTACACAGTATCTCTATCTAAACGAAGGATGCTTGTAATTATTTTGAAGAAATAAATATCATCTGCAAAAAAGACCGGCAAATCAATTATCCGCTAATGGGGCAAATAACTTTCTGCCTATTTGAAGTTTCTTGCCCCTCTTGCGAAAAGGCTTTTCTATCTTGGAGACCAAGATCTTCTGTCCGAACTTCTCAACCAGCACCACTTCATAGGCAACATTGCCTTTAATGATCTGATGGCTGATCTGCTCATACCCTATCATGGACACTCTAAAGCCATGTATCTTATGGTATTTAGGGGCTTGGAGCATGGCTTTGCCATGGTGGTCGGTAACCACACCAATAAAGGGCACGTCCAACCCAAGCAGCACGACATTTGCTCCAAAGATAGGTTTGTCAGTTACGTCCTTAACGGCAAAATGATATTCATACCTGTCGTCAGCAGTGCCTGCAACCGGTCTTTCGAGTACAGTAGATTGCTCTAGGTCGTCGGTCTGTTTGAATTGAAGCATGAGCTTCTCTTCTTCTATATTGAAATCACCAAACCCGATCTTTGAGGAAGATACGTCATCGCTTCTATATATGTAGCGAAAGCGACCATCTTCTAAAAAGGAATATTCTTCCCTTTCTAAAGTTACCAGTCTTTTGTCGTTCACTTCGACGTAAGTACCTAATAGACCGACACCAGATTGTGTGGCACAGCTGGTAAAAAGAACGGCAAAAAGCAGGTAATACGCTATCTGCGAATATCTTAGCATAAAAGCTAAGTTACAATTTTTTGGCATTCTTCACCTTGTGATCCGTAATGGCAATGTTGATCACTTCGCTCATTTCTGTCACATAGTGAAACGTAAGTCCCTTTAGGTATTCTTCCTTTATTTTTAAGATATCTTTGCGATTGTCCTCTGAAAGAACGATCTCTTTGACCTTGGCGCGCTTTGCTGCCAGTATCTTCTCTTTGATACCACCCACCGGAAGCACTTTTCCGCGAAGTGTGATCTCACCGGTCATGGCAATGCTTTTCTTCACCTTTCTCTGAGTGAGCAGCGATACCAGCGATGTTAGCATCGTGATACCAGCGCTTGGCCCATCTTTGGGTGTAGCGCCTTCTGGCACGTGGATATGCACATTGTATTTATCGAAAACTTCAGGGTCTATGCCTAACATCCCTGCATTGGCCTTGATGTATTCCATGGCAATGGTGGCCGACTCCTTCATCACTTTTCCAAGGTTACCAGTGATCGTTAGGTTTCCCTTTCCTTTAGAGATGATGGATTCAATAAACAAAATATCGCCTCCCACACTCGTCCAAGCCAGACCTGTGACCACCCCAGCAACATCATTACTTTCGTACTTATCCCTATCGAAGCGTGATGGGCCCAATACTTTTTCGATATCCTCATTTGTCACCTTGATCGCATAGTCCTCTTCCATCGCAATGGATCTGGCCGCATAACGAACCATCTTGGCGATCTGTTTCTCGAGACCTCTTACACCCGATTCGCGCGTGTAGCCTTCTACGATCTTCTCTAATTGCTTTTTACCGATCTTAAGGTCTTTGGCAGAGAGCCCGTGTTCTTTCAATTGCTTTGGAAGCAAGTGCTGCTTGGCGATCTCTACCTTTTCTTCTATCGTATAACCCGTTACATTGATCATCTCCATACGGTCCCTTAAAGCAGGTTGTATGGTAGAAAGACTATTGGCCGTAGCGATGAACAGTGTTTTAGAGAGATCATACCCCAACTCCAGGAAATTGTCATAAAACTCTGTATTCTGTTCTGGGTCCAAAACTTCTAGCATGGCTGAAGAAGGGTCACCTTGGTGACTTGTGGCCAATTTGTCTATTTCATCCAATACAAACACAGGGTTTGAAGTTCCTGCTTTCTTCACACTTTGCACAATGCGGCCGGGCATGGCACCGATATAGGTCTTACGATGTCCGCGAATCTCGGCTTCGTCTCGCAAGCCGCCTAGTGACATGCGCACATATTCACGGTCTAATGCTTCAGCTATTGACTTTCCTAGTGAGGTCTTACCCACACCAGGAGGGCCATACAAACATAAAATAGGTGATTTCATGTCATTGCGAAGCTTCAGCACTGCCAGGTATTCGATGATGCGACGTTTTACATCCTCTAGCCCGTAATGGTCACGGTCTAGTATTCTTTGAGCACGTTTTAGGTCAAAATTATCCTTCGAGAATTCATTCCAGGGCAATTCTAAGATCAGGTCGAGGTAATTCCGTTGGATCGAATATTCGGCCACTTGAGGATTCATGCGCTGCATCTTTAAAAGTTCCTTTTCAAAGTGCGTTTTCACCTCCTTGCTCCATTTTTTCTTCTTGGCACGCTGCCGCATCTCTTCCACCTCTTGTTCGTACGAAACGCCGCCCAGTTCTTCTTGGATGGTCTTCATCTGCTGGTGAAGGAAGTATTCGCGCTGCTGCTGATCCATGTCAGTACGCACTTTAGACTGAATGTCTTGCTTGATCTCTAACTTCTGAAGCTCAACGTTCAAGTGCTTCAATGTGGCCAATGCACGTTCTTTCAGATCGTTCATCACCAGCAGCTTTTGCTTGTCGGCTACGGAGATGTTCATGTTGGAAGAGACAAAATTGATCAAGAACGAACTGCTTTCTATATTCTTGATGGCAAAGGAAGCTTCTGATGGAATGTTTGGGCTTTCTTTGATGATATCTAACGCCACATCCTTAATCGAATCGATGATCGCGCTAAATTCCTTGTCCTTGGGTCCTGGCCTCATCTCGGCCGTATCTTTCACGGTTGTCTTGATGTAAGGTTCTTCTGCGAGGATCTGGTCGATCTCAAAGCGTTTCTTTCCTTGAAGGATCACGGTAGTATTCCCATCAGGCATTTGCAGCACTCGTAGGATGCGTGCTACGGTACCCATACGATTGATATCGTCTATTCGAGGGTTTTCTACCTCTTCATCCTTCTGGGAGACAACACCAATAACCTTTGTACCATTATTGGCATCTTTGATCAGCCTGATCGATTTATCACGCCCCGCCGTGATCGGTATTACCACACCAGGGAACAATACCGTGTTTCGCAACGGAAGTATGGGCAAAACATCTGGTAACGGCTCTTTGGTGATCGCCTCTTCGTCTTCCGGTGTCATGAGAGGGATCAGATCTGCCTCGTCGTGAATGTCTTGGAGTGACAAACTGTCAATATTTATAAACCTTTGTTTGGTCATATGTCTTTCTAATAAGGTCAAACTGTCATTTAGCCTGATGGTCGATTGAGGGGTTTGAAGTTTAATTGAATATTAAAATACTCATTATCAATAACATGCAATCGATTCTCTAATTAAACTTCAACTAAGTAAGACAATAGTTATGCCAGTAATCTCAGTAGGCAGTTTTCAGTTCTCGGTCTTCAGTACGGATAATGGATCGTTGGATCATTAGATCGTATGGCGGTTTACCGAACACTGATTTCCTGCGCTAGGGATCGTAGTGAAAATACTTTTGGGGCTGAGTGATACGAAGCCCCAAAAGGTCGTAGCGAAAAGCCCGACCCCGAACTTTTTGGGGGAGCGCCCATAACTTTTTCATTCAAACTGTAACAATCGATCCGCTACACTATCTTTATAACAAATCGCATTACTTTTTTGAGCCAACCAACGATACATACTGACGATCTTTTGTCATTGTGCAAAAAAGGGGACCAGAAAGCACAGATGGAGCTTTACCAAAGGTACTACAAGGCGATGTACAACACAGCGCTGCGCATTGTAAAAGACCCGATGGAAGCTGAGGATGTGATGCAGGAATCGTTTTTGAACGCGTTTACGAAACTGCACACTTTCAAGGGCGAAGTCACCTTTGGCGCTTGGATGAAACGGATCGTGATCAACAACAGTATCTATCATTACAGAAAGCAACAAAAGGCGAATGAGGTGTCTTTAGACAGTGTATTACACAAGGTCGAGGACAACGAAGTGGCTGGCTTTGGAGATCATGAGTTGACGAACGTACAGGCTCAAAAAGTTTTGCAAACCATGAGAACCCTGAAAGACAATTACAGAGTTTCTTTGACCTTGCACCTCATCGAAGGGTATGACCATGAAGAGATCAGCGACATTATGCAGATCAGTTATGGCAATTGTCGAACCATGATCTCTCGTGCCAAAGAAAGTTTGAGAAAAAAATTAATAGTAGCATGAACAATCCAGACAACATCGAGCAGCTCTTTAAAAAGCTTGAAGGTCAGTTTGACCTAGATGCGCCTACATTAGGGCATCAAGACCGCTTCTTGCAGAAATTGAAAGGTCAGCAAGGATTTGCTGAAGCTCCGAAGAAACGCGCTAACTGGTGGAAGCCCATGATGCTCGCCGCTTCTATAGCCTTACTGCTTGGCCTGTATCTTGGCAATGTTTTCTTCAACAACCCTACGGAGCTTGAAGAGATCTCTCCTCAAATGGCAGAGACACAAGTGTATTTCACCTCGTTGATCGAGCAAGAACTTGCCAAAGTGAAGCTAGAAGAGAACCAGGACACCAAGGTTATCGTAGATGACGCCATGGAGCAGTTGGAAAAACTAGAAGACGACTACGAGGAGTTAAAGACCCAATTGCTAGAAAATGGCGATGATAGCCGATTGATCCATGCCATGATCCAGAATTTTCAAAACCGTATCGACCTGTTGCAAACCGTTTTAATACAAATAGATGAAGTAAAACTACTTAAGAACATACAAAATGAGAACACGATCATTTAACATCCTTTTCATACTTGCCATGCTACCTATGGCACTATTGGCCAACGACAATTGTTGGAAAGGAAAGTACACCAAAGAGAAGAAGATCAACAAGAGCTACAGCGTATCTAGTGATGCCATGCTTGAGGTAGACAATAGTTACGGGCATTTGTACGTAACCACCTGGGACCAGAACCGCATAGAGATCGAAGTGCACATAAAGACCAACGGAAACAACGAGGAAAAAGTGCAGAAGAAGCTCGATGAGATCGATGTGGAATTTCAAGCCAGCAGTAGCCTAGTTTCTGCTGAGACCATCTTCAGCAAAGAAAGATCTTGGTGGAAAGGCTGGAGGAGCAACAATGTAAATGTACAGGTGAATTACACCATAAAGATGCCCATCGATGGCAAGGTAGATCTAGATAATGACTATGGAAGCATCAATATCGACCGCATGGAGGGCAAGGCCAAGATCAGTTGTGACTATGGCAAGTTAGACATCGGACAACTGATGGCAGACAATAACGAACTGCGATTCGATTACACTTCAAACTCAACGATAGATTACATCAAATCTGGCGAGATCTACGCAGACTATTCGGGCTACACCATCGAAAGGGCCGGCAACCTCAATATTGTAGCCGACTACACCAAATCGAAGGTCGAAGAAATGGAAAACCTTGAATATCGATGCGATTATGGGAAGATCGAGGTCGGTGAGGCACGCAACATTTCAGGAAATGGCGATTATCTCACCATGCGTTTTGGCACTGTGAACGGCAATGTGAGCATCGCATCAGACTATGGTTCGATCAGAATAGCGCAAATGAGTGCCACGGCTGGCAATATCGCTATCGATGCCGAATATGCAGGCATTAAGATCGGGCATCATCCAGACTACCATTTCGATTTCGAAATAGACTTAGAATATGCTGGGCTTAGCGATAACGACGCCTTCGAGTACAACATCAAGCGCATCGACGGAAGCGACAAATACTACAAGGGATATTACGGAGACGAAAACTCAGGGAACAAGATCAAGGTCACTTCAGAATATGGTGGCGTCAACATATACAAGAATTAGGAATCATCCATTTACAACCATGAGTTATCTATCACAGAACGCCGATGACAGGAGAGGGATCATAGAATGTAACTACCATTATTGATCTAACTTTTGTAAAGCAAGGGTTCTAAAAACTGAAATGAAACATAAACACAATCAAAACTCACAATCATGAAAAAACTGACACTTTTACTGCTAGCGCTTTCTACTGCAACGCTCAACGCCCAATGGTGGGGCAAAGATACCGTGAAGGGCAATGGAAACTATACTACTGAAGACCGTAATGTGGGCGATTATGACCATGTAGCTATAGCCGGTTTCTTTGATGTTGAATTGGTTTCAGGTGAAGAAGGCGAATTGAAGGTCTACGGAGAAGAGAACCTCTTAGAACACATTATCACCGAAGTAGACGGCAATAAACTGAAGATCAAGACCGAGAAAGGATACAACCTGAAGCCTTCTTCTTGGAAAAAAGGCAAAGGCATCAAGATCACTGTGCCCATCGAAGATATCGATGGCGTCTCGCTAGCTGGTTCTGGCGATGTATATGGTGATGTAACCATTGATACAGATGTATTTAAAACCAGCGTAGCTGGTTCTGGCGATATCGTCTTAAAAGTGAAGGCTACCAAAGTCAAGGCCAGTGTGGCTGGCTCTGGTGACCTAAAACTCAGCGGTACTACCGACGAATTTGATGCCAGTGTGGCTGGTTCTGGAGACATCCATGCCTTCGACCTAACTTCGAACTATACTGAAGTATCGGTCTCAGGGTCGGGAGATGCCAGAGTACACGCTTCCGAAGAGATCAAAGCACGCGTAGTAGGATCTGGCGATGTGCGCTATTCTGGAAACCCAAAGAAACAAGACACCAAGACCGTTGGCTCTGGTGATATTTCCAAAAGCTGACCAACCAAAGCTTTTGCTGTTGAGAAGCCTTGCTAACGCAGGGCTTTCTTTATTCTTTGAGTGCTTTGGTCCCTGTAGAAGGTACTCTAAACAATAGGAAGATGGCCACTGCAAAAAATAGTATCAAAACCAACACTGCCAAACGCATACTGTTGGTATGGTTATCTACAAGGCCAAAGATGCTCATCCCGATCACGATCCCGATCTTCTCGGTGACATCATAAAAACTGAAGTACGAAGTCGTATCTCTGGTCTCGGGTAAGAATTTTGAGTAGGTTGATCTGCTTAGCGCTTGTATTCCTCCCATCACTAGGCCTACAAATGCCGCTGTGACGTAAAACTCAATTGGATGATAAATGAAATAAGCGCACACACATAATAGCAACCATATAAAATTCACTGCGATCAACGTGGGAATGTTTCCAAATTTAGAAGAAGCCCTAGAGGTCAAGAAGGCACCGAGAATGGCGATCACCTGAATGATCAAGATGCTAATGATAAGTCCCATCGTCTTGGCGCCAGGGTCATCGCCCCAGTCAATCTCTTGCTCTCCAAAATAAGTGGCCACCAACATGATGGTCTGTACGGCCATGCTAGACACAAAAAAGGCACGCAGGTACTTTTTAAGACGTGGATTTCCCCCTAACTCACTCCAAACTCCCTTCAACTCGCGCAGACCGTTCCCTAGCACATTGGTAGTCATTCTTTTGCCTGTCTTCATATTGGGCAGGTGCCGAAATGTATATTGGCTGAAGACGATCCACCAAATACCTACTGTGACAAAGCTGTAGCGCATCGCTTTCATGGCAGCCTCACCCGCTGTGCCCGTAATGCCAAACAGGTCGGGCTTTAGCACCATGGCCAAATTCACGACCAACAACAGCACACTACCTATGTATCCCATCGAGAAACCGCGTGCACTGATCTTATCGTGATCTTTGGGCTCTGCAATATCGGGCAAGTAGGAGTTATAAAAGACCAAGCTGGCCCAGTAACCGATCAATCCCATAAAGTAGCACACCATACTCAGGTGAATGGCATCTAGGCTAAACCAATTCAAACCAATACAGCCCAAGCCTCCTGTATAACAGAAGAATTTCATGAAAGCCTTCTTGTTGCCCAAGTAATCAGCTACTCCAGAAAGTATCGGCGATATGAAAGAAATCACCAAGAATGTGAATGCCGTGACAAAAGAGATCAACGCTGTATTTTTCAGCTCAAGGCCGACGAAATCCACCTTATTGCCCCCTTCTGAGAATAGGGCTCCGTAGAAAATAGGAAATATGGTAGAAGCGATGGTGAGCGTATAGACCGAATTGGCCCAATCGTAAAAGACCCATGACCGAATGGTTCTCTTATCTCCTTTAGTGACAGATCTGGTCATAAAAAAAGCCGTGATTTAAACACGGCTTCTAAGTTAGTATTTATTTCTCAAGTACTAGTTATTCCTGAATTGAGTGATGCCAAACTTTCTGGCTTCTGTCTTGGCTTCTGCTGCCCACTCGCTAAGATTGGCGATGCGTGTGTCGTTTGACGGGTGTGTGCTCAAAAACTCTGGAGGGGCTTGCCCACCGCTGTTGGCCTTCATACGTTCCCATAGCTGTGAAGCCTCATCTGGGTTGTAGCCAGCAATGGCCATCAGGTAAATGCCGATCTTGTCGGCTTCTGTCTCGTGACTACGGCTAAAAGGCAGCATAACGCCTACTTGTGAGCCTATCCCGTATGCCTGGTTGAACAAAGCCCTGCTTTGCTCATCTTTGATGGCAACATTACCTGCCACAGCACCCAGCTGTTGTAACATTCCAGCACTCATACGCTGTTGGCCATGGTTTCCTAAAGCATGTGCTACCTCGTGGCCCATAATGGCCGCGACCCCAGCTTCGTTGTCTGCAATGGGCAGGATCCCTGTGTAGAAAACGATCTTTCCGCCAGGCATGCACCAGGCATTTACTTGCTCGCTATCTACTAGATTGTACTCCCATTGATAATCTTTCAGATATCCTGCATGCCCGTTGGCATTCAACCAACGCTCGGAAGCTACTTTGATGCGCTGCCCCACACGTTTTATCATCTCTGACTCGGCAGTACCGGTGATCACTTTGTTTTCACTTAAAAACTGGCCGTACTGCTGAAAAGCCGTAGGGAACAATTGTGAATTTGGTACCAGAGCCAAGGTCTTCTTCCCTGTAAAAGGATTTGTGGAACATGCTGATGAAAGCAGCAGCAGCCCAACAACAAAAAATAATTTCTTCATGGTATAAACAATTAAACTTCTTAAAGTTACAAAATCATCCTTACTTGCCAATGATGTGGAGCTCTGTAAAGTTTTTATCGATAACAAGCATGTTATCACCGTTTAACTTCACATCCTTGAAAGCAATCTTTTGGTTGTCCAATTCGATACTTTTCACTTCAAAAGGAAGACCATGCAATATCAACTTGAAATTATCATACGAGGTTGTGTACTTGCCTTCCTTATGTTGCTGGATGATCAACTCGTTCTTCTTTCCTGTCAACTTGAATGTTCGCAGGCTATAGCGTCCCTTCTTGTAATCGTATCCATCTTGTGCATCCTCATATACCAGCGACTGTTCTTTTCCTTCCTTGTAAAACACATCAAGTACCAATTGATCGATGTCCTTCTCGCCCACATACTGTTGTACAGGATACTTTGGTATGATGGCCCCTTGCTTCACGAACAACGGGATCTTAGCAAAGCTAGCCTCTACCCATTGTTCCTTTCCTCCTTCGACGATCTCATCTGTCCAAAAATTATACCATTTCCCCCTAGGAATGTACATGCGTCTTCCTTGGGCATTTGGCTCCAGTATTGGACAAACTAGAATGTGGTTCCCAAAAATGAACTCGTCCGTACGATAATGGGTCTGGTGGTCTAATTGGTCGAACAGCACCAGCGACCTTAGCATGGGCACACCTTCGTTGGCATATTCCCAGAACATGGTGTACAGATATGGTAGCAATTGGTAGCGAAGCTCGATGAACTTACGCACAATATCGGTCACCTCTTCATCAAACGACCAGGGTTCTTGGTCCCCGTGGTCACCAGAAGAGTGTGTACGGCAAAATGGATGGAAAACCCCTAGCTGTACCCATCTTGCATACAGTTCGCCTGTTGGCTGTTCGGCAAATCCGCCAATATCGGTGCCTGTGAATGACATCCCTGACAAGCACATACGCTGCACTTGCTGGTTGGCCACCCAAAGGTGTTCCCATGTGGCAACGTTATCTCCTGTCCAAGAAGAGGTGAATCGCTGTGCGCCCGAGTAGGCCGATCGTGTAATGATGAAAGGCCTCTTAGGGTACGAGAAACGCTTTACGCCCTCGTAGGTGGCGCGCGCCATCTGCATCCCGTATATGTTGTGGGCCTTGCGGTGACTGCAAGGATGCCCATCGTAATCGTGACGCACATCTAACGGGAAGGTCTTCGTGGGCACCTCCATCACTGCAGGTTCGTTCATATCGTTCCAAACGCCTTTTATTCCCATATCAGCGATCAGTTCTTTGTAAAGGCCTGCCCACCATTCGCGTACTTTAGGGTTTGTAAAATCGGGGAAGTTACACTCGCCAGGCCATACCTTTCCTCTCATAAGAGGGCCATCGGCACGTCTGCAGAAATAATTCTTCTCTAGCGCTTCGTTGTAGATATCGTACTCTTTATCTATCTTGATCCCCGGGTCGATGATGGCAACGGTCTTGAACCCGTCTTCCTTCAGATCGTCTATCATCTTCTTTGGGTCTGGGAAGTACTCCTTGTTCCATGTAAAGCAACGGAAGCCATCCATGTAGTCGATATCTAGGTAGATGGCATCACAGGGGATCTTCAGCTCTCTAAACTTGCCAGCAATCTCTCTCACCTTGCTTTCCGGATAGTAGCTCCACTTGCATTGGTGGTAGCCCAAGGTCCATAATGGTGGCATTTCTGGCTTTCCGGTAAGGTCGGTATAGCTTCCTACCACTTGGTTCATGTCAGGGCCATAGATGAAATAGTAATTCATTTCGCCCCCTTGTGCCCAAAAGCTGGTCACGTTTCGCCTTTCATGGCAAAAATCAAAGAAACTTCTAAAGGTGTTATCGAAGAATATACCGTAAGACACATCGTTATGAAGCCCCACATAGAATGGTACAGCCTTGTATAGTGGGTCTTGGTCCTTGCCAAAGGCATATTGGTCGGTAACCCAGTTGTGTACTCGTTTCCCCTTCAGGTTGAAATGCATGGGCTTGTCTCCCAAACCGTAATAGCTTTCGGCCTTTTGGGCCACCTTGCTCATCTTAACGATATCGCTACCGTACTCGTAACTGAATTCCCAATGGAACCCACTATCGTCCTCGTTGATGAGGTTGCCATCCATGTCATAGATGCGTTTTCTCAAGTCTTTCTTCTGGATGTGAAGGATGAGCTTGGCCGTGCGGATCTCGTAATGGTCTTTTTCTTCGGAATATTCTAAGTTGTTATAGCCCAAAGCCGCCTCTGGGTCTATGGCATACGAGAAGTCGTCTTCAAAGTTGCCTGCGGTAGCATAGCGAAAGCGAATCACACTATCTCTCAGTACGATGACCTGTAGTGCCACATCGTTC
>JANQRC010000064.1 GCA_028284745.1 Flavobacteriaceae bacterium
AGATCAATGAGGCCTACCCTGCACTACTCGAAGCTAAGATAGATTCTTTAGGATTAGGATACACAGTGATCAACTCAGGACTCAGTGGCGAAACCACTGCTGGTGGAAGAAGTCGCATCGAGTGGGTATTGAATCAGAAAGTTGACATATTCATCTTGGAGCTGGGTGCCAATGACGGGTTGCGAGGAATTCCTCTAAGCGAAACACGACAGAATCTTCAGGCCATCATCGATGCCGTACGAGCCAAAGACCCTGAAACGAAAATCATATTGGCAGGCATGCAGTTGCCTCCAAACATGGGGCCAGACTATACAACAGAATTCCGAATGATATTCCCTGACCTGGCCGAGAAGAACGACGTAGCGCTGATTCCTTTCCTCTTAAAAGATGTGGGCGGTATTCCTGAATTGAACCACGCCGATGGTATTCACCCTACTGCCGGAGGACAAAGGATCTTGGCCAATAATGTATGGGAAGTTCTGAAGAAGGTCATCTGATAGATGTGTCACCACCTACAGAACGCTTGTTATGCTGAATGGCATATCGCGTGATCTGCCAATGCTAGGATCGGCCATGTTGATGGGATTCACACTTTTGCCATGCCCCCTAGAGTGGCCGTCAATGGATCCCCCGGCAATTGCCTTCGAGTGTAAGCTGAAGCTTATCTATTTCAGTAGCTCCAGCTGGCAATTCTTCAAGTTCTAGACCAACATACTCATCAGCTTCTTTCCACTTGGCAATGGTCTCACTGAAAAACTGAGAAGCTTCGGCATCTGCTTCGTATACGAACAGGTCGTAGGATTCTCCGGCGTCACCGCCAAAACGGGTAACTACTTGCCATCTGCCGTCCTCTTTATAGGAAGTGTTGGTATGATCGGATTGTGGATAGTATTTGTTATCTGAGGGTTTCAGCAACACCCAAATGTCTTTGCTATGTGTGTCTGGATAGACTCCTATGGTAAGTATGCGGCATTTCACCGCATCGCCATCTACTGGAGATATTACTTGTACTTTTTCGATGGGATATTGTACCGCTAATTTATTCCCGGTGTCGAACGTCTCGATGTGTGGTATGGGTTGCATGGACCCAAAGCTAAAACCCCCAAATAGCAGCAACGCCAAGCCAACAATACCTAAAATTATCTTTATATTGGCATTCTTCTTATACATGATGGCAGCTATGATACAAATCAAACCTGCAATGACTGAGATAAATACACTTGTTGGCATAACGAATCGATTTATATGTTGGACATTTTTCTTAGTTGAAACTCATATTAAGATACAAAACTTTAACATTTCATGCAATTTAAGGAGGTGCTAAATAGAATGAGTTTTTACACCAAGAAGATAGTGCAGCTAACAGCTTGCGTAGCAATAATGCCTTATTCTACAGTAATGAATTGTTTATAGTGGTCATAGCGCTCAAAGATCTGCTCTACATAGGCAACAGGTTCTGAACCACGTACATAGCCGTATTTTATGAAGGGTTTGTTATAGTTCTTAGGAAGGCTTAGCCCCAACAATGCCTTCTCTACATTATCAGACCATATGGTAGGGTCTAAGCCATTTTGGCTTGCCAAGCGCTGCGCATCTAGCACATGACCATAACCGCAATTGTATGAAGCCATGGTGAACTTAATTCGGTTTGTAAGGTCTTCAATACCAGAAAATCGCTCAAAGATCTGGTGAAGATATTTTGTGCCTGCGCGGACACTTTCGTTTGGGTCAAAGATGTTTTGTACATCTAAATGTTCTGCTGTGGCTGGCATCATCTGCATCAACCCTCTGGCGCCAGCCCACGATTCGGCATCAGGTTTGAACTTGGACTCTTGATAGACCAAGGAGGCAAGTAGACGCCAGTCCCAATCCATATCTTCAGCGTGTTTTTTTATAAGACCGTCATACTTGCTGATCTGATTGTTCTTTAGGCTGTAATAGTCGCTTCTTGTTCGTTTTCTGAAAGATCGCCTATTCTTGAAGTACTTATTGTAAATCACATGATAGAGCGTCTTCTTCTTTAGTGTCTGTATCCATTCATTGACAATTGCACGAAATTTTGGCGATTTTTTTCTAGTGACCCATGCTATTTGCTGTGAGAAGGAAATAGGAACATCGACCTTTAGAATAGGTTTGTAGGAAGCATTGATCCTCGCGAGGTTCTCGTCGGCAATGGTATACTTGATCTTTCCTTCGGCCACCATGTCTATGATCTGGTCTGTTGTCAGTTGGCTATCTAAAGTATCGATGAAGATATCACCGCCTATTTCGTTAGACAAGCTCATCAGGCGTTCGTAATAGGCAGAGTTTTTACGGATCGACACAGTGTCGCCAATCAACTCGATAGGGTCATGAATTAGCTGTCCCTGCAAAGAACCCCAAGAAAGTTGCCTGTAATTATCTGGTTTCTTTTGTACGAGCACCTGCTTGGTAAGATATAGATGCTCAGTGAAGTCAACCTCCCACTTGCGTTGGTTTGTGATGGTCATTCCGTGTGCGATCAGATCCACATCACCTCTGTTCAATACTTCGAACTCAGAATCCAGATCATCCGATATGACAAGCTCTAACTTAAGGTCTAGATGATCGGCCAGTAGGGTCAACAATTCATATTCGAATCCCATCGCTTGCCCCTTGTACAAAAAATAGCTAGTGCTGCTGTAGACTACCAAAGCCCTCAGCACACCGTCTTCCCTGATGTCTTCTAGATCTCTTTCAACAGAATTATCAACAATGTGATTGACCACCTCGTCCTTGTCTGGCAAGGATTTTTCTTGTCGCTGACACGAGACAACGTTCAAAAGAAATAATATGAATAGAAAAGGTCTATAACTGATCATTTCCTAACCTCTAGACGACAATATAGGAATTCTAAAGCAAAATGCATATGACCAGAATATAGGCTTCCGTTACGAATAGGCATCACCTTGCGACACTATGCAGCACTATTTTACCCATATCGCGGTTTGTTTGACACTATCGTGCCTTTCGGTATTTTTCATTCAGTAAGATCATTAGTTGAGGCCCATTGCGATAGATTTAGCATAATATTAATTAGGATAGTTAGGGTGCTATCCGCTATCTTAGTAGCGTACTTTGAAGCTTTCCGAGAAATACAGATCAACCCGCACTCGCACAGAAGAACTCTGCAAGCCGCTGAAAACTGAGGATTATGTGGTGCAGCCTGCTGTTTTTGCAAGTCCGCCAAAGTGGCATCTTGCCCATACCACTTGGTTTTTTGAAGAATTCATATTAAGACCACAACGAGATTACAAGGTGTTTGACGAAAAGTTCTGTTTCTTGTTCAACAGTTATTACAACAACGCTGGAGACCGGATCTTTAGAGCTGACAGAGGCAACATCACACGACCCGATGTTTCGGAAGTGTACGCCTATCGTGCATACGTTGATAGGCAGATGGCCAAACTGTTAAAAGAAGAATTGACAACTACTGTAGAGTCGTTGATTGTTCTAGGCATCAATCATGAGCAACAACACCAAGAGTTGTTGCTTACCGATCTGAAGCACACTTTGGCAAATAACCCTACATTTCCGATGTATCAACAAGGTGCAAACCTGGTGTCTGACAAAAATGGCAGCACCGGCTTCATATCGGTCGACGAGGGTGTTTATGAGATCGGCCACAAGAGCGATGATTTTTGTTACGACAACGAATTAGGAGCTCATAAGGTGTTCATTCACGATTTTGATATCAGTGAGTCCTTGATCACCAATGGCGAATACATCGACTTTATTGATGATGGTGGTTACAACAATTTCAATCTCTGGCACGATCCCGGATGGTCTTGGGTACAAGCGCATCATGTGAATAGCCCTTTATACTGGCATCTTATAGATGACGAATGGCATTATTATACGTTGGCTGGTCTGAAAAGGGTCGATGCGGAAGCAATACTTTCGCACGTTGGCTTCTACGAAGCATTTGCCTTTGCTGAATGGAGAGGCATGCGATTGCCCACTGAATTCGAGTGGGAGGTAGCAGCCGATAAATTCGATTGGGGCAAACGTTGGGAATGGACCTATAGTGCTTATCTTCCCTACCCAAACTTTACAAAGGCTGCCGGAGCCATTGGGGAATACAATGGCAAATTCATGATAAATCAAATGGTATTGCGTGGCGCATCAATAGCTACTGCCGAAGACCATAGCAGAAAAACGTACCGTAACTTTTTTCACCCCCAAGAGCGGTGGCAGTTTACGGGCATTCGATTAGCGAAATGATATGACCGAACAATTCAAGACCGATGTGGATCTGGGCCTTTCGGCCTTTCCCAAACACCTCTCCTCTAAATACTTCTATGATGACATTGGTAGTGAGATCTTTCGTAAGATCATGGAAATGCCTGAGTATTATCTCACTGATGCCGAATTCGAGATCATGTCCCTGCATGGCAAGCAGATATTACGGTCGTTAGATTTCAAAAGTGAGTTTGATGTCATAGAGTTAGGAGCTGGAGACGGTGTAAAGACTCTTCAGCTGCTGAGCAACTTCAAAGCCGTTCGCGAGGATTTCACTTTCGTGCCCATAGACATCTCTCAAAAGGCCATAGATGTGCTAGAAGAAAACGTTCTAAAGGAACTTCCTGGGCTGGAAGTGAAGTCGCAACAAGGCGATTATTTTGACGTGCTGGAACAATTTCCTCCAGATACTCCCAATTTGATCCTGTTCCTTGGAAGCAATATTGGTAACTATCAGCTAGAAAAAGCCAAGAGCTTGCTTACACATTTATATGCACTCATGAAAGAAGGTGACAAGTTGTTGATAGGTTTCGACCTACAAAAGAATCCCATCACGGTGAGACAAGCCTATGATGACCCGCACGGCATCACCAAAGCCTTTAACATGAATCTATTGCATCGCATCAACAAAGAACTGGATGCAGACTTCAGACTGGACAAATTCGACTTCTATTGCCATTACAACCCGTTAAATGGCGAAGTTAAAAGTTATCTGGTAAGCCTAACCAAGCAAGATGTACATATCGGAGCGCTCAAAAAGACATTCCGTTTTAATCACAACGAACTGATATGGACAGAACTCTCTAAAAAATTCACCATCAGAGAAGTACAAGAGCTATGTGAGTCTACAGGCTTCGATTTGAAAGCAAATTTCTTAGACTGCAAACATTACTTTGTCGATAGTTTGTGGTGCAAGTGACCGGTTGGGCTTGCTTAATTTTGATCGATCGCTTTTACACGGGCAAGCACAATAACATCGTCATGTTTCTGAAGAATAGAGTCAACATTCACATGAATGAATTTTAACAGGGTGATAACACTTATATTTCATACCTTTCTGATGCAAACTTTGCTTACTAAAACCAATGTTCATATGAAAACTTTACTTAGCCGCAAGGTGCTATTGATAGTAACCTCATTAGCTGTTAGCACATACAGTTGCAAAGATGCGGCTACCACAAAAAACACTATGACCGATAACGATTTACTCAAAGAATGGGCAGGACCTTATGGGGGTGTACCTGCTTTTGATAGAATGAAGGTGGAAGATGTCAAAGAAGCCGTAGAAACTGGCATGACTTCAAGCCTGGAAGAGATCGATGCCATTGCGAACAATACAGCATCGCCCACATTCGCAAACACTATTGAAGAAATGGAGCGGTCTGGCAGCGAGTTGGATCGTGTCTTTACCTATTATGGGATCCTTAGGTCTAACATGTCTACCCCAGAATTTAGAGAGATCCAGGCAGAATTAGCACCAAAATTGTCCGAGTACAGCTCGAAGATATTGCAGAACGAAAAGCTCTTTCAGCATATAAAAGCCATTTACGAAGCTTCTAAAAAGGACCCCCTTCCTGCCGATCAGCAACGCGTAGTTGAGCTTACCTATGATCGCTTTGCCATGAACGGTGCAGATCTAGATGCAGACAAGAAGAAGCGCTATGCAGCGATAAACAAAGAGCTTTCTTCACTCTACACAGACTTTTCTAATAATGTATTGCATGATGAAGAGAACTACATCACGTATTTGACCAAAGAACAGTTAAGTGGCCTTTCGGAAGCATATATCAAATCAGCGGCCAAGATCGCTGCAGACAACGGGCAAGAAGGCAAATATGCCGTTACGAACACACGTTCTTCCATGGACCCATTCCTCACATACTCTGACGAACGGGAGCTGCGAAAACAAGTATGGAACAACTATTATTCGCGCGGTGACAACGGAGATGAATACGATAACAACGAGATCATCGCCAAGATCTTGAAACTTCGACGCGAACGTGTAGAACTGTTAGGATATAAAAATTACGCAGAATGGCGCCTGCAAGACCGCATGGCAAAAACTCCTGAAAATGCCATGCAATTGATGCAAGCCGTTTGGCCAGCAGCCATCGCTCGGGTGGCCGAAGAAGTCACTGACATGCAAGCGATTGCCGACAAGGAAGGTGCAAACATCACTATAGAGCCTTGGGACTATCGCTATTACGCTGAAAAGGTACGCAAGGCTAAATATGACCTGGACAGCGACGAGGTGAAACAATATTTGCAATTGGACAAACTCCGTGAAGCCATGTTCTATGTGGCAGGACGCCTATTTAATTACGATTTTGAGCCTGTTCCCGAAGGTAGTGTGCCCGTTTTTCATGAAGACGTAAAAGTCTGGGAGGTCACCGACAAAGATTCGGGCCAACACATTGGCCTTTGGTATCTAGACCCTTATGCCCGGCAAGGAAAACGCTCAGGAGCTTGGGCTACGACCTATCGTAGCCATACCACCTTTGATGGAAAGGAAACCGTATTGGCCTCTAACAATTCTAATTTTGTAAAGCCCGCTCCTGGCGAACCTGTATTGGTCTCTTGGGATGATGCCACGACCTTCTTTCACGAATTTGGCCATGCCTTGCATTTCTTTGCTTCGAATGTGAAGTATCCGACATTGAACGGTGGTGTTCGCGATTATACCGAATTCCAGTCGCAACTGCTAGAACGTTGGTTGTCTACTGACGAAGTGATCGATCAGTTTTTAGCACATCATGAAACAGGCAAGCCAATGCCAAAAGAGCTAGTGGCCAAAGTTAAGAATGCGGCCACTTTCAATCAGGGATTCGGCACTACTGAATATTTGGCCTCTGCATTGATGGACATGAAACTGCATTTGGCAGACCCATCAAATATCGATATCGACACCTTTGAGCGTGAGACATTAGCTGAATTGAAAATGCCAAAGGAACTTCCGATGCGTCATCGCACACCGCACTTTGGCCATGTGTTTTCTGGCGAAGGCTATGCAACTGCATATTATGGATACATGTGGGCAGATGTACTTACAAGCGATGCTGCAGAAGCTTTTAAAGAAGCACCGGATGGATTCTACGATAAGGCAATGGCTGATAGATTGGTGAAATATCTATTCGCTCCTAGAAATTCTATAGACCCAGCTGAAGCCTATAGAATGTTTAGAGGGCGAAATGCTAACATTGAGGCCCTGATGCGTGACCGCGGTTTCCCGATTCCTAAGAATTAATGTAAAATGAGCATATGTGACAAAGCGAGGGCTCTGCATGGGCTCTTGTTTTTTCATAGAACTACTAGTATCCCTTACGATCAGCTGATCGGAATGATCTGGCCTTAGATGTATTGATGAAGTACACACCCGTTAGTAGAACTATGGCGGCAACGATCGATTGTAAAGTTATTTCTTCATTCAAAAAATACCACCCTAGGATCAAGGCGATGATCGGGTTCACATACGTTGAAGTGGCCACTTTTTCGGGTGACACCTTTCGCAATAAAAAATTGAAGGATGTAAAAGCCAGGATACTTCCAAACACAATCAATAATACCATTACCCAGATCACTTTGCTAGACCATTGAGTCGGGCTAATCCAAGGTTCGCTCAAAATACCACTCAGTACAATAAGCATGGTGCCTCCTGTCATCATTTGGTATCCGGTATTGACAAAAGAGCTTTTAGGCAGGTCGGCAGTACCTACAAATAGGCTGCCATATCCCCAACTTAGCATACATACAAAGATCATGAGCACACCTACAATAGCATACTCTCTTGTGATCAGTTCTTTTTGGCTTACTAGCAGATAAACACCTATGGCACCTAAGATCACTCCTATTACGGACATTTTCTTGATCGGTTTACCCTGCAGAATACGCATGTTGGAGATTTCAAAGAAATTGTGTCGAATGCTCCACGCGCTGACCTCAACATCTTTGGGATGGACGAAAATCTGGCTTTTGATTTTGTAAGGCAAATGACTGCCCACACACAAAGCTCGTGTCTGTTTGTAAAGGATTCTGGCCATGAGAGTATACTGGCCTGACAAAAGGCTTGGTCTATTTTGCTGCAAACGCTTTGTAGAAGTATTCAGCCTTCAAATATTTTTTATTATTCGCATCGTCTATAAAGTAGCTCTTTCGGTGTGCATTCAACAATAAACCTGTTGTGCCATCGAACGATACGTTTTCGATCAAACTGATATTGCCATTGTGTGTCACCTGTGCACCAACGAGCTTGTGATCGCAGGTGTCGAAATAATAAACCCAGGGGTCTTTTAGTTCGCCATAGTTTACTCCTATAGCTTCAGTCTTACGACCATTGATCGTTCTTTTGCCCAAGTAGGTGAAAGTGGCATTTGTGTCTTTCAACAGAAATGGCTGAAACACCACGTATTCGGCTGCATTTATCAAATTTCCTGCTTTTGTGAGTTCTTTTTCATTCACAACGGCAGAATCATTGACCAACTTGTCGACCTTTCCATGTCGAAGTGCAACTAGGATGGTGTCCTGGTCTTTTCGCCAACGCACAGAAATACTCCTTTCGGGCACGAATTGAAAGTTCTGTTCTTGATCTGTTCTCGATGCAACGTTCCCTAGCGAATCATAGAGGATGGTTGTTTTAGTGAAGTCTATACTTTTCAATTGCTGATAGGTTTCCCAACCTCCATGAGCGCTTATGGATCTTGAGATGACCTGCTCAGGGATAGGCTCTTCGTGGGCACAACCCGCTAAAAAAGCAACGAAAAGAAACATTGGAGAGATTCTCATTCAATAAATATCTAAAAAAAATCGCTCTTTAGGCTTCGAAGAAGCACCTATGCGTTTATAGAACTTGATGGCTCTGGTATTAAAGTCGGGGGTTTGCCATTGCACATGCGAGCAACCCATCTTCTTCCCTTCTTCTTGAATTCGCCTGACCAACTTCTCTCCTATTCTTGATCCGCGTGCATACTCTTTCAGGTAAAGGCAATCCATGTAGATGTATTCATCGGCATCCCAAGTAGCGTATTGCTTCATATAGGTGACATACCCAACGAGCACACCTTTAATGTCTGCTACTAGGCAATATAGCTTTGGCTTTTCAGAAAAAAGGGCGCTGGCCAACCTTTGCCTCTTCTCCTTGCTTTCATAGGTCACTTCTTCATAGTTTGCATGCGCTTCGCATAGTGCCACTATTTGGTCGATGTCTGTTGGTATGGCATGTCGTATGTTTGGTTGTATCTTCATTTTACCATAACATCGTTAAAGTATGCGTTAAGATCCGGGTTGGCAGGTTTTCTCAATATGTTCTCTATCCAAGACCTTCGTTCATGAGCAAAGACCTCTAACTCCCATATGCAGACAAGCGCACTCGGATGGTACGGTGATGAGATAAGTTCTTCAGGTGCCTCGAGATCTGTGAATCGCACCTCTGTTTGTATCATTTCTCCACCAGTCCACCAATTGAGCAGCGTCAGCACGCCTTCCCTGGCCTCATGCACGATAAGAAAAGCTGCTTTGTGGGTGGGTATCTTCGATCGCTTTGCATTTTGCAGCCATTCAGGTAGTTTGGTCACAATATTTTCTAGCACAACAGAAGACTCAAATGTGTCTCTGTTAGTGATCGTGTAGACCTTCACCTCCCAATCATCGACTTCGATCAAATGCTGAAAGTCGATCTTTCGATCTTCATAGTGTTCAAATGTATAACTCATCGCCTGCCGGGTGATATGTTACCATACTTGGCAATTAATTCTTGTGTGGCTTCCAGGTCTTTTGGTTCATGGAAGCGCTTTTTCGAAACAGGATGCTTGGCCAGCATTGCTGAAGGCCGTATCGGGCGTTTTTCGAAATTCCCCCCACAGCTTGGGCAAACATTCTTGAACAAGTTATGAGCACAATATTCGCAGTATGTACACTCGAAGCTACAAATCATCGCTTCTGCTGAAGTGTTGGGCAATTCTTTGCCGCAGTGCTCACAATTGGGCCTTATTTCTAGCATTATTGAAGATATTTTTCTTTTATCACATTCATGTGCCAAATATTATGACCTGGAATCACAAAAGCAGCAGCCCTGGCAGACATAGGGCTACCGTTAGAATTGCCCACAGACATGAGGTCGTGACCAGAAAGACTCTTCAATAATGATATCGAGGAATCTTGCAGCATTTGGAATTCGGTAATCAAAGCCTCCATGTCTTTGTTATTGGCATTTGAGGGTTCTATGTAGATGTTTTGGTCAAAACCACTTAGCGGAGTTTCGTCTCGCCTTGCTATTCGAAAGCATCGATACATGAAGATGCGCTCAGTGTCAATAAGGTGTTGAAACACTTCCTTTACACTCCATTTTCCATGCTCATATCTGTAGCTGTGTTTGTCTGCCGGTATGCCTTTGAAGAAGTCTACAGTGCTCTTCTTTCCTTCGACAAAAGCACCGATTAGAGGAAGCTCATCGCTGAGCTTAAAAATGTAACGTCTATAATATTCGTGAAATTCGGTTGTGTGAAGGTCTTTGATAGTCATTTGCAGTGCATTTTAGTTACTCAAATGTACAGTACAAATATGAGATATGAAATTATTTAAGAATGATTATTGAATAAATTATTTTATTTTCGAATGTAATAATAACTCAATTCATTTTTAATGAAGGTTGATAAATTAAACTGGCTTATTCTTGAAGAGCTACAAAAAAACTCACGAATATCTTTGAAGGACATTGCTAAAAAGGTGAGCTTGTCCTCGCCTTCTGTAGCTGAGCGCATTCAAAAGATGGAAGGCGCAGGAATCATCGCTGGCTATCATGCAAAGCTGAACATGGAGAATCTAGGCTACTCGCTGGGTGTGTACATCTCGATAAAGATCCGATTTGGGCAAGTAGAGAATTTTACCGAGCACATACAGACAGTGCCCGAGGTTCTTGAGTGTCATAAACTTACAGGCCATGACTGCATGTTGATGAAAGGATATGTAAAAGACCCCAAACATTTAGAAGTACTCAATACAGACCTGGCACGCTTTGGAGAACTCACCACCTCACTGGTACTTTCATCGGTTATAGAAAAACGAACAGTCGCTGGGATGACCACATAAGAAAAAACCAACTAGACATGCTCAGTCAGATGATGGTGTTCATCGATGAGCGGTCCGCCGTCCAGAATGTGTTGCGAAGCTTGGCTGGCGAACTTTTCAAAATTCAAGTGGAACGAATGTGCCAACTGAATCGACTTGCTTATATATGCACCTTTTTGCAACCAGGTGTTCATAGGGTCTAGCATCTCTGAAGGTACGCCAGGACAATACTTTGGCATGTACAGCCCGAATATGGGATGCTGTTCATGGTCAACATCGTCAAGGTCGCCTTCAAGAATTGCAGTGATCATAGCGCGTGTGTATTTAAGCTTTATTCGACTACCAACTCCGTAAGGGCCACCACTCCAACCGGTATTGATGAGCCAAACACTCACACCAGCTTCTTCCATTTTGCGACTAAGCATTTCAGCATACACTGTAGGATGTAACGGCATGAAAGGCTCTCCGAAACAAGCAGAGAAAGAAGGTACCGGCTCAGTGATCCCGGCCTCGGTGCCTGCTACTTTAGCCGTGTAACCAGAAATGAAGTGATAGGCGGCTTGGCCAGGTGTAAGTTTAGATACGGGTGGTAGCACCCCGAATGCATCACAGGTCAAGAAGAAGATGTTCTTTGGGTTCTCGGCATACGAGGGTTGCTGAATGTTGTCTATGTGATAGATCGGGTAGCTTACCCGGGTATTTTGTGTGATGCTGCTATCGGTGTAGTCTACTTCCCTTGTGCCTTCTTTAAAGACAATATTTTCTAAGATGGCCCCGGGTTTTATAGCGCGGTAGATATCAGGCTCTTTTTCTTCTGTTAGATCGATGGCCTTGGCATAGCAACCTCCTTCGAAGTTGAAGATCGTGTTCTCTGCGGTCCAACCATGCTCATCATCGCCGATCAATTTTCTGTCTGGGTCTGCAGACAAGGTGGTCTTTCCGGTCCCGGATAGCCCAAAGAAGATAGCGGTGTCTCCTTTTTTGCCAACATTAGCTGAACAGTGCATCGGCAATACATTCTTATCTGTCGGCAGTATCAAATTCAGCGCTGAGAATATACCCTTCTTCATTTCACCTGTGTAGGCAGAACCACCCACAAGCGCGATCTTCTTTGTGAAATTCAGTATAGAGAAGTTGCCTTGTCTAAGGCCGCATCCAGACGGGTCGGATTCAACATAGCCAGGAGCACAAAGGATCAACCATTCTTCTTCAAAGTACTCTAATTCTGATGCTTCAGGGCGCAAGAACATATTGTAAATAAACATGTTAGACCACGGATATTCGGTCACTGTCCTGACATTCATACGATATCTTGGGTCTGCACAAACATACCCATCGCGTACATAGATCTCCTTTCCTGATAGATAGTTCACAATTTCTTTATGAAGTTTGTCGAAATCCTCTGGTGATATTGGTTTGTTGATCTTTCCCCACCATACCCTGTCTTTGGTATAATCATCCTTTACCAAAAATCTGTCTTGTGGAGACCTGCCTGTAAATTTACCTGTGTTAATCGCCAGTGTCCCATTGTCGGTCTCTACGCCCATGCCTCTGTCAAGGGTAGCCTTTTGGAGTTCTTCTGGAGTTAAATTCCAATGAGCTTTTACGTCTTGTAGCCCATATTTACCAAGATCTTTCATAATCTATGTGTTTTACTGTTTATAATTCTAGTTAAAATGGCCATATGATCGGTACTAATAGTATGGTCGTGATGAAGAACAACAACAAGAGTGGTCCCCCGACTTTCACATAATCTACAAAGCGATATCCTCCAGCTGACATGACCATGGCATTCGTAGTGGTGCCAACGGGTGTTAAGAATGCTGTCGACGCGCTGATGGCCACCGTGATCATAAACGGTTCTGGCGATATGCTCAATGCACTGGCGGCCAGTATGGCTATAGGTGCCATCAATACTGCTGTTGCCGAATTATTGATCGTTTGGCTAAGTCCTGTTGTCAACAGGAAGACACCTCCCAACAATGCTAGCGGATGAAATTCACCAAGTGTTGAGACAAGGCCCGCGGCAGCCATTTGTGCCACTCCTGTCTTTTGTAATGCAAGCCCCATGGGTATCATGGCTGCGATCATCACCACACTCACCCAACTAATGCTCTTGTATGCTCTGCTGATGGGCACACATCCTGTAATGAGCATGATGCCTGCACAAATAAGTGCGGCTATGGCTCCTGGTAATATATTGAAGACCAACAATGTCACCATAAGAAGTAGCGTGCCTAAAGCAACATATGATTTGAGGGTAAGCTCATCTACATCTTTAGACATCCCTTCTGGGCTACCACAGATCACCACATTTTTGTAAAGCGACCTTAGTTCCCCAATATCTTCCCAAGCGCCTCTGATCAGAAAGGCATCTCCTGCCCTGACCCTGATCTCTCTATCCTGCAATGGCCTATCGTTTCTAGAAGCAGCCAAAAGCTGTATGTTGAATCTTTGAAAGAAGTCGCCTAGACGTAATTTTCTCCCAACGAAAAGTGATTTTGGTGTAATGATGGCCTCAGCCATTCCCACCTCTTGATTGATCAGGTTGTTTTTCAGTTCTTCTTCAATCGGGTCTAACTTCAAAAGCCCAAGCCTGAATTTCATCATCAAACGGTTGATGTCTTCGGTCTCACCTTGGACGGTAATGATGTCATGGTATCGAAGCTCTGTATCTGGTGAAGGGAATTCGATATAGGGTGCTGTACCCTTAAGCCTGTTAGGATGTCGACGTTTCAATCGTATGATGGAGATCCCAAATTCTTTTTCGAAATCCCACTGAGCGACCTTGGTATTGATCAAAGGAGATAATGAGCGCACGCGCAGGCGATAGTAATTATTGCCAATGCTATAGGCGTCGATCCATTTGTGAAGCTCCGTGTCGATGTTGATCGGTCGATTCTTGGTCTGATGATCTGGCAACAGTCTAAAGCCAACATATTTGAAATAAAGAATGGCAATCAACAGTAGCGGTAGGCCAATGTATCCAAACTCGAAAAACGAAAAGCCTTCAAAACCCTGTTGTATCAATTCGTTGCTGACAATGATATTGGGGGGTGTACCTGTTAATGTTAGCAACCCTCCCGTGTTAGACCCGAAGGCCACAGGCATGAGCATTTTTGAGGGGAAAGTGCCCATCTTCCAAGAAGCAGAAATGGTAACAGGCAGTAACGTGGCCACTGTGCCCGTATTGCTCACAAAACCAGATAGTACTCCAGCCCCAAGCGTTAGGATGATCAACAATTTTGGAACGTGCTTGCCAGAACATTGAATGAACTTTTTACCAGCCTGCGCAGTCCAACCGGTTTGCGATAACCCTTCACCAATGATGAATAAGGATGCTACCATGATCACCGTTGAATTGCTAAATCCGCTCAGTGTCTCATTCAGGTCTAGTATGCCAAAGACGTACAAACTGATCATCGACAACAAAGCCACTATATCCGGCGGAAATTTTCCCCAAATGAAGAGTACGATCGTAATGCTCAGTATTGCCAATAATATGGTCATAGGATGTTTGTAGCGGTTGGTTCAATCTAAGGTCAGCAAAGGAACCTGGGCATGCAGGGCCAATAACTTTGTCAATCGACCCTTTGAGGGAGTGCTTCTTTTTGTGTGGTTGCGTGGCATAATGGCCAACATGTCGATCTCATGGTTTTCCACATAATCGAGGATTCCTTCCTCTATGTCCGTGTTTTCAGGAAATGAGTGATGTGAGTAGAAGTTCTCCAGATAATATTCCAAAATGGTCTCATTCTTCTCATCTATAGGCGAATAGCCACTTCCTTCATTATCGATCGTAAGCACATGGACCTGCGCATTGAATCTTCTAGCAATGTCTAAAAGGATGTTAAGCACTTTGGCATCATCAATTTCGTTCTTGCCTATGGTGAGAGCAATCTTTTCAAGTGAAAACTCTTTGTCTTCTTCTGGAACGATCAAAACAGGACAATCGGCCTCCATCACCAGATTTGAAGAATTGGTGTCGCTGTCCTGCTCTTCTCCTATACTCTTGGTGCCCATGATGATCAGGTCTGACGACTTGCTTTTCTGATTCGCTAGAATGGTCTCGGCCAGATTTCCTTCGCCTATCGACCACACTATGGGATTCTTGAGCGCTTTCTCGTAAGTACCTGTTAACTCAGAGAAGTTTTTATTGATGACGTCTTTAGAGCGATGTTGTTCTGGCATTGCCACGTATAGTAGATGCAAGTGTATGTTTTCATCATCACCTGAAAACCGAACTGCATACTCAAGGGCATTTTTAGAGGCCTTGGAAAAATCGAACGGAATTAGGATCTTTTTGATTTTGGTCATGGTCTTTGTTGTTAGTTCTTTATTTAGAAATGCTTCGCTGTATCTTAAATATACAACAAAAGTCTACTCAAATGCTTTAGATAAAAATGATAAAAATCAACTTCTTGAAGAATTGTCATTTTCAAAAAAAACTAGCAGGTCGTTTAAGTTATTTGTAATAATAGCAGCGAAAGAATACTTATAATGTTTCTGTAACTTTACTGCATGTATGCCATTGTAGACATAGAAACTACCGGGAACACCTTTAGAGGCAATCGCATTACCGAGATCGCCATTTTTGTGCACGATGGCAAACAAGTGGTCAATGAATACACCACGCTCGTCAACCCAGAATGTGAAATACCTTTTCACATCACTGCACTTACAGGTATTGATAATGAGATGGTAGCAAGTGCACCGACATTCGACCAGATCGCTTCCAAAGTCTATGAAATCACCAAAGACGCCATCTTTGTGGCACATAGCGTCAATTTTGATTTCAATGTGATCAAATATGAGTTCGAACTGTTGGGCATTTCTTTCCAACGAAAAAAACTATGCACGGTACGCTTGTCAAGAAAGCTATTCGCTGGGCTTCCCTCCTACAGTCTGGGCAAGCTATGTGGCTCGCTGGGCATTCCACTGCACGACAGGCATCGCGCTCGTGGTGATGCGGCAGCTACGGTGATCCTGTTTGAGTGGCTTCAACAACAAAAGGATGCCCAGAAAGTATTCGATAGCTTTATAAAGGACAATTCTCGGCAAGCCACCTTACCTCCGTTGTTAGACAAGAAAGTGGTCAACAACCTGCCTGAAAGACCGGGAGTCTATCATTTCATGGACAAGAACGGAGAAACGATATATGTAGGAAAGGCAAAGAATATCAAAAAAAGGGTGCTGCAGCATTTGTATGACAAGACCAACAAAGAGATGCAGATGTGCCGCGAGGTCGCTGATATCACTTTTGAAACTTCTGGAAGTGAGCTTGTCGCTTTGCTTATGGAATCTGCGGCCATTAAAAAACAGTACCCAAAATATAATAGCGCACAGAAGCGCAGAGGCAAAGCATTTGGGATCTTTACATACCAAGACCGCAAGGGAATCATTCATCTAGGGTATAACCCCCTGCAACATGTTAGAGAGCCGCTAGAGGTCTTTTACAGCATCCGCGCTTGCATACTTTTCCTAAAAGAGCTTTGTGCCGATCACCAGCTATGCTCGCGATATTGCCAGCTACAGCGTGTGCCCTGTACCGAAAATGGCCCATTGAATGCCTGCAGTGGGGTTTGTCGCGGAATCGAAAATGTGGCTGACTATAATGTGCGTGTAACACAGGCTGTACAAGCAACCAAACTAGGTCAAGAAGATCGCATCATCAAGGAAAAGGGACGCACAGAGAATGAAGATGCCTTCGTGATGATCCAGCAAGGAAAGTATCTTGGCTATGGTTTCATTAATAAGGAAGATACCATTGATTCTGAAGAAGACCTTGAACTATATTTGATACCGCAGAAAGATAGTGTAGACACACAGAGAATCATCAGAGCGTACCTCAGAAAAGCTGAACATATAGGAAACACCATTGCAAGAACGATAGAACCCCAATAACATGATCAAGAATTACCTGACCTTCGACGAGCAATTTGGCGAGCTCTTCCTTGCGATACATGAGGCCAACATCTTTGAAGATTCGAAGACCGTAGTAGACCTTGTTCCATTGCAAGTGCCAGAAAAGACCCTTCAGGAATACCATGCCGAGAAGGACCGTGCAGATTTTAGTCTGGTTGAGTTCGTTCAGAATAACTTTGCCATTCCAAAGGCGAAGACCACCAGTTTTGAATCTGATACAAGCATGTCGGTGATAGCCCATTGCAAACGACTCTGGCCCCACCTAAAACGACAGGCCGACCAAAAAGTTGAAGGCAGTTCGTTGATCCCCTTGCCAAATCCTTACATTGTACCAGGCGGACGTTTTGCCGAGATCTATTATTGGGACAGTTTTTTTACGATGCAGGGACTTGTAAAAAGTGGCGAATTAGACCTTGTGAGGCACATGGTAAATAATTTTGCGCACCTGATCGATGAGCTAGGTTTTATTCCCAATGGCAACAGAACCTATTTTCATACACGCTCACAACCTCCCTTTTTTAGTCTAATGATCAGGCTTCTAGCGAATGCAACTGATGATAAAAGCCTCTGGGAATACTATATCACTCCGTTAGAGAAAGAATATGCCTTCTGGATGTATGGTCAGAAAGAATTAAATCCAGGTCAAGAAAAATACCATTTGGTACGATTTTCCGATGGCACCTATCTGAACCGCTACTACAGCTTTAGTGACAAGCCACGTGAAGAATCTTATAAAGAAGACATCGAGCTGGCAGCACACCTTCCGGAAGAAGACAGACAACAACTATACAAAGAATTGCGCGCAGGCGCAGAATCTGGTTGGGACTACTCAGCAAGATGGCAGACCGACCAAGACGATCTGGCATCGATACGAATACTCTCATTGGTGCCAGTAGACCTAAATGTTTTGATGTATGCACTAGAGAAAAATCTTGCACGAGCATACAAAGGCATTGACAAGAAGAAACGCAAGCAGTATAAAAAACTAGCTGAAGAACGAAAACATGCCATCAATAAACACTGCTGGTCTGGCAATCTCGAATACTATGGTGATCACGACATCAAGGCTCATGACCTAAATCCTTTTAAGAGTTTGGCAATGGTGTTTCCCCTATATCAAAAGATAGCCTCAAGAGAACAAGCGAAAAAAATAGCCGAGATCATCAAAAAAGACTTCCTGAAACCTGGAGGCTTGGTAACCACACTTGCAAACAGTGGTCAGCAATGGGATGCCCCTAACGGATGGGCCCCTTTGCAATGGATCGCCGTAGCGGGCCTCAAGAAGTATGGCTATCATGATTTGGCTTCGACCATACAGGAACGATGGTTGTCCATGAATGGATCCGTTTTCGAACAAACAGGAAAGATGTTAGAAAAGTACAACGTTGTGGATCCAGACGGTAGCGTTGGCGGTGGCGAATATCCTGTTCAAGATGGTTTCGGGTGGACAAACGGTGTATACCTAGACTGGACCATTGATTAGTTCTCCTCAGCGGATCAATGCTTGAAAAATGGGATGGATATACTTATTCTTTGACGATCACGACGGTGGCTTCAACGCCCGTGGAAAGATTCCATTGGTTCATCGAGATCATGTTTCCGTGCTCGTCGAACACCCTGAACTCTGCCGTATTGGGCCCTGACGAACCTTGATTGAGAGCAGTGAAGTCTATTTTGTTGAACCCCGGTTTTAGCTTCAACTTGAATCCTTTGGGCTTATTCGTAAGAAAGACTCTTTCTTTTTTCGTCTCTTCATTCACAGCAATGCTCACTAGGTCACCGTCTTGATATTGATGGTCTCGCACAACGATCGTGACAAATTCACCATTGTTCCTGAAATCACCAAAGTATTGTGTGGTCTGTGATCCTAGGCGCTTGTTCTCATCATCGTTGGTCCCCTTTGGCAAGTTGCCCTCAAGACGTTTCATGAAGAGGTCATTTTCATTGGCAAATCGCTCTCTTGGCTCCATAGAGACCTGGGTGTCTGGCGACAGGTCGATAGACGCATCATTGGTTTCTTCATTGAACTTGAAGTTGGGGAAATCTGATGTAGATGTTGTGTCATCGCCAGGAATCTCCAGCTTGAAGTCGTTTGACCTAGAAGTGTCTATGACGACCGTTTGTGGCTGATCCTGTGCAAGAGCAGCAAGCGTCAACATAAGCAGACAGGCCGTGAAAATATTCTTCATACAAGACATCATGGCGTAAAACTATGAAACATCAACTAAAATCATGCCAATAAACCGTTAATAATAAAAAAGTCGAACATTCTGTTCGACCCTTTCATATACTTCTTCATGCGGTGGTTCCTAACTCCCACTTCGTTCTAACCGCTTGAGTTGTCTTTGTATTTTCTTGATGGCAGACTCAATAGACTTCTCAGGCTCTATAACGTTGTATTCTCCCCAGAAATCTGGGTCAGAGAATCCAGAAGCTTCATCACTTATCACTATGGTTGGCTTCAATCGGTCCTTTGGTCTGGCTACGATACCATTTGGATTTTTCTTCCAATCGGTAATGGCCATCTCGCTAGACAATGTATAGATGGAATTGAACCACTTGCCTTTCTTCACTACTTTTAGCGAGAGCTGCACATTGCTATACCCATAGTACCACTTTCCATTTTTTTGGCGATAATCAACGCGATATGTAGCCTCTGTGGGATATACGTCGGTTCCTTTGGGCTTCTTCCTCACAAACCATCGACTGGCTTCAAGCCTGTTCTCAACATTCAGACTATATACAGCACTGGTAAGTGCTTTGGTGTTGGCGTCGATGTAAAGTGTGCCATAGTATCTAGGACTGTATATTTCATCCCGCTGCTTGAATTTCACAACATAGATAGGTTTGTCATTTACTGTTGTATACCTATCAAATGAGAACTGATAGTCATCGATGCTTTCTTGATGGAAGATGTATTCTGGATATTTCATCATATCTACGAACAACGTAGTGAACGGTCCGCCTTGCAGCTTTACGGCAATGGTGTCCAATCTCTTGTAATCTGTGTTCTTACGCGATTTATGCATAGATACGATATCTCTTCGCAATGATGAATATGGTTGCTTATACACGTCGACCACCGCTTCGGTAAGACTTACATTCCGCTTTCTTTTTTTGATGGTCTCTCTATAGAAGGCAGTCATAAGTGTAGCCTCGTCTAGATTGTTGTCCTTGCGTTTTCGCAAGACCTCCCTCACCAAGGCCTTCGCATCTTTAGGAATTGCCACGTTTACAGCCGATAATTCTATCACAGAGATATCAAGGGTGATCCGAGTGTTGTTCTCTCTAAAATCTGTCAGAGGCACTTTTTTGGTCTGATAGCCAAGGAATGCTACTGTAACATCACCTGAAGTGATCTCGTCAGGGACTTTTAATGTGAATTCCCCTTCGTTGTTGGTAATGGTGCTGATGTTGGTGTCTCCCAAGGTCAACGAAGCAAAGACCAGTTCGTCACCAGTATCGCTATCTACCACGGCACCTTTATATTCTTTGAATCTTCCTTGTTGGAAGAATGCATGGGCATTGTCAGTGGCCCCTATAGCAATGACAATGAAAAACAGGAATAATGAAGACACGTTTGAAGTTTTCATGGCGAACTGTAGTGCAGATTAGTTGAAATAAATTTACGAATATAACAGCGAAATAGCGAATACTTTAACAAAAGTATGAGATGAATATGAACTTGCTAAGCGTCTACTTTTCTGTCAAATTTTGATTGTCTAGTCGTTTATCATTACATTGTATTACTAACCAACAACAAATGATCATGAATTCAATAAGCAGCAAACCTCCAATTTGGTTTTGGATCATAAGTGTCGTCGCATTGCTTTGGAATGCCATGGGCGTAATGGCCTATCTGAATGAAAAATACAATTCAGAAGGTATGTTAGAGCAACTTACAGAAGCACAGAAAGAGTTGTTCTATGCCAGACCAGCATGGGTAACTGCTGCCTTTGCAATTGCCGTTTTTGTGGGTCTTATCGCATGTACTGGTCTTTTGCTCAGAAAGAAATGGGCGCGTCTTCTTTTTATTCTTTCCCTCTTAGGTGCATTGGCACAAAATCTATGGTATTATGTGCTTTCCGGAAATGATGATATGTCTTCTGCCGGACTTAGCATTGCTGTAATAGCCATCAGCATTTTCCTAGCATGGTTCGCAGGGAAAGGCATCTCCAAAGGCTGGCTAAGATAGCAGTGATTCAAAATGTAGGATTAATCGATATACTCAATGCGATTATTAAGAATCATATATCTGCTTTTTATTACACGTTGTGACGATATTTATTATTGTTAATAAATTGACAATCAAATAATTAGATTTTAACAGTACATCTCATCCTAGAACATACTTTTGTAAGAAATTCATGGGATGAGACTATTTCTTTCTTGCATATTTGCCGTGTTCTTTTTCACTTCCGAAGCACAAATTGTCATCAACGAGTTAGACGCTGATACCGAGGGCGCAGACTTGATAGAATTCATAGAGTTGTTATCTACGCCCAACTTCTCCCTGGACGGGCACGTGCTGGTATTCTTCAATGGGTCCAGCAGTGGCGGAGACGCTAGTTACTTTGCCATAGACCTCGATGGAGCAGTGACAGATGCCAATGGTATTCTTTTGATAGGAAGCGCTAATGTATCGCCCGTACCACAAGTGTTGATATCTGCCAATGTGATTCAAAATGGTGCGGATGCCGTTGGCCTTTATATAGGTAATGATTTTGACTTTCCGCAAGGAACACCGGCCACCACGAACAACCTTGTCGATGCTTTGGCCTATGACACCAACGATTCGGACGATACAGTGCTCATGGCACTTCTTGGGCTTACCGAGCAGATAAACGAAGCGCAAAACGGAAATAAGGATTTTGAATCCATCCAACGCCTCAATGGTGGTGGTTACGAAGTGAAGTTCCCTACTCCTGGCCAATTGAATGATGGTAGCGGAATTGAATTCAACGGCCTGTCATTCTCTACGACGATGTCAGAATATGGCGAAGGCGATACTTTTGACATCGTATTTGATACTGAAGAAGTTGTGACAAGTGACCTGAACTATTCATTCAGCTTGTCCAATGCTGGATTCAACACCTCCGACTACACCGGAAGCACATCCGTGACCATCCCGTCGGGAGGCAATACGGCTACGAGTACGATACAGATCATCGATGATGCAGATAATGAAGGTGACGAGATCATGGTGATCAGTATTGGGGCACTTCCATCGGGTTTCAATAAACTAAACGACAATGAAGAGATCAGGGTCATAGACAATGACTTCACCTCGCAACCCTGGGGAAATCCGTTGAATCCCACCTATGGTCTTGTTGCCAGCACACAACCCGCTGCCTATTATGATGCGCTCAATGGAGAATCTGGCGCAGAACTTGTACAAGCGATCCAAGATATAGTAGCTGATCGGTCTACAGTCAGGGCACAAACCTATGCAGACATCATAGATATCTTGCAAGAAGCTGACCAAAGCCCTGAGAACAGCAACCAGGTCTGGTTGCTGTATACAGAACAACAAAGGGCAAAGATAGATTTTCAGACCACTAGCAGCAGTATTGGAAAATGGAACAGAGAACATGTATATCCACGCTCCAGAGGAGGATTCAGTAGTATTGAAGCTGACGAAATTGCGGATGGCATCGACATCTATTGGACGACCAATGCTGATTCTCTGCGACACGGCAATTCTGATGCGCATGCCTTGCGTGCGGCAGACGGGCCAGAGAACAGCTCCCGCGGCAATCAGGATTATGGTGAGTATCAAGGACCCACAGGAAATCTTGGCAGCTGGAAAGGCGATGTCGCCAGAAGTGTGTTCTACATGACCATTCGATACAATGGTCTTGAGGTAGTCAATGGAAACCCTGGGAATTCAACAGCTGGAGAATTGGGCGATCTGGCCACCCTGGTCCAATGGCATCGCGATGACCCGCCCGACGATTACGAAATGAATCGCAACAATGTGGTCTACTCATGGCAGTTTAACAGAAACCCTTTTATAGACCTGCCAGACCTTGTTGAATATATTTGGGGGAACAATATTGGTGAGGTATGGAATGATACGTTTTCTACGACAACTATAAATGCTTCCACAATTTCCATGTATCCGAATCCTGTCAAAGACCAACTATTTGTCAGCGGTTTGCGTTCGCAGGCAACTATGGAGATCTACAATACCATGGGGCAAATGGTCTCGACAAGGAACATAAAGGAAGAGGGTTCGATTCCTATAGAGGTGCCAGAGGGGCTGTACCTTGTGCGTCTAAAAACAGATACTGCGATCATCACTAAGAAAATTTATGTGATTCCCTGAGGTCCGCAAAATTCGATATTGAGAATATGTATTCCTTTCCAAAAAAGTGAATGTTAAAGCTGTTAATCTTATAATAAAGGTCTTGCAGTTAAGGCATTGGTTGTTATAAATTCGATGAACTAATCTAACAAACCAGGTCATGCAGTCGCTGTTATATCTTATTCTAGCATTTATCCTTTCCTTACTGAATAATCTATCAATACTTTTTTAGGATGGAGGCTTCTTCATACTATTCAGATCCGCATTTCACAGTGTTCAAGGTTCCTGGATGGAGGGCTAAGTGGTATAAGTTTCTCTCGGTCGATATCTGGGGAAATGTTCCTAGCCATCTTCAGCGCAAGATCTCAGCCTTCTATGCAACTATCTACGACCAACCATTGTCAAAAAGCTGGATCGTGCCTTACATAAAGCTCAACTATTCGGATAAGAACTATCTCGAAAAGTTTAAGCCTCCACATGGGAAAAGAGATTTCGAAAGCTTTCAAGACTTCTTTATTCGTGAGTTCAAGCAACTGCCAAGAAATGAAAATCCGTCGATATGGCCTTGCGAGGGCTTGCTCTGTGACGAAGGAAAGGTGGCCAATGTCGCTACCAGCAAGGTGAAATCTGATGAACGTACCGTAGCAACGATTTTTGGTGTGGCTGAAGGTGCCATCTCTCCAGCGTATAGCTTCACAAATGTTTTCCTTCACAATAAAAACTATCACCGTATACATGCTCCCGTTTCTGGGACCATTACGCGCATTCAACATGTACCTGGCGACCTGGTCGTCTTACGGCCATGGATCTACAAGCAAAACCCGTCGCTTCCTGCATTCAGAAACGAACGGTATAATGTAGACATCACAGACCAAGAGGGTAAGGTCTGGTACCTGTCTATCGTTGGCGGACCTGCCGTTGGCACCATTGAATTATCACAGGACATGGCCATCGGGAAGAAGGTCAATAAGCTAGATGAAGTAGCTCTTTTCTACCTCGGCTCCACTTGTTGCATGGCAGCTCCATTCGCACCAAGGTTTCATAGCAAGAACACATTTGTAGAGGTGGGCGCCAGCTATTAATTTTGCCGAAACTTTTTCTGAATGAACTTATTGAAGATCTTTCGTGTAGTTGCCCTTCTTGAAGGGCTATCCTATATCTTACTGCTGTTCTTGGCTGTACCCATAAAATATATATGGGACGATCCCACATTCGTGAAGATGCTGGGCATGCCACATGGCATACTGTTCATCGTATACATCATCATGACGTTTTGGATAAGACCAGAGATGAGATGGAACACCAAGCAATTCTTGATGATCCTAGTAGCTTCTTTAATACCTTTCGGCACCTTCTATATCGATAGGAGATTTCTCAGGATCGCAAACTAGAATAGTGTCTTGGGCTGAACCAAGGTCTGTGGCACTTTCAATTGAATGGGAAGTGTTGCGTTCAATTTCTCTATCAAATATGCCGAAAGTAGAGGCGACGCCAGTTCAAGGTTTTGGTGCACAAAGAAATGTATCTTGCGCAATCCCTGCTTGTACCATTCATTCAACCGCCCTGCCCAGTCGTCTAAACGAGCATAGTCACTATCATGGTTGGCTCCCACATACCTAATAAAAGCTTCATCATTGGTCAATCGCATGTGCATCAAGTCTCTCCTGCCCGCAGTGTCCACGAGTACGTTGGCCATGTTATTTTCCTCTAGAAGGTGATACAGTTCCTGTGCGACCCTCTCATCGTTGAACCAGTCGGTATGCCTGAACTCAATGGCTAGCCTAAATTCCCTTGGCCATTTCTCAACAAAGGTCACTACTCTGTCCCAATTCTTCGGGCCAAAATTATTGTGCATCTGCAAGAAGATGGTTCCCAGTTTATCGTCTAGATTGCTGGCAGCGTCCAAATAGGCATCTACAAAGGGATACACCTTTTCATTCAACCTACGCAGGTGACTGATCTCTTGGGATAGTTTAGGGAAGAATTTGAAATCATCAGGCGTCTTGTCATACCATTTTGCAAACTGCTCAGGCGGAAAGATGCGATAAAAGGTCGCATTCAATTCGATACAGTTGAATTGTGTCGCATAATAGACCAGTTCGTCCTTGGTGCCCCTGGGATAAAAGTTCTTCAGGTCCTGGCGATTCCATTTGGCACAGCCCACATATAACTGCAACGGTTCATCATCAAGCTGACTAAGCGACCTAGTGGTTTCTGGATGGTCGAAAGGGATCGTGAGATCAATATCTTCTGGGTTGTCTACCTTGCCAAACTTCATAAGAAGGTGTTTTCATCAAAGATAAATCCATTTAATGAAATCTTAAAATTGATTTGTTGGCTGTAACATTTTCGTAACTTGGATGTCTAATCGTTCATGAACAGAAAATTACTTCACAAATGAAAATTTCCAAACTAGCATTAGCACTCGTCATGCTTATGACGTTCTCATTGTCGGTATCTGCACAAACTGTAGATGAGATCATTGACAATTACCTTGAAAACACAGGAGGCAAAGAAGCCTGGACCACCGTAGAAGGCTTAAAGATGAAAGGCAAAGTTCAGATTCCCTCTCAAGGTTTAGACTTGCCTATCGCTGGAGTACAGTTAAAAGATGGTCGTCAGATATCTTCAGCTGAGTTCCAAGGACAGACTTTCGTACAACAGGCGTATGATGGCGAAACGGCATGGGGCACCAACTTCATGACCATGAAGGCCGAAAAGAGCGATAGCGAAGCAACTGAGAACTTAAAACGCTCATTTGCAGAATTTCCAGATCCATTTTTAAACTACAAGGAAAAAGGGTTTGAAGCCGAACTCGTAGGGAATGAAACAGTAGATGGTGTGGAAACATTCAAAGTGAAACTCACCAAGAAACCAGTTATGGTAGATGGCAAAGAAGAAGAGAACGTGGTATACTATTTCTTCGATCCTGAAAACTTCGTACCCATCATGCAAGAGTCTGTCGCCAAGACCGGTCCGGCAAAAGGCGCAAAGACCCAGAGCTTCTTCAGCGACTACGAAGAGTTCGGCGGATTCTACTTCCCCTTGACCACAGAAGTAAAAGCAAACGGACAAGTATTTCAGACCGTTACCATGGAGACCATCGAAGTAAATCCAGAAGTAGACGAAGCAATGTTTGCCATGCCCGAAGTTGTTGAAACTGAAGAAAAGAAATAATGTTTCAGCATACCCACACCCTCTCTTTCACTTAGAGAGGGTTTTTTATAACCAATCAAAACTTTACACAATATGAAAAAACTACTTTGTGTTCTTTTACTATCCACAGGGCTTGTGCTCAATGCCCAAGAAAAAAAGGACATTACCCTTACGGGAAAGCAGCTATTTGGGGCACTATCTGCTAGACAAATAGGACCGGCATTGATGAGTGGCAGGATCACCGACCTTGAGCTACACCCAACAAACAATAGGATCATCTTTGCAGGTACTGCCGGTGGAGGTGTATGGAAGTCTAATGATGGCGGAGCTACCTTTAACCCTATTTTCGACGATCATTGCCAATCTATTGGTGTGGTAACGCTGGACCCCAAAAAGCCAGACCAAGTGGTTTGGGTCGGAACTGGAGAAACATGGACGAGAAACAGCACTTCGCTAGGAGATGGCCTATACAAATCAACAGATGGCGGTAACAATTGGGAAAAGATCGGTTTCGAAAAATCAGACCGTATCTCTTCAATCGTGATCAACCCAGATAACACAGATGAAATGTATGTAGGTGTACTAGGAGCACTTTGGGGCGATAGCGAAGAAAGAGGTGTGTACAAATCGACCGATGGTGGCATAACCTGGAACAAAATCCTGTACATCGACCAAAAGACGGGCGCATCAGATGTGGTCATGGACCCCAGCGACTCCAATACCCTTTATACCTCTATGTGGGAATTCAGAAGAACGGCATGGAGCTTCAATTCGGGGGGCTTCAACAGTGCATTGTACAAATCTACTGACTCAGGAAAGACCTGGAACAAGATCCATAACGGTTTTCCCGAAGGAAAACTCGGGCGTATTGCCATAGCCATAGCGCCTTCAAAGCCAGAAATTCTATATTCAGTGCTGGAAACCGAAAAAGCGTCAGACAAAGGGCTATATCGCTCAGATGATGGAGGAAACAGCTGGAAGCATCTTAACAGTGACTTTGAGCTTGTCGTACGTCCCTTTTACTTCTCTCGAATCGTGGTTGACCCGAAGAATCCAGACGTAGTGGTCAAAGCAGGATTGAGTGGTTCCATCTCTCGCGATGGAGGGAAAACCTTCAAGAATCTAGGCAACATGCACTCAGACATCCATGATATTGCTTTCGACATCAATGACTCTGATAGAATGTATGCGGGCACAGATGGTGGCGTATATCGTTCATGGAATGGCGGAACCACCATGGAGATCGTAGAGAACATACCTGTTTCGCAGTTCTATCACATCTCTGTGGATAATGAAGAGCCCTACAATATTTATGGTGGTCTTCAAGACAATGGCTCTTGGTGGGGACCATCGGCTTCGCCTGGAGGTATCGAGGCACGAGACTGGAAACGCGTTGGTGTCGGTGATGGTTTCAGAGTATTGCGCCACCCAACCAAGAAGATCATCTATTCCGAAATGCAAGGAGCCGATAACGTTTGGCGCTATGACATCGAAAGAAATCAGAACAATACCATACAACCATTGGCCGTAAAAGGCGATCCCAAATTGCGCTTCAACTGGAATGCACCAATGGCTGTCAGTGATCACCAACCAGACCGGCTGTATATGGGCAGTCAATTTGTGCATGTCTCAGAAGACATGGGCGATTCCTGGAAGAAGATCTCTCCCGACCTTACCACCAATGATCCGGTAAAGACAGATCAGTCTAAGACTGGTGGGCTATCAAAGGACAATTCTGGGGCAGAAAATCATTGTACCATCTTTACCATAGCCGAATCTCCTGTTGATGAAGATGTGATCTGGGCAGGAACTGACGACGGAAACGTACAAGTTACCACCAACGGTGGAAAAAGCTGGACAAACACCACGCCTAACATTGCTGGACTACCAGCAAACACCTGGTGCTATCACATTGAGGCTTCAGTACATGGCAAAGGAACAGCTTACGCAGTATTCGACGGCCATACAAAGAATGATATGAGCCCCTACGTCTACAAGACCACTGACTATGGGAAAACGTGGACATCAATTGCCACCGATCAAATTGAAAGCTTCGCCAGAAATATTCAAGAAGACCACGAGAATGAGAATTTACTTTTCTTGGGCACTGAGCTTGGTCTGTATATCACAGTGGATGGTGGGAAGAACTGGAGCAAGTTTACCAATAACATGCCTGCCACTGCTGTGCACTTTATCGATCTGCAAAAGAAGACCAACGACTTGGTAATGGGTACGCACGGTCGTGGGGTGATCATCATCGACGACATCGCTCCGCTGCGTCAGATCGATCAGGAACTGCTTCAAAAGGATGTGCATTTCTTCGATACGAAACCAACTGTGATGAAAGAGCAGAATGGCTTTGGAGGCGGAAGCACCGAGCTGCAATTTGTGGGCCCAAACCCATCTAGTGATGCCAAGATCATGTATTACTTGAAGAAACGGCACACCTTCGGAAAGATGACCATGAAAATACAGGATCAGGAAGGAAACGTGTTGGCCACTCCTACCCCTAGTAAATCCAAGGGTATCAACATCGTGAAGTGGAATTATAACTATAAACTGCCAAAGATCGCCAAGGCAAAGACAGTGACCTTTGGCGGCTTTACTGCACCGCAAGTCCCAGCCGGCACATACAATGTGATCTTGAAGAAAGGCAAGCAAACGTACGAGCACGACCTTGTGTTGGTCAACGACCCAAGATCACGAATGACAGATGCACAGCGTATCGCGAAACACGATATAGACATGAAGCTGTATGATATGAATCAAGAGCTTGCCTACATCGTGTATGGCGTAGACGAAACCATAGCCAAGGCGCAAACTATAGCCAAAGAAGATCCGAAAGCGAAGAAGATCGCCAACAAGCTTATCGATGAGCTTAACGCACTGAAAGAGACCATGGTCATCACTTCTGGAGATAACTATGTAGATTCCTCAGAACCACAACTTAGAGAGAAATTAGCAACAACCTATGGGAAGATAGTAGGAAGTTTCACACCACCATCCGTTTCAGATCTAGAGAATGTAGCACTGATCGAAGAGCGATTCAATGAGGCAAAAGCATCTTTTGAAAAGATAAAGTCCAAGCGACTCAAAAAGCTCAATGACTTCATAGCCAAGAATAGCCTAGAACCGCTTACGATCAAAACCATGGAAGAATTCCTTTCTGAATAAACGTTTTTTCATTGATAAATAACGAAAAGGCTCTCAATTGAGAGCCTTTTTTATTTGTTATAACCTGTTGATAACCTTTTAATAACTCGTTAAAGACCTGTTTATAACAATTTGGTATTTATACTACATTTATCAAAACCGATACAATGGACAATCGAGTTCACAATCTTCTAAAGATGCGCCCTACGCTCCGAAACGCCTTGGTTACTGAGAATATGAGCAACGATGAGCGTTTCCAAAACACCACACTGAGACCCGTCATCAAGCTTCAGGACCATTTGTTGATAGCTGCATTTCGGAACTATGTGAATAAACACAAAGGCGTCTTTTACGAGCTAGCATTGGAAAAGAAATTAAAGTACATCGAGAATGCTATTCAGAAGGACATCAAGTTTCGGAATTCTTTGAAAGGCATGGTCATCGGCATGTTCACAGTAGAAGAATACGAGACGTATATCTTAAACTCTTCAGCATTGAACAAACGCATGATGAATATCGTCATCGAACGACTCAAGGACCAAGTACAACTGCTAGAGCCACAGTTCGCACAAGTCGTCTAGTCTATCAGCGAAACACCGTTCAGATCGGTTGTCAACACTTCACTCATATGATCAAAATAGGGACGAATGGTGACAAAAGCCTCATCTACCTCTTTCAGAAAATCTTTTGAGGTCACTTCTTTATCGGTAAACTTCTTGGTAAATATAAATTGCTTGTAACGAATTAGATCGATATTCTTGTCTTCCTTGTTGAAACCCTTCGGTGCGGTCTTCACTTGATCACCGACAAGGCCACCCCATATTTCTTTGAACTTTTTAGCACTAATGATCTTTCTGAACTCACTGGCATCCATTTCCAATTCTTTGCGGATCCTGAAAAGGTCATCCTTGTTAGGTTCCCAAAAACCTGTGGCAATAAAGGAATCTCCGGGTTTGATGTGCACATAGTAGCCACCGCGCAATCGCGGCTTGGCACGATGAAAAGAACCCGCCAAATGGGTCTTGTAAGGGGTCTTGTCCTTTGAGAAACGTACATCACGATAGATCCTGAATACCTTCATCTTGTCGATCTCATCATGCGTATTCATTTGCTCATGAAGTTCGGCAAAGAAATCCTTGACTGCTTTTTCATGCGTCTTGAAGGTCTTCTTGTTTGCCTCAAACCACTCGCGATTGTTATTCTTTCCAAGATCTTTCAAAAATGTGAGTGTGTCTTTTGATATGGTAGTGCCCATGATGTTCTATTTTGAACTCAATTTACAAAACTCTGGCAAGGCAGCCGCCGGTTTCATCATTAAAGAAGTTGCTTTTTAGCATTTTTTAACTTGAAAAGAGCCGCTTCCCGAATACATTCTTTCTACTTTTACGTAGTTAGAGAAATCGCCAACCTGCCAATCAATGAACAAGAAGATCATCCTACAAATAGAAAGCCAAAAGCAAAAACCCCATCTGCGTTTCAAACTGAAAAAGAAAACGGAACAGTTTACTGAAAAACTGTTTTGCACACTCTTTGATGCAGACACTCCGGTTGAGGCCAATCTAGAAAAATTAAAACAAGATTTTATCGACATCACCGAAATGGCCTGTTGGGACAAGCATGCTACCTGTGGAAAGACCTGGTACAGCTATGTAGAAAAATTGCCGACCATTCTTGAGAGACTGAACAAAGATGCACGAGCTATCGTGAATAGTGACCCTGCAGCACTTTCTATTGAAGAGGTCTACCTCGCCTATCCTGGCTTTTTTGCCATAGCCATCTATCGTCTGGCTCATGAGCTCTATCTGATCGGCATTCCGTTGGTGCCGAGACTCATGACCGAATTTGCCCATCACCGAACCGGTGTGGACATCAATCCAGGTGCTACCATTGGCGAATCGTTCTTCATTGACCATGCCACAGGGGTTGTCATTGGTGAAACTGCTGTGGTCAAGGATCATGTGAAGATCTACCAAGGTGTGACACTAGGTGCATTGTACGTTTCTAAAGAATTGCAAAATACAAAAAGACATCCCACCGTCGAGAACCATGTGACCATCTATGCCAATGCAACGATCTTAGGTGGTGAGACCGTGATCGGCGCCAATAGCATTATTGGTGGTAACAGCTGGCTCACCGAATCTGTGCCGCCTAACTCCATCGTATACCACGAACCTGAGATCAGGATCAAGAATAAAATCATCAAAGGGCAGACAACCAATGAAGAATAGCCTATTAGACCAGATCGGCAATACGCCTTTGGTGGTCTCCAAACGATTGAACACCCATCCAAACGTTACCTTGTTATTCAAACTTGAAGGTAATAACCCTGGTGGCAGCGTAAAGGATCGTGCTGCCTATAATATGATCAACAGTGCATTGGAGCGCGGTGATATAGACAATACCACAAACCTGATAGAGGCTACAAGTGGCAACACCGGGATCGCACTGGCGATGATCGCTGGCATCTTTGATCTGAACATAGAGCTCGTCATGCCCGAGACAGCTACTAAGGAACGTGTACAAACCATGCGCGCCTATGGCGCCAAAGTCACTTTGCACCCTGATGGTATTGAAGGTGCACGCGACTATGCTGAAGCGAAAGTGGGCGAAGAAGGTTATTTTATGCTGAATCAGTTTGCCAACAACGACAATTGGAAGGCTCATTACAAGACGACAGGGCCCGAGATATGGCGTGACACCGAAGGGCAGATCACACATTTTGTCTCGGCCATGGGCACTACGGGTACCATCATGGGCACTTCAACTTTCTTGAAGGAACAAAACTCGGATGTTCAGATCGTTGGGGCACAACCTACAGAAGGATCACGCATTCCAGGAATTAGAAAATGGCCGGAAGCCTATCTTCCAAAGATATTTGACCGTAACAAGGTAGACCGTGTCGAAGAAGTAAGTACCGAAGAGGCTACCGCAATGGCAAAACGACTGGCCAAGGAAGAAGGTATCCTTGCTGGGATGAGCAGTGGCGGCGCGGCAACTGTGGCATTACGGATTGCTCAAGAGCTGGAAAGTGGTGTGATCGTCTCTATTGTCTGCGACCGCGGAGATCGCTATCTGTCTTCAGGTCTGTTCGATTAAACGCTAGCAAGCAGTTCTTCCGTAGTCTGAGTGATGGCAAACTCATCCGCTATGTTGGCAATAGCGACCTCATGCACCGTTTCTGCATCATAGTGTTTTCCATTTGCTGTCGTTTTGCAAAAGGCAGCCGTAGCATCACTGATGAGTGTGATAGAAAATCCCAAATTGGCACCCACCCGAACTGTAGACGACACACAATGTTCGGTAGTGAGACCAACAACGACCAGTTCTTGAATTCCCTTAGCTTCTAATCGTTGTTGCAGACCTGTACTGGTAAAAGCATTATTGACGTTCTTTTGAATCAAGGGTTCATTGGGTAGCGGTCTCACTATCTCTTTGATGGCATTGCCTAATTTGCCAGGATGCAAAGGAGATTTAGGGTTGATCGAATTGTGCTGCACATGAAAGATGGGCCATTGTTGCTCACGCCAATAGTACAGCAGCTTGGCAGCATTTTCTTCGGCCTGAGGATTGTTACGCTCGCCACCGTAATAGGTCCATTCATCCAAGCCTTGCTGGATGTCGATTAGAATTAAAGCCTTTTCTTTTTTCATTCGTTTTCAAATTCAATGGCAGATAATACCAAACCCGAAGCGGGTGCGATATATTCGTGAATCATTTTGGCATTAGGTCGAAGGCTATCTTCAATATCATTCAAAGATAATTCGCCTTTGCCCAAAGAGACCAAGGCACCCATCATCTTTCGGATCTGTTGTCGCATGAAGCCTTTACCTTTTACCGTGAGCACATAGCTTCTCTCGGGAAAGAAACTGGCCGTATAGATAGTATTCACTTTGAGTTCGCATTGCAGCACTTCACGATCAAACTGCATGTTTTCCGATGGACGCACCGTGTATGCCTTAAAATGATGCATGCCTTCAAAGAGTTTCGCACCTTGTTGCATCAACTCAATGTTCAAGCCGCCTTGAAAATTGGCCATGATGCCTGCACAGAACGGATGGTACTTCTCCCCTACAGCAAAGAAATACTGATAGGTCTTGGTCTTCACATCATGAATGATGTTGAAGCGCTCATCTACTTCTTCTATAGCTAATGCCCGAATGTCCATGGGCAAGTTCTTGTTGAAAAGTGCTAAGAATGCTTCTGCATCTTTAATAGGTGTATCGATGAAGAGCTCAAAAGCAGCTTGTTCGGCAGAGACCATCGCATCGGTACGACCAGCACCAAGAGTCTTGAATCTCACTTCTTCGCCTTCAAATACATAACGAAGTGTATTTTGCAGCATACCCTCTACGGTCTTTAAGCCTCGTTGTTTTTGCCAACCATGAAAGCGGAAGCCCAGGTATTGGAGGGTGATGCAATAATAATACTTCTTACCGAACATGGCTACTATTCATGCCGTGATCCTAAAACTTCAACGATGTCTGCTAGCTTATATCCTTTCGCCTGCAACAAGATCAAATAGTGAAACAACAAGTCTGCGCTTTCGTTTAGGAAGCGCTGCTCATTGTCATCCTTAGCTTCAATGACGGTCTCAACAGCTTCTTCGCCTACTTTCTGGGCGATCTTGTTGATACCTTTTCGAAAGAGTGAGGCCACATAGCTTGCCTGGTTCTCTGGGTTGTCCTTTCGGTCTTTGATGATCTGCTCTAGGTCAGAAAGAAAGCCAAAACGTTGTTCGTTAGGTTCTGCCCAACAAGTATCGTCGCCTTTGTGACAGGTATGCCCAACAGGTTTTGCTTGGACCAACAGCGTATCGTTGTCGCAGTCTACTTTGATGTCGACCAAATTGAGGTAGTTTTCGCTCTCTTCGCCTTTGGTCCAGAGTCGCTGTTTGCTTCTACTAAAAAAGGTGACCTTTTTTGTTTCCTGTGTTTTTTTCAACGCGGCTTCGTTCATATAGCCCAACATCAGTACTTTTTGTGTAGTTGCATCTTGGATGATGGCAGGAACGAGGCCGTCATTATTCTTATTGAAGTCTACTTGCATAATCGTCTTTTTGTCATTCCGTACTTGTTACGGAATCCATTGTTATGGCATTCTATCGATTCCTGCCTGCGCAGGAACGACAACCTAGAGTCTAACAGGTATCTTGTTTTTCTTTAGTTCTTCTTTCAGGTCTCTGATCTCCATTTCTTTGAAGTGGAAAACACTCGCGGCCAATGCAGCATCTGCCTTTCCATTGATAAAGGTATCTATAAAATGCTGTTTCGTTCCCGCACCTCCGGATGCGATGATCGGGATGTTCACCAGACTGGAGAGTTTCGTGAGCGCCTTGTTGGCAAAACCATTCTTTGTGCCATCATGGTCCATCGAAGTAAAGAGGATCTCGCCAGCACCGCGTTGTTCTACCTCCTTGGCCCACTCAAACAAGTCTAATTCAGTAGGTACCTTGCCTCCTACCAGATGTACTTTCCATCGACCATCGACCTGTTTGGCATCGATGGCGACCACAATACACTGACTGCCAAACTTGGCCACCAAGTCATTGATCAGCTGTGGATCCTTTACTGCAGAGGAGTTGATGGATATCTTGTCGGCTCCGCATTTTAGCAACATGTCCACATCTTCTATCGAGCTGATCCCGCCACCGACGGTAAAGGGAATATTGACCTTCTCGGCAACACGGAGCACAAGCTCTGCTAAGGTCTTACGTTTTTCTTCAGTTGCTGAAATATCAAGAAAAACCAGCTCGTCGGCACCTTCTTGGGCATAGATCCCGGCCAACTCTACTGGGTCGCCAGCATCTCTGAGTTCTACAAAGTTCACACCCTTCACGGTGCGGCCGTCCTTGATGTCAAGACAAGGTATGATTCGTTTAGTGAGCATAATTTAAATTTTAGAATGACGAATGTAAAATTATGGGCCGTCTAAAAGTCGCTTTCTCACAGTCTTCTAGATTCGTAATTACTATTCGTTTTTAATATTTAGGTCGAAACCATCATAAAAGCCCAGTTGCTGGTCGTTGAGTTGCTTCACCCAAAAAGCGACCTGCCCGGTATGATACGAGTAATGCTCTACCACGTGCATCACGATACCAATGCCTGAGAGTTGAAAGCCTTGTACGCTACGCACTTTCACCAAAGTTTCTAAAGAGGTATCTTGGATGGTTTGCTTGGCTTTTGCTACCGTAAACTCTAGCTTATCCAGCAACTGCGTCTTCGTGTATCCTTCTCGTGTTCCAAACTCCATATCTCTGGTTCTGGTATCGGATAGCGCCCCTAGTGAAGCGATGGCATACTGCGTAATGTTTCCGCAGAGGTGTAAAATAAGGTTTCCTATTGAGTTCGAGTTTTCGTTTGGTCGCTTCCAGACCATCTCGTCATCAATATCTTGCAAAGCCTTGTTGACCATACGTGTGCTCTCGTCCAAACGATACAGTGCATTTTTCTTGAATTCTGATAGTATCTGCTCTTCCATCATTGTTGAAGTATGAACTGTTCGAGTTGTTTCATTTGGATACGACCCTCGTAAATAGCCTTTCCTATGATGGCACCTTCGCAACCTAATTGAGCCAGTCTTGGCAGTTCATCGAATTCAGAGATGCCGCCCGAAGCGATCAATTTGATTCCGGGCGTCTCTCTGAGAATGCGCTCATAGAGTTGAAAAGAAGGTCCTTGTAGCATGCCATCCTTGCTAATGTCTGTACAAATTACGTAATGCACACCCTTGCTTTGGTACTGTCGAATAAATGGCATCAAGGCTTCCTCTGACTCTTCCAACCAACCGGAAACAGCTATCTTTTCATCTTTCGCATCAGCACCAAGAATGATCCTTTCGGCACCGTATTTCAGTAACCATCCTAAGAACACATCAGGTTCTTTTACCGCGATGCTGCCACCTGTGATTTGTTGAGCACCGCTATCGAAGGCGATGTGCAGGTCCTCATCCGATTTTAGTCCGCCGCCAAAATCAATATTCAAGTTTGTTCTTGAGGCAATCTGTTCAAGTATTCTATAGTTGACGATGTGCTTACTCTTAGCACCATCTAGGTCTACCAAATGTAGGTATTGAATACCATGGTCCTCAAACATTTTGGCAACCTCCAAAGGGTCTTCATTGTACACCTTCTTGGTATCATAATCTCCTTTAGCCAAGCGTACACACTTACCGTCGATGACGTCTATAGCTGGGATGATTCTCATGATAAGGCTAAAAAGTCTTTAAGGATCTGTGCGCCGGCATCGCTACTCTTCTCTGGGTGAAACTGAACGCCATAAAAATTATCTTTTTGCAAGGCCGAGCTGTAGACGACCCCGTAGTCGGTCTTTGCGATGGTTTCTTTGCAGAGCGGGGCATAAAAGCTATGCACGAGATACATGTACTCGTTATCACCAACACCATCGAACAGTTGAGACTTTAGGTCATAGATCTGATTCCAACCGATCTGTGGTACTTTCATTCCGCTATTGAATTTCAGGACGTTCACATCAAAAATGCCCAAACCTTTTGTATTCCCTTCTTCAGAAGAATTGCACATGAGCTGCATGCCCAAGCAAATGCCTAACACTGGTTGTTTGAGTTCTGGGATCAAGCTATCGATGTCTGTTGCACGTAATTTACTCATCGCGCTACTGGCTTCACCAACGCCAGGAAATATAACTTTGTCGGCACTTTTGATCTCTTCCGGGTCTGAAGATAATACCGATTGGTATCCTAGTCTTTGGACTGCAAACTGAATACTTTGGATATTACCAGCGCCATAGTCTATGATCACTATTTTCATTACAGCATTCCTTTTGTGGATGGAAGGATCATTTTATCAGCATCTCTTTTCACTGCCGCTTTGATCGCTTTAGCAAGTGCTTTGAAGATTGCTTCGATCTTGTGATGTTCATTTGTGCCTTCGGCTTTGATATTCAAGTTGGCCTTGGCACCATCGGTAAACGATTTAAAGAAATGAAAGAACATTTCAGTAGGCATCTTACCTATCATCTCGCGATTGAAGTCTGCTTCCCAGACCAGCCAATTGCGCCCACCAAAATCGATACTCACTCGGGCCAGGCAATCATCCATAGGCAGACAAAAACCATAGCGCTCAATGCCTAACTTATCGCCCAATGCTTTGTAGAAGACCTCGCCCAAAGCTATGGCAGTGTCTTCGATCGTGTGGTGCTCGTCTACCTCTAGGTCGCCCTTTACCTTGATGTCCAAGTCCATTTGACCATGGCGTGCCAGTTGATCCAACATATGATCGAAGAAAGCAATACCTGTATCGATGTTGCTTTTTCCTGTCCCATCCAGGTTAAGTAGTATTGAAATATCTGTCTCGTTTGTCTTTCGCTCAATCGAGACTGTTCTATCTTTCAGCTTCAAAAACTCGTAGATCTCTTGCCAATCGGTGGTCTCTAAAGCGATATAGCCCTCCAACGCAGCGTTGTCACTAGCGATCTCATCATCGCCCAACCCTCTATCCTCATTCATAAAAATACCTCTTCCGCCTAGATTCTTAGCTAGCTCAATATCTGTGATACGATCGCCTATCACAAAAGAGTTTTCCAGATCATATCGATCGGTAAGATATTGGGTCAGTAAACCTGTATTGGGTTTACGTGTGGGCGCATTGTCTTTGGCAAAGGTCCTGTCGATAAAAACTTCTGAGAACACCACTCCTTCATTTTCGAAGGATCTCAACACAAAGTTATGTACAGGCCAAAAGGTGTCTTCTGGATACACTTCAGTGCCAAGGCCGTCTTGGTTGGTGATCATGACCAGTTCAAAATCTAGCTCTTTGGCGATCTTTCCCAAATACGTGAAACACTTTGGGTAGAACTCCAGCTTTTCAAAAGAGTCTACTTGTTCGTCGGCCGGCTCCTTGATGATAGTGCCATCCCTATCTATGAATATTACTTTTCTAGCCATGACCTATAAGTTTTGTAAGGCTTCGATCAATTGTTCATTTTCTTCACTGGCACCTACCGTAAAGCGCAGCGTGTTCTCACAAAGAGGCTGTGTACTGCGGTTTCGCACGACGATCCCTTTTGCGATCAATTGTTGATATCGCTGGTCGGCATCATCTACTTTTGCCAGGATGAAGTTTGCATCGGATGGAAAGACCTTCTTGACGAAGGGCAACCCTCGCAACGCACGCATCAATTCTGTTCTTTCCTCAAGGATCGACTGCACTTCTTGTTCCAAGATCTCTTGCCCTATCACATGAGGCAATGCACGTTCTTGCGTGAGTTGATTCACATTGTAGGGAGGTTTTATCTTGTTCAGGATGGAAATGATGTCTGCTGAAGCATAACATATTCCTAGTCGGATTCCAGCCAACCCATATGCCTTCGATAGTGTTTGCGTGATGATCAAGTTGGGATATTTATGAAGCTTTCGGAGCCAACTCTTCTTTTTGGAAAAATCGATGTAAGCTTCATCAATAACAACCAGTCCAGGAAATTCTTGAATGATGCTTTTCACCTTTTCCTTCGAAAAACTATTGCCTGTGGGGTTATTGGGCGAACACAAGAACAAAAGCTTGGTGTTCTTGTCTATGCTCCCAAGAATGTTTTCGAGATCAGGCTGAAAGTTATGGGTCAATAGTACTTCCTTGTTGGTAACAGCATTGGTCTCAGCCAGCACCTTGTACATTCCGTATGTGGGTGGAAGTGTGATGACGTTGTCTTTGTTGGGCTCGCAAAATGCTCTGAAGATGAGATCCAATACTTCGTCAGAGCCATTGCCCAGTAGTATCTGTGACTCCAATACTCCTTTTTGTGCAGCCAGCACTGCTTTTAGGCTTCGCTGTTGTGGGTCTGGATAACGATTCACGCCATTGCTGAAAGGGTTCTCGTTAGCATCAAGAAACACCATATCACGCTGAAAGTCTTTAAACTCGTCGCGCGCTGAGCTGTAGGGCTTCATTTTGGCCACGTTCTCCCTGACTAGTTCTTTTATGTTGAAATCTTTCATATGCTTCTCCTCATTCTGGCCCTCTCCCCAAGGAGAGGGAACTGTCAATTGATACCTAACTTTTGAAGTCGCAATGTCACAGCATTCTTATGCGCTTGCAAGCCTTCGGCCTCTGCCATTTGCTCAATCGCAGGACCAATATTCTTGATACCTTCCTTCGATATCTTTTGAAAGGTCATACTTTTCATGAAACTGTCTAAATTCACACCGCTGTATTGCTTTGCATAGCCGTTGGTAGGAAGCGTGTGATTGGTTCCCGATGCATAGTCTCCTGCACTCTCTGGCGTGTATGTACCTACAAAGACCGAGCCCGCATTCTGGACATGGTCAATGTAGAACTCTTCATTCTTGGTGCAGATAATGAAATGTTCAGGGCCATACTCGTTGATCAGATCTATGGCAATAGCATCATTTTCCACATATATCGAACGTGAGTTGGCCATGGCTTGCCTTGTTATATCTCTTCTTGGCAAAACCACCAATTGCGTTTCGATTTCTTTCTCTACGGCGGCGATCATTTCTCTAGAAGTAGAAACGAGAATCACTTGACTATCTACACCATGCTCTGCTTGACTTAGCAAGTCTGAGGCGACAAAGGCCGGGTCGGCAGTCTCATCAGCCACTACGAGCAGTTCACTTGGGCCAGCAGGCATATCGATCGCTACGCCATGGTTCGTTGCCAATTGCTTGGCAACCGTGACGTATTGATTTCCTGGGCCAAATATCTTATATACCTTTGAAATGCTCTCCGTGCCAAAAGCCATGGCCGCCACTGCTTGAATACCACCTACCTTGAAGATCTTGGTCACACCACAAAGGTCTGCTGTGTAAAGAATGGCAGCGTTTACAATGCCGTCGCTATCTGGTGGTGTGCACAGTACGATTTCGTTGCATCCTGCAAGTTTGGCTGGGATAGCCAACATTAAAATAGTTGAAAAAAGCGGTGCCGTACCTCCAGGAATGTACAACCCCACTTTTTGTATGGGTCGCTTTTCTTGCCAACATTGTACTCCGGGACTGGTAGTTAGACTAACTTTCTCCGTGCGTTGTGCAGCATGGAATCGTTCGATATTGCCCTTGGCCAATTCGATGGCTACTTTCAATTCTTCGGGAACCGAAACAGTAGCCTGCTCGATCTCTTCAATAGAAACCTGTATTTGGCCAAGAGACACCTTGTCAAATTGTTGCGTATATTTTTGAACAGCAATGTCTCCTTCTTGCTGTACAGCATCAAAGACTCGTTTTACAGTACTTTCGATATCGGCAACAGTCTGCGTTGGACGTTTTAGAACGGTAGGCCATTCTTCTTTGGGTGGATTGTCATATTGTATCATACCACCATCTTTTCGATTGAACAAACCAAGATTCCTTCAGCGCCAGCTTCTTTTATACTATCGATGATCTCCCAAAAACGACCTGCATCGATCACAGAATGTACAGAGCTCCACCCTTTCTGTGCCAAAGGCAATACCGTTGGGCTCCGCATACCGGGCAGTAGATCAATGATGTCGTCCAATTTCTCATTGGGGGCATTCAACAGAACATACTTGTTGGCCCTGCCTTTGAGCACAGCCTGAAGTCTGAATCGCAAACGCTCTAGAATGTACGTAGCTTCTTTAGACATCTTGGGAGATACTGTCAGTACAGCTTCGCTTTTCAACATCACCTCGACTTCCTTCAAATTGTTTTTGAACAATGTGCTCCCGCTAGAAACGATGTCACAGATCGCGTCGGCAAGACCAATGTTGGGTGCTATCTCGACCGAACCATTGATGATGTGCAAGTCTGCTTTGATTCCTTTTTCAGCAAGAAAGTCATTGACCGTGTTCGGATATGAGGTGGCAATTCGCTTTCCTTGGAAGAACTGGATTCCCTCATAGGCTGTCGATTTCGGCACGGCCAATGAGACCTTGCATTTGGAGAAGCCCAGCTTCTCGACTATTTCTAGGTCAGTTCCCTTTTCAATGAGCGTATTCTCGCCCAAAATGGCAATATCTACCACACCATCTCGCAAATACTGAGGGATGTCTCCATTTCGCAAATAGAAGACTTCCAGCGGGAAGTTACGTGCTGAAGCCTTCAGTTGGTCTTTACCATTGTCGATGGAGATACCGCAATCTTTTAGCAAGCGAAGTGAATCTTCGTTCAAACGCCCAGATTTCTGGACAGCGATTTTGATCTTGGTCATTTTCTTTTTCTAATGCTTGAGCAATTCTAGCGAAAACATAAAACCCGCTTGAATGCTCAAACGGGTTCTACTTCAAATGTTTATCAACACAACACGGTCACCTCGCCTGAGACAAGTCAGAAGCATGATGGTGATGTGTATTGTTGTCAAACATTCTATATTGTTTTCTAGAACAAATTTAAGACAAACCAATTCAAAAGTGCAAGCAGTTGATCACTTTTTTGCGAATAAGGGAGTAAATTATCGTGAAAAATAGTGTTTTGGTATAAATAATAGGAACTACTTTGCTGTTTGATGAATTCTATTCCATACTTTTAGAAGCAAATAGGAATGTATTGGTCCCCCAATGAAACACTTCTTTTTAGGATTGCTCACTTTTCTTGTTTGGTCGGTACTCGGTATTGGCCTCTATTCCTATTATATCAATAATATCAGCAACCGTAGCAGAGCAGAGATCACACAGCCTGTTCCTGAGGCAAAGAAGCTTACTATCGATGATGTACTTGTCCTGTATGGTGGAAATGACTTTTCCATAGATGAGTTGAAGAAAATAAGGGTCATCAAGGGTTCTGATTCCATCATGTTCACAGATAGTATCCTTCAGCAAAAACTATTCGACATATTGAATGAGCAGCAGTCCAAGGAAGTATTGCTCACCGGATTCAGTGTTACTGGCGAAACGGACACGCTGGGCATCTCACGTTCCAGTAAGCTAAAGGAGATTCTAGTCGATTATGGCTTGAACGAGGATAGGATCTCTACTGCTTCTGAAATTTTAAGAGTAGATATGCCCAATGATGTTATAGACGGTGCCGTTGCGCTTCAAGTAAAAGAAATGAGTGCTGAGAAATGGGCAGCCCTGGAAACCGTGATTGCCAACAAAGTATTGTATGCAGGTTTTGCATCAAACACCTTTCGTCCGGATAACTCCTTGCAGGCATATGCATTAGAACTGAAGGGATATTTGGAGAAATTCCCATCTAAAAATGTGACCATTACAGGTCATACGGATAGTATTGGTGCCGAAGAAGACAACGAATGGATCGGCATGCAGCGCGCTAAGAATGTCATGGGCTACCTGGTCACACATGGCATTTCTGAAGAAAGAATGACTGCCGTTTCAAAAGGAGAGTCAGAACCTGTAGCACCCAACAACACTGTTGAGGGTCAGCGATTGAACAGAAGAATAGAAATTAAAGCATATTAAAACATAATTGAATGTTAGACAAGTTAGCACCTGCATCTATCTCTGAGTATATTTTGCTTTTCTTATTGTGTTCGGTCAGTTTCTTTGTCGGTTGGTTCTTTGCAAGAGCCTCTATCAGCAAACTAAGAGAAAAAGTAAAAGCCTACGAAAAGGAAAAACAACCCTCTTTTTTGACCGAGAATGCTTTCAAGGCGGATTCTGAAAATGTAACACATGCGCCCAATGGTATCAAAGCCATCCAAACACGTGGAAGGAGTGGCGCAGTCGTTGGCCAAGAAGATATTGAAGAAGAAAAGCTGGCGCAAGCCTTTGACCTTACCTTGCTTGAAGACCTTGATTTTGATAGGCTTGGGAGGGGCGATGCAGAGAGCAAAGACGACTTGAAGCTCATCACAGGTGTTGGGCCTTTTGTTGAAGACAAACTTAACAGTATTGGTATCTTCACTTTTGAGCAGATCAGTAGGTTTACTGACGAAGACATCAAAAAGGTCACTGAACTTACCGAGTTCTTCCCAGGTCGTATCGAACGTGATGATTGGGTAAGTCAGGCAAAGAAATTGAAGCGTTGAGCAAGGAGGCGCTATGCCTTGCCTCCTTGTTTCTTTTCTGATGAAACTTCCACCGAGGGAAAGGTCTGCCTCTCGGCTTTACTGCTTTTCAGTTGAGATCTAACCCTATTGATTCCGTAGCACCCCTAAAGTCCCCTAAAAGGGGGCGATCAAGGTGGGTGCCAATTTCATGATGAGCCAAAACTTCTCAATGATTCGATCGAAGCCACATTTTCAGTAGCTATATTTACTGATTCCCAAGAATGATGGGCAAGCCTCCTTCGCCACTACCCACAACGATCACTTTGCTATTGTTAGATCTTGATAGTTCTAGTGTGGCCTCGATACCTTTGTCTTGAAGGATCTTATCGGTCAGTGAGGCACTTAAGATGCGGTTGGCATCTGCTTTACCTTGTGCCTCTATGCGTTGGCGTTCAGCTTCTTTTTGGGCTTTCTCCAATCGGAACTCGTATTCTAATGATTCTTGCTCTTGTTTCAACTTTCGCTCGATAGCCTCTTTGATCGTCGGCGGCAAGGTCACATCCCTGACCAAAACTTCATCCAAGACAATGAATTGCTTCTCAACGATCTTCTGGGTTTCTTCAAATATCTCTTGTTGAATGGCATCTCGCTTGCTTGAGTATAGCTGTTCTGGCGTATAGCGCCCCACAACACTTCTTGCTGCAGAACGTATGGTGGGTAAAATGATCCTATCTAAATAGTTCTCGCCAATTTCTTTGTGTAACTTCCCAAGGTCGGCTTCATCTGGTTTGTACCATGCAGAAGCATCTAGTTGTATGTCCAGCCCATTGGATGAGAGCACTTTCATCTTTTCGAAGATCTCTTGACGCCGCACCTCGTAAACATACACTTTGTTCCATGGGGCAACCAGATGAAATCCCTCGCCCAAGGGTGGTTTATCTGTCACAACACCACCTCCAAATCGTTTCCAAAGCACACCTGCTTCACCCGCGTTTATGTTTACCGCAGATTTTGAAACTAAAATCACGGCTAAGATCAAAATAAAGATGATCGGCAATCCTATCTTAGGTAATCTATCCATTGTATATCAATTAAATTAATCCGTTGTATTTTCTCAAAAACCACTCTATTGCTAGGCTGAGCGCCATAATGGCTAACAGCCACCTCCATGCTATTAAAGGTACGATATTTTCCGAAGCTTTTTGTATCGGCGTGAAGCGATCGTCTGTCATTAAAAGCGTCTTCAACGTATCGATCTCTGCGGGAAAAAACATACTTCCACCTGTATTGGTGGCCAATTGCTTCAATTTTGTTACATCAGCACTCAAGAATTGTCTTTCAATATCGAATGGAATGACCTCAAAGTTGCCCGACCTGCTGATGTTCTCATTCTCTGGTCTTACCGTAAAGCGATAACTGCCGGCCGAAAGGCTGCTAAGGTCTGCTACAAATTGATTGTTCTTCAGCAACATCGGGAATTGCAATCGCTCATGGGTCTCTTTATTCACGATCGTTACATCTAACTTGGTATTGGGATTGAAAACAAAGTTCTTATCAAAGAACTGAGCACTGATCGTCACGTCATTACTTCCGTAGTAAAACGTCTTGTGATCGATAGAAAGACGTGCTTTTTTTGTGCTTGATGATGCATACTGAATCAACTTTCCGATGAAGGCGTCAAATTCCTGGAAATCTCCTTTATCAACAAAACTCTGCATGCGCCATCGCCAAATGCCCTCACCAAATAACAGGACACCGCGCTGGTCTTGTTCCTCAAAAGTGACCAGTAGCGGGTCTTTGGTTGTGATTCCGTTGATGCTCTTGTACAACAGCACATCATTTGTGACCTCTATGCGAAGGTCCCCAAATTCGGATCGTAAAGGCGGCAACTGATCAAATCCGATATCCGCTACAAGAAAACTATTGAATGTTTTGCTTAGCACTGGTAACGCATTGTCTGTCTGTCCTGTGTAGCGTTGTTCAAAGAAAGGTTGATTTCTATTCAAAAAGGAAAGGTCGGTGTTAGGGCCGCTAATGATGAATACGTTCTGCTTCGTCCTTTTCAATTCACCGATCAACGTCTTGAATGTACTGTTGGGCTGGTATAACATCACGACATCGTACTCGGCCATCTCAGCACTTTTTGAAGTAGGCTCCATGATCGACACCTGTCTTTGCTCATTGCTTTCAATAGCTTCTTTGAATGCTCCTAGGTCTGGGTGGCTGATATCAGAGATCAGGGCTACTTTGGTTTGCTGGTCTACGACCTCAACGGCAAAGTAACGGGTGTTGTTCTCAACGTTCTTCTCATTTTGCAAAGGGAGCACTGTTGCAGACAAGCGTTGAAGTCCTGCCCTATTGGCCTGTATTTGTGCTTCAACGATCGTAGAGTTTTGAGTAGGTGAAAACAGCAAGTCTTTCGAATAGACAGTAGTGTTACCATTCTTGACCACCAATCGTGATCGTTGAGCAGTATGCCCGTTATAGTTGACAATAAGCTCCACAGGAAAACTGTTCTTCAAAAAAGCATACCTATTGGCATTTAAACGCGATATCGCTACATCGACAGGTTGAATACTGTCGCCGAGGACCAACGGAAAAACTGGTGATCCCTCGCTGGGAGAAACATAAGAATAATCGCTGCCAAAGGTTTGATTGCCATCACTTAGTAACAGTATGGGGCTTTGCTTGTAAATGCCTGCTAGCGCATTCAACGAACGCTGAATGTTTGTCTGTGCCCCTATATGGCTTATTGATGTGTCTTGGAGAAGCGTTCTATCAAAGATGTGCTTTCTTAGCTGGAACCGTTCGGCAATGTCTTTGTCGTTGAACAGGTCATCTACAAGTCTTTTCTGGGCAGCATCCTGTTTCAATTCTTTTATGGAAGCTGAATTATCGATGGCCACTACCAAACTCTGCCTTTCAACCTCGTAGGTCACACTCTTGAATTTTGGGTTGACCAACAGCAAAGTGCCTGCAAACAAGGTCAGGAATCTAAGAATGGCGAACCACCAGCGCTTTTTATCTTTTCGTTTGCTATCGAAAAAATACATGAAAGTCGTTACAGCTAGGGCGATAACGGCTCCGAATATGACCCACAAAAGATTCTCTGTTGTCACTAATTATTTGAGAGGTTATGTTAGCATACCACCATCTACGTTCAGCACCTGCCCTGTAACGTAGGCAGATAGGTCTGAAGCTAAAAACAGGCAAGCATTGGCAACATCTTCAGGTGTGCCGCCACGTTTCAGTGGAATGGCATCTCGCCAACCCTGCACCACATCTTCGTTAAGTTTGGCGGTCATCTCGGTTTCTATGAAACCAGGTGCGATCACATTGCTGCGAATGTTCCTTGAGCCCAACTCGAGTGCCACAGATTTCGAAAAACCGATGATCCCTGCTTTGGAGGCAGCATAGTTGGTCTGACCTGCGTTGCCCTTCACTCCCACTACAGAGCTCATGTTGATGATCGACCCTTTTCGTTGTTTCAACATCGTGCGTTGCACTGCCTTTGTCATGTTGAAGACCGACTTTAAATTCACCTCTATCACTTTGTCAAAGTCTTCTTCAGAAATACGCATCAACAGATTGTCTTTCGTGATTCCTGCATTGTTGATCAGCACGTCGATACTTCCAAAATCTTCAACTACAGCGGCGGCAAGGTCTTGTGCCTGCTGAAAGTCTGCTGCGTTGCTTTGGTAGCCCTTGGCTTTGATGCCTTTTGCGTTTAGATGAGTTTCTAATTGATTGGCTGCTTCGACCGAAGAACTATATGTAAAAGCCACATTAGCCCCATGATCGGCGAATACTTCGGCAATACCTTTTCCTATTCCGCGGCTTGCGCCTGTGATGATGATGGTCTTTCCTTCTAAGAGTTTCATTTCGTAACGCTTGTCTATTTGGTTAGTCATGTATCAAAGATACCCATTTTGAAAAGCCTGAAAAACTAAAAGTCCTGCAAATGAGCAGGACTTTGTCATAAAATTTTGTGAATATGCTATGCCATTACTTCGGCAACTTTCTTTCCGATCTCAGCAGGCGAATCTACGACATGAATGCCACACTCGCGCATGATCCTCTTTTTAGCCTGCGCAGTATCGTCACTACCGCCTACGATGGCACCTGCATGGCCCATGGTTCTTCCTGCCGGAGCAGTTTCGCCCGCGATAAAACCTACAATAGGTTTCTTGCTACCACTCTGCTGATACCATTTGGCGGCATCGCTCTCTAACTGACCGCCGATCTCTCCGATCATCACAACACACGCTGTCTCTGGGTCATTGATCAGAAGTTCTATCGCTTCTTTGGTCGTAGTGCCGATCACGGGGTCACCACCGATCCCTATGGCTGTTGTGATGCCCATTCCTTCACGCACTACCTGGTCTGAGGCCTCATAGGTCAGTGTTCCCGACTTTGATACAATTCCCACATTGCCTTTTTTGAAGACAAAGCCAGGCATGATACCTACTTTTGCCTCACCAGGCGTGATAACACCAGGACAGTTAGGTCCGATAAGGCGACAGTCCTTGCCTTGAATATAATCGTAAGCCTTTATCATGTCGGCCACTGGAATTCCCTCAGTGATCGTAATGATCACCTTGATACCAGCCTCGGCAGCTTCCATGATCGCATCAGCGGCAAAAGCAGGAGGGACAAATAATATCGAAGTATCTGCGGCCACCTTCTCAACGGCTTCAGCCACCGTATTGAAGACAGGCTTGCCAAGATGCTCTTGACCTCCTTTTCCTGGGGTGACACCACCTACAATGTTGGTGCCATATTCGATCATTTGCTCGGCATGGAATGTACCTTCTCCGCCTGTAAAACCTTGTACGATTATCTTAGAATCTTTATTGACTAGTACGCTCATGTATTTTGTTTTTAGCGTGACAAAAATAGTTTATTGCAATTGAAAAACGAATGAATACATTCTATTTTTCCTTCATCTTTTTCAAGTTGTCCATAAGGTCTGGCAATTGGCTCAAAGCTGCGAGTTTCTTGTAATTGGAACGGAATTCTTCGGCAGGAGAACCGAAATAGCGCTTTCCTCCTTCCAATGATTTGCTCACCCCAGATTGTGCCAAGATAACGGCTTCCTTACCGATGGTGATACCACTGGTCATCCCTACTTGCCCCCAAAGAGTAACTTCATCTTCTACGACCACACAACCGGCAATGCCCACTTGCGAAGCGATCAGGCATTTTTTTCCAATGACTGTATCGTGGCCCACCTGTACTTGGTTGTCTATCTTGGTGCCTTCTTTGATCGTGGTATCTCCTGTAACACCGCGATCAATAGTGCATAGTGCTCCAAGATCCACATGGTCTTCGATGACAACGCGACCTCCTGATCTCAACTTGTCAAATCCTTCAGGGCGATTCTTGTAATAAAAGGCATCTGCGCCTAGTATGGTGCCAGAATGAATCGTTACATGATCACCGATAACACAATCATCATAGATGATCACATTGCTATGAATAAGGCAATGATCACCTATAGAGACATTGTTACCTATAAATGCTCCCGGTTGAACAATTGTATTTTCTCCTATTGTAGCGGTCGCAGCAATTTGCGCTGTTGCTCTTTGAAAAGGTTTGAAGTGCTCTGTGAGTTTATTGAAATCCCGAAAGGGATCATCACTTATCAACAGCGCTTTGCCTCCAGGGCATTCGACTTCTTTATTGATCAAGATTACTGTCGCAGCCGACTGTAATGCTTTGTCATAATATTTTGGATGATCTACGAATACGATGTCTCCAGGTGTCACGACATGGATCTCGTTCATCCCTAAAACCGAAAAATCATCAGCACCCACATAGTTGGCATCGATGATCTTTGCTATTTCCTGCAAGGTATGTGCTCTTGGGAACTTCAATGGTTATTCTTTGACGCGTTCTTGGTAGGTTCCTTTTTCGGTGTCGACCTTGATCTTGTCTCCCTCGTTGATAAACAAAGGGACATTGACACGTGCGCCAGTCTCAACGGTCGCAGGCTTTGTGGCATTCGTCGCCGTATTCCCTTTTACTCCAGGCTCTGTGTGCGTTACTTCTAGCACTACACTTTGTGGCATTTCTACAGAGAGCGGCAAACTGTCTTCTGTGTTAATGAGCACGGTGACCACCTCTCCCTCTTTCATAAGGTCTGGGGCATCCAAGGTGCTTTTTTGCAATGAGATCTGATCGTAATCGTCCGTGTTCATAAAGTGGTAGGTGTCACCTTCATTATACAGGTATTGGAACTTATGTGTCTCTACACGAACGTCATCGATCTTATGTCCCGCGGAAAAGGTGTTGTCTATCACCTTTCCGGTAGTCACACTTTTTAACTTTGTTCTTACAAATGCTGGGCCCTTGCCGGGTTTCACATGTAGAAATTCAACGATCTTGTATATGTCATGGTTGTACCGAATGCACAATCCTTTTCTAATATCTGAAGTGTTTGCCATTTAATTTTTTTGTTATGAATTTGAAAAGTACCCTTTCATGATGCCTCGCTGCGAGTCTTTTATAAATTGAAGGATCTCATCTCGCTCTGGTGTGGCGGGCATTTCGGCTTCGATGATCTCGGCCGCCTGAGAGTTATTGTAGTTTCTTTGATAAAGAATCCTGTATATGTTCTGTATCTCTCGGATCTTCTCGGTGGAAAATCCTCTCCTTCGCAAACCAACCGAATTGATTCCCACGTAGGAAAGAGGCTCTCTTGCTGCCTTTACGTATGGTGGGACATCTTTACGAACCAGTGAACCTCCTGTTACAAAAGCATGATTGCCCACAGAACAGAACTGGTGCACAGCGGTCATACCCGCCAACACCACATTGTTGCCGACAGTTATATGTCCTGCCAATGTACTGTTGTTAGAGAAGATGCAGTTATCGCCGATGATACAATCATGCGCCACATGGCAATAGGCCATGATCAAGCAATTATTGCCGATCTTGGTCTTCATACGGTCGGCAGTGCCTTTGTTGATGGTAACGCACTCTCTGATGGTTACATTGTTCCCTATCTCGGCAGTAGTATCTTCTCCTTGGTACTTTAGGTCTTGCGGCGGTGCAGAGATCACTGCTCCAGGAAAGATGTTGCAGTTCTTGCCTATTCTTGCCCCTTCCATGATGGTCACATTACTACCTATCCATGTGCCTTCGCCGATCACCACATTGTTATGAATGGTTGTAAAGGGCTCGATCACTACATTCTTAGCGATCTTTGCTCCTGGATGAACATATGCTAAAGGTTGATTCATTTACTTGTCTTTTACTTTTACGATCTGTGCCATGATCTCGGCTTCAGAAACCAATTTGCCATTGGCATATGCTCGGGCTTGCATTTGACAGATTCCGCGACGAATGGGCGTCATCAGGTCTAATTTGAAGATCAGTGTATCGCCGGGCACTACCTGTTGTTTGTATCGTACATTGTCGATCTTTAACAAATACGTCAAGTAGTTCTCAGGGTCAGGAACTGTGCTAAGCACAAGGATTCCACCCGTTTGGGCCATTGCTTCTATCTGTAGAACGCCCGGCATCACAGGTGCACCAGGAAAATGTCCCACAAAAAAGGGCTCGTTCATGGTAACGTTCTTGATGCCGATGACATGCTTGTCGGAAAGCTCTAAGATCTTGTCGACTAGCAAGAATGGCGGCCTGTGTGGTAGCATGGCCATGATGGCGTTCACGTCTTTTATGGGCGTTGCGTGCAAATCTACTTTGGGCACATAGTTACGGCGCTCGTTCTTGATGATCTTCTGCAATCGCTTTGCAAACTGGGTGTTTACGTAATGCCCGGGTTTGTTGGCAATTACCTTTCCTCGGATCCGTGCACCGATCAATGCGAGGTCGCCGATAACATCCAATAGCTTATGCCTAGCTGCTTCGTTAGGATGATGAAGCGTCAAATTATCTAATATACCGTTTGGTTTTACAGATAATTTCTCCTTATTGAAAGCTTTTTCGAGCTTCTTCATGGTAGATTCAGAGATTTCCTTATCTACGTATACAATGGCATTGTTAAGGTCTCCTCCTTTGATGAGGCCATGCTCTAGAAGCATTTCTAATTCATGTAAAAAGCTAAAGGTTCTGGCATCAGCAATCTCATCCTTGAAGTCAGAGATATGCTTTAGCGTAGCATTTTGGGTGCCAAGAATCTTGGTGCCAAAATCTACCATAGTGGTCACTTGATACTTGTCGGCAGGAATCACAGTGATCTCGCTTCCTGACTCTTCATCAACGTAGGAAATCACGTCTTTGACAATGTATTCGAACAATGGTGCGTCTTGCTCTTCAATGCCTGCTTCCTCAATAGCTTCGACAAAGAACTTTGACGAACCATCCATGATCGGCGGTTCGGAAGCATTCAGTTCAATGAGCACATTGTCAATGTCCATGCCTACTAAGGCTGCCAGAACGTGCTCGGACGTTTGAATCTTGACCCCCTTCTTTTCTAGGTTGGTGCCGCGCTGCGTGTTTACCACATAGCTTGCATCTGCCTCTATGATAGGTTCGCCCTCTAGGTCTATCCGTTTGAAAGCGTAACCGTGGTCTACAGGTGCGGGCTTGAAGGTCATTACAACCTCTTTTCCTGTATGAAGCCCCACTCCCTTTAGTGTTGCTTCGGAGGCTATGGTTCGTTGGTTACGAACTTCGTTACTCATTATCCTTAAGCTTTTTTTCGATTTGATGAATTGTGTTTGCCATTCTTGGCAAATTCTTGAAGTGGACGTATGATTTGTTGTAATCGCCATAATTCAAGGCAGGTGACCCTTGCAATACCTCATTGTCTTTCACATTACGCCCGATACCAGACTGCGCTTGGATCTTGACATTGTCTCCTATGATGATATGCCCGACGATCCCAACTTGACCACCAATCATGCAGTTCTTCCCTATCTTGGTAGACCCAGCAATTCCTGTTTGTGCGGCAATCACCGTATTCTCGCCTACTTCTACATTGTGTGCGATCTGGATCTGATTGTCCAACTTCACACCTCTCTTGATGACCGTGGAGCCTAATGTTGCTCTGTCGATGGTAGTGCCAGCGCCAACATCCACATGATCCTCAAGGATGACATTGCCCGTTTGCGGGACTTTTTTGTATTCTCCATTCTCATTAGGTGCAAAGCCAAAACCATCAGCTCCTACAACGGCTCCGCTATGGATCACACAATGGTCTCCTATGATACTTTCAGAATATACTTTGGCACCAGCAAACACAACCACATTGTCACCAATGATCACATTGTCACCAATGTATGCATTGGGATATAGCTTGACATTAGTGCCAATGCTAACATTTTCGCCTACATAAGCAAATGCACCTATATAAATGCCATCACCGTATCTAGCAGAACCAGAAACAAATGATGGTTGCTCTATCCCGACCTTGTTCATCTTCACTTGGTTGTAATATTCAAGGAGCTTAGAAAAGGACTTATAGGCATCATCTACCTTGATGAGTGTGGTATCCAGCTTTTCTTCAATCTCAAAAGACCTATTCACAATGGTGATAGAGGCTTTGGTGGTGTAGATGTGTTGCGTGTACTTGGGATTGGCCAAAAAAGTAAGAGACCCCGTGGTGCCTTCCTCTATTTTGGCGAGTTTTGATACTTCTACATCAGGATTGCCGACGATGTCTCCTTCAAGAATGCCTGCAATTTGTGTTGCTGTGAATTTCATTAAGCGCAAAAGTATAAAAAATGTGTTAAAATCCTTCTTTGGGATAACACAGAAAGTATTTCGTGACCGGCTTAGAGAGTGCTTCGATATTCAGTTGGTCCGAAGCTTTGGCCACATCCTTCAGTTTTCCTGATTTCATCAAGATGTTTATGTTCTGCAGGTCGACATTGTATGCCTGGTTGATGACCTTATCAGTAAACACAAAATAGGAAGCGTCCCCACTGCTGATCCCCTGTTCTTGAGCGAACCGTTCTACAAGCTGTGATAGTTTCTTGTCTGAAACTGGCTTGTCTTTGTACTTTACCTTCAAAAGCCTACGCTCGATCAACATGTTGCTCAGGCTCGATAGCACAAAGTCTTCATGATCCTGCCATGATTTCATGGCTGCCAGGATGTCTACATCATCTAATCTAGAGAACAATTCTAGCACTTCGATACCAAACCCCTTGAGGTCTATCTCGTTCTTCAAGAAAAATTGCAAAGGCTTGCTCGCGGACAGCCCGACACCTTTTGCCGTAAGTTCTTTGGCACGTTGCAACAAACGCATCAGAAGCTGTTCGGCGACCAGCCCTGTTTTATGAAGATACACTTGCCAGTACATGAATCGTCTTGAGGTCAAAAACTTCTCGACGGGGTAGATTCCCTTTTCTTCAACCACCAGTTGGTCTTCTACCACATTCAGCATCGAGATGAGTCGTTCCGAATTGATGTTTCCCTCTGCCACACCTGTGTAGAAACTATCGCGCTTCAGGTAATCAGATCGATCCATGTCTAGCTGACTACTGATCAACTGATTCATGAACATGCGATCGTACGCTCCTCTAAAGATCTGAAGCGCCAGCGTTAAACTTCCGTTAAACTCGCGATTCAATTCATGCATGAAAAGCAACGAGACCTCTTCGTGATGTACGTCTCTCACAATGCTATTTTCCATTGCGTGAGAGAATGGCCCATGACCAATATCATGAAGCAAGATAGCAATCTCAAGCGCCTGTTTCTCTTCCTCTGAGATGGCAACACCCTTGTAGCGAAGCACTTGCACCGCTTTCTGCATGAGGTGCATGCAGCCCAGCGCATGATGAAAGCGCGTATGATGTGCTCCAGGAAAAACCAGATACGAAAGCCCCATTTGTGTGATGCGACGAAGACGTTGAAAGTATCGGTGCTCGATCAACTGAAAGATCAGCGGATCTTGAATGGTAATAAACCCATAGATAGGATCGTTAAAAATCTTGAGCTTCGTAGGAGTATTCAAACTGATACCTTTAACTTGCGAATTGCAAATATAGCCATATGAACAAAATCAAAGTCCTTTGGGTCGACGACGAGATCGACCTACTGAAACCACATATCATTTTCCTGGAAAAGAAAAACTATGAAGTAGCTACTTGCCAGAGTGGCTCGGAGGCCATCGAGATGATTGACGAACAACGCTTCGACATTGTCTTTCTAGATGAGAATATGCCTGGGATCACTGGTTTGGAGACATTGTCGGAGATAAAGGCGAAGCAAGATAGTTTGCCCGTTGTGATGATCACCAAGAGCGAGGAAGAATACATCATGGAAGAGGCCATAGGCTCTAAGATCGCTGATTACCTCATAAAACCTGTAAACCCGAATCAGATATTGCTTAGCCTGAAGAAAAATCTTGACCACTCTAGGTTAGTGACCGAGAAGACTACCTCAGACTACCAGCAGGAGTTCCGCAAGATAGCCATGGACATGGCTATGGTAAACTCCTTGGAAGAGTGGATAGTGCTTTACCAGCGTTTGATCTATTGGGAGATAGCGCTCGAAGACATCGAGGACAACAGCATGTTCGAAATTCTTGAATCGCAGAAACTAGAGGCCAATTCGCAATTCGCAAAATTCGTAGAGCGCAATTATTTGGGCTGGTTTCAAGAAGGAGGTGCGCCAGTGATGTCGCACACACTTTTTAAAGAGTTGGTAAAGCCTGAGTTGGGCGATCAACCAGTACTATTGGTGGTTATTGACAATTTGCGTTACGACCAATGGAAAGCTTTTGAACCCATTTTGGCAAATCACTACAAGAAAGAGAAAGAAGAGCCTTACCTAAGTATTTTACCAACAGCCACTCAGTATGCCAGAAACGCGATTTTCTCTGGTCTGATGCCCTTGGATATGGAGAAGCTGCATCCAGAATGGTGGAAGAATGATACGGATGAAGGAGGCAAAAACCAATTCGAAGATAAATTCCTTGCTGCGCAACTAAAGCGGCTAGGCCTAAACATCAAGTCGCAATACCATAAGATCTCCAACCTCAAGAACGGCAAGAGATTGGCCGACAATTTCAAATCGCAAAGGGACAATGACCTTACGGTCGTCGTGTACAATTTTGTGGATATGATATCGCATGCGAAGACCGACATGGAGGTTATCAAGGAACTGGCCTCTACCGACAAGGCCTACCGAAGCCTCACGCAAAGTTGGTTTAAGAACAGTCCGCTCTTAGAGGTCATTCAACAAGCCCAACAATTGGGGATGAAGTTGATCATCACCACAGACCATGGCACTATCAATGTGAAGAATCCATCAAAAGTGATCGGGGATCGCGATACGAGCCTAAATCTGCGCTATAAAACTGGCAGAAGCCTCACCTATGAAGATAAAGAAGTACTGCCGGCGACCAATCCAAAGGAGTATCACCTACCCGCCATCAATATGAGTAGTTCGTTCATTTTTGCGAAGAACGACTTTTTCTTTGCCTACCCGAATAACTATAATCACTATGTGAGCTTTTATAGAAACACCTACCAGCATGGTGGCGTGTCTCTAGAAGAAATGGTCATTCCGTTTGTTGTGCTCTCGCCTAAATAAGCATTATTTTTGCACAAAATTTTCGAGATGCAGTTTGAATACAAACTCGATGAGATCGACAAAATTGCTGAGCATGTTATGAAACAGCTAAATTCTGTGGTGGTGTTCTATGGAGGTCTCGGTGCAGGCAAGACCACGCTGATCAAAGCACTTATCAAGACCATGGGTGGCGATACAGCCACAAGCAGCCCTACGTTCTCTCTAGTAAACGAGTACCAGACTGCAAAGGGAAAGGTATATCACCTAGACCTCTATCGTATTGAAAGTCAAGAAGAAGCTCTAGACCTTGGTGTGGAAGAGCACCTGTATGGGGATGCACAGGCTTTTATCGAATGGCCGCAGGTCATAGAAGAACTACTCCCTGCAGACCATACGATCATCGAAATTTCTGGCATTTCGTCCGATCAGCGAATGTTAAAGATCATGAATAATTCACCAAGAAGCAATTGCTAATTTTTTTTGACTATTTTAGCAACCTCTTCTCGGAATTACTATCTTTACAGTAGATTCAACCTAGCGTAAACTAACAAATATACGGCGAAAGTATTCATCTCTATTAACTTATTTTGCCATAGGTTTGTGGTTGTCTTATTAACCCTAAACCTCTATTCAAAATGAAAACTAGAAAGTTCTTCTCCGTATTCGCATTAGTAGTATTTGGTTCGATCGTTCTAGCATCATGCAATGATGATAGCACAGCAGAAGACGAAAACCTTTATGACACAGAGCTCATCAAAAACAGCGTCAAAAAAGAAAAAATCGTACGCGGTTCTGCTGGGTAGCCTAGTAGCGCTACTTATAGCTATATCGCCTTACATTTTTTACTCATATAAAGGAGTCCCAGATAGCCGAACTTGGGAGACTCCTTTTTTTATTTATGAGAGTCCGCATTTTGGTAGTGCTAATATGGCCTTTTGGTTTATCCTTACTAAAGTCGTTCCATTACTACTGTTGACTTTATGGTTTATAACCTGTAGGCATTGGTGGTATCATGTAATACTCATACCAATAGCTATGTATGTCTTTCAATTATTTACTGCAATCAACGATGATGCTCAGTACGTTGATGAGGTTGAGATCATTTGGTTGTTTCCCATAATGCTTATAGTCATCCCTTTTGTATATTTAATCAGAATAAAACTTTTCGAAAAATATGTATTAGGTATTGACCTCAGAAAGATTGAAAAGGAATTAGAGGAGTACCAATCTGATGAAACAGACAACGCCTAACCTATGTCTGACCAACTTTCTCCTTTTACCAAGGAACAACTGATCCCCAAAGAAGAGACGCTAGAGATCGTCAAACAAAAGGGCGCACTATTCATTGGTATTCCCAAAGAAACATCCTACCAAGAAAAACGTGTGTGCCTTACACCCGATGCCGTGGCGGCGCTTGTGGCACATGGTCACAGGATCCTTATCGAGTCTAAGGCCGGTGAGGCCGCGAACTTCTCAGACAGGGAATATAGCGATGCAGGCGCCGAAGTAAGTCACGATACTAGCAAAGTATTCAGCTGTCCGATCATCTTAAAAGTCGAACCTCCTTCAATGAGTGAGCTTGAGATGATCAATCCGCAGACCATTCTCATCTCGGCACTTCAACTAAAGACGCAGGCCAAGAACTATTTTGAAAAGCTGGCAACCAAACGCATCACTGCACTTGCTTTTGAGTTCATCAAAGACGAGGACGGTGCTTACCCAGCCGTAAGGGCACTTAGCGAAATTGCCGGAACTGCTTCAGTATTGATCGCCGCTGAATTGATGGCAAACGTAAACCAAGGAAACGGACTCATGATGGGGAACATCAGTGGTGTGCCGCCCACAGAAGTCGTTATTCTTGGTGCGGGAACTGTTGGTGAATATGCGGCCAGGAGCGCCCTTGGCCTTGGCGCCAATATCAAAGTCTTTGACAACTCTATTACCAAGCTCCGCCACATCCAGACAAATTTGAACAGGTCTGTCTACACTTCTACCATTCAACCTAAAAATCTATTGAAAGCCCTAAAGCGTTGTGATGTGGCGATCGGCGCAGTCCGTGGAAAGAACAGGGCGCCAGTGATCGTCACAGAGACCATGGTAGAGCACATGAAACCTGGCGCAGTGATCATTGACGTGAGCATCGACATGGGCGGATGCTTCGAGACCAGCGAAGTAACATCGCACGACGATCCGATGTTCATCAAACATGGAATCACTCACTATTGTGTGCCTAACATCCTTGCACGTTACGCCAGGACAGCCTCGGCCTCGATCAGTAATATCTTCACACCTTATCTTTTAAAGATCGCTGAAGAAGGTGGTATTGAAAACTCTTTGCGTTTCGATCGTGGCCTAAAGAGTGGCCTTTACTTTTATCACGGGGTTTTGACGAACAAGACCATTGCAGATTGGTTCGACCTAGAATACCGCGACCCGAACCTTCTTATCTTTTAGATCGTACATGAGTTTCTTAAAACGGCTAGGGTATTATTTAGGCGGATTTTCTGTAGGGTTGGTAATTCTTGCTTTCATACTTTCCCAAAAGAACTTCTCGTGCAGCTATGGACCCAATGCCCGAGTACTGAAAAATATAAGGTCAAAACGGATCCAATACGCTGAGAGCGTTTCACAAATGATCAACACAAAGGTTCTTGACACAGGCGAGTTGTCACACTTGCTCAACTATGGTGATGTGAACTTCTCTGATAGCGACACAAAGGCAGAACCTTGTAGGTCTTATCGTATCGAAGGTGTTTCCAATAAGGACAGAAGCCTTGTGCTCGATATCGAGAATTGCGACAGCATTGCCACGTTTAGAGAAGTGCGTATCGAATAACTAACTAGATCTTCCTTCTTTTACGCTCCTTCCTCAACAGGTCCAACTCGCGTGTGGTCTGCCCAGCGACTGACGTGTTCTCTTCTGCCCTTCTGATCAGATAGGGCATCACATCCCTTACGGGGCCAAAAGGCAGGTATTTCGCAACGTTGTACCTCTCGGCCGAAAGATTGAAGCTGATATGGTCGCTCATTCCGTACAGTTGACCAAACCACACATTAGCGTCATCGTTCTTGATCTCTTTTTGCCTCATGATCTCCATGACCTTGTATGAGCTCTCCTCATTGTGTGTTCCTGCAAAGAGGGATAACTCGCCTAAATGATCTAGCATGTAGCGTATACCTGCATCAAAATTATCATCAGTAGCTTGTTTGCTAGGGCATATCGGTGTTGGATATCCCTTTTCTTCGGCACGTTGGTTCTCTTTTTCCATATAAGCGCCACGCACTAGCTTAACGCCTACTTTAAAGCCTTCTTTTGTCGCCTTGTGGTGCAATGCCTTCAAGTAATCCAATCGGTCCCAGCGATACATTTGTAAGGTATTGTAGACAACGGGCTTTTCACGATTGTACTGCTGCATTAACTTTTCTACCAAGGTGTCGGCCGCATCTTGCATCCAGCTCTCTTCGGCATCGATCAACAAAGAAACGTCCAATTCATGTGCCTTTTTGCATGCCTTGGCAAAACGTGCCTCGACCCTGCTCCACTCCGCCAATTCTTGATCGGTAAGTTCTTCCCCTTCACTGATCTTTTGAAACAATGAAAAACGACCAAAACCAGTGGGTTTGAACACGGCAAAAGGAATGGCATCTTTTTCCTTCACAAAGTCCAAGACCTTCAGGGTCATGGCCAAGGCATTGTCTAAAGGGTCTTCTTCGTCTTTTCCTTCCACGGAATAATCCAGCACCGAACACACGCCTTTCTCCCACATTCTATCTACTACGGGCAGGCAATCTTCCTCGTTGGTCCCGCCACAGAAATGATCGAACACTGTGGCCCTTATCAGTCCATCGACAGGCAAATGCGCTTTTATGGCAAAATTGGTGACAGCCGTGCCAATGCGCACCAAGGGTTGGTTGGCAATAAGTTTAAAAAGGAAATAGGCGCGCTCTAGTTCAGAATCACTCTTTAGTGCGAATGCTTTTTCGGTATCTTCAAAAATGCGGTTCATTAATTGCTAATTTTGCAAAACAAATATAAAGATTCGCAGCTGCAGATTTGAAAATGATCTCGTTAATTTGTGCGGACAATTTATGTTGGTCTTTATGGAATCGATCGCTTCTGAGAGTTATTTTGTTCACTTCAATGAAAGGGCATACCAATCGCTGAACGAACACCTGAATACGTACGGCTATTCAATGGTATTCGTCCTGGTAGATTCGAACACGCACGGCCATTGCCTAGCTAGATTTCTCGCCAATGTTGAAACAGCCCTAGCTATCGAGGTCATCGAGATCGAAGCTGGTGAAGAATACAAGACCATAACAGTGTGCGAAGATGTTTGGAATTCGCTTTCAGAACTTGGTGCAGATCGTAAAAGCCTACTGATCAATGTTGGCGGTGGTGTAGTAACGGACTTGGGCGGTTTTGTTGCTTCAACGTTTAAAAGAGGGATCAACTACATCAATGTTCCTACATCGTTGCTGGCGATGGTAGATGCTTCTGTGGGCGGAAAGACAGGTGTAGACCTTGGCACTTTGAAGAATCAGATCGGTGTTATCAACCATGCCCAAATGGTGGTGGTCGACACAGAATTCCTGAAGAGCCTTCCTTTAGAACAAAGGAGAAGCGGCTTGGCAGAAATGCTCAAGCATGGTCTCATTCAAGATCAAGAATACTGGCAGGCCATGAAGCAATGGGACCTGAAGGACCTGGTCTCTTTAGACCCACTGATCCATCGTTCGGTGGCGATCAAGAACCTAGTGGTAACAGAAGACCTGCATGAAGATGGGTTGCGAAAAACATTGAACTACGGGCACACGCTCGGCCATGCCATAGAAAGCTATTTGCTTGACAATGAGCATCGAAAACCATTGTTGCATGGTGATGCCATTGCTATCGGGATGGTACTTGCCACGTATATCTCTTCACGTTTATTGTCATTTCCTGAAGAAAAGCTCGATGACATCTCAAAAGCCCTTATCAGCATTTATGGCAAGGAGTCTTTTGGCAGCGCTGATATAGAAGAGGTCCTCTCGCTCACCAAGTATGACAAAAAGAACTCGCATGGCAATATCAATTTCGTATTGCTTGAAGATATTGGTGAGCCTGTGATCGATAAGAGAGTAGACACAAAACTCATCTTTGAGGCTTTTGACTACTACGCAACGCTTTAAAATTCAAGAGCATATAACAAAATATTGTTGTAACTTTAAATCAACTGATTAGCACTTACGAAACGACATAGTGTCGCATAGAAACATTTACTAACCAACCAATTTTTCTATGATCCGTAAAATTGTTGACTACAAGAAGTTATCTCCTCGGCTTATGCAACAACTGGCCGACAAATTCCCTGATGGATACGGAGACAGTGATATCATTACTTTTGAAGACCATCACAACCGTATCATCGAGGCTGTAGAACTAAAGACCAATGACACTATCTATCTGGTGAAGGTAAATAGCAAGCTGCATTACACCCTTACCAACTTTGACAATCTCTCGGTAGACGAGATCGCCCTCGAAGGGATCGATTCAGAAGAAGAGTAGCTTGCTAAGCTGAATTCCTGCTCGCGTTGATGTTTCCGAAGAGTGATCTGGTCACTATCTTTTCGTACACTTCAATACTCTTCTCGCCCTTCTCTCCAGACCTGCTCAAATCTTGAACCGTCTTCAGCGCAAATTGTTGAATGGTGAGCAATGGCAGTACAATGTTCTCACGCACATTGATGGATGCCTTCCCGGCAGCCTCGTTCTGCATCAAAGCCTCATAGCCCGTTAGCTTCAATAGCAATTCTTTGGTCAACAAGTACTCATTATGGATCAGTTTCCAGAAATCACCAAACTCTTTATCATTCTCCATATAGGCCGTCAACTCGAAGAATGATTTGGTAAGACTCATCATACTGTTTTCCAGTAGTGTTCTGAAGAAGGCTGAGTTTTGATATAGCAAACGCACTTTGGTCAATTCACCATGGTCCTCAAAATGTTTTATCGCTGTGCCAACACCAAAGAAACCAGGTACGTTCTGTTTTAATTGGCTCCAACTTCCTACAAAAGGAATCGCGCGAAGGTCAGAGAACTTCAACGTATCAGATCTGCCGCGTTTGGCAGGCCTACTGCCAACGTTCGTCTTTGCATAGAACTTCAAAGTGCTCATCTTTTCTAGATACGGCAAGAATTTAGGATGCTTCTTGAAGTCTACATATGTCCGATAGCTAATGCTCGCTAATTCTTCCATGGTCTTCCTGTCACCTTCTGAAAAGGCAGGTGTGTTGTTGTTGAATACTTCGTTAGAAATACCTGAACTCAATAATTGTTCTAGATTGTACTGACAAGATTCTGGCGTTCCAAAATTAGAGCTGATGGTCTGACCTTGCACGGTAAGTTGAATCTCGTCGTGTGCGATCGTACTACCCAGCGATGAGTAGAACTTATGCGTGTTACCGCCACCACGTGCAGGCGGTCCTCCCCTACCATCAAAGAATACCACAGAAATATCATATTTCTTGGACATCTCAGTGAGTGCCTCTTTGGCTTTAAAGATACTCCAGTTGGCCATGAGGTAACCGCCATCTTTGGTTCCATCGGAGAAACCTAACATGATGGTCTGCTTGTTGCCTCGGCGCTTTAGATGTTCTGAATACGCAGGGTCTGTGTACAATGACTCCATGACAACGTGTGCCACCTGTAGGTCGGGGACGGTCTCGAACAAAGGAACGATATCTACGGTTGGCTCTTCCCATCCACATAGGCGTATCATGGCAAAGCTCTCCATCACATTGAGTGCTGTTTGATTGTTACTGATAATGTATCGGTTACAACCTCGTTCTCCGTTATTTCTTTGTATGGTCTTAATAGCGTAGATAGACCCTAAAGTGGCTCTTGCCATTTCGTCCTTGAAGAGTTCAGGATCCAACTCACCAGAAACCCTGCCCAAGTGCACGATCTGGTCTTTCTCGTCTAGTGTGCCATAGTTCGCTGGGAAAATATCTAGCCCTTGCGCCTGTGTCTCGGCAACAATATTGGTAAGCACACTGTGATGTACTCTGGAATCTTGACGAATGTCCAAAGCCCCGAAATGGAAGCCGAACAGCCTCACCTTGTTGATAAAGTCGTCCAGTTCAGTTAAGAACAACGACTGATGCGTCTTGATCAGAATTTCTCTGATCTTCTTTAACTCAGCTTCTAGTTCTTCCAAAGAGATCGTGGTCTGGCCACCACTTAGGAAGATATTGTCATACAGCTTTTGCTCAAGGATGGCGACGGGGATCTTCACTTGTTTGAAAGTCAATCTTCTGCGTAACTTTCGCATGTCGCGATAATAACACCTGAATATTGTGCTTCTGAGCCTTTCAGCTGTCTTTAGCGTGATCTCGGTTGTCACAAAAGGGTTTCCATCCCGATCCCCACCTGGCCAGAAGCCAAGGTCGAAGATCGGATTATCAGGTCTGCCGCCTTTGAAGATATTGTGCTGGATGTAATTGTAGATCTTTGCCACGGCGTGGTAGAACACATTCTCTAGATACCAGATCAAGCTGATCGCCTCATCAAATGGTGTCGGTTTCTTTTCCTTTAAGAATGGTGTCTTACCCAATTGGGCCAGCAACTGCTTGATGACCGTAAGATCGTCCTTCTCAATGGCCAAAGCCAGGTCTGTGATGATCCCAAGCACTGCTCCTGGATAGAATTGTGTGGGGTGTGCTGTGAGCACTGGCCTCACTTTAAAGTGTTGCAAGTACGAACGAAGTTCTGCCACCTTGTTTTTATCTTCTGCTTCCTCTTTAACACTACGAAGCGTACCACGCCCATCCATGTTGTTCACGGTTGCGAAACCTGCATCTTCAATGGCATCGAACAGCACGACCTGACGCTCTATATACTGAATGAAACGGAAGAGCAGGTCTAACCGTTGTTCTTCTGATGGCCCGTCAAAGTACTTTCTGAAGAACTCCTCGACAATCGTAGATGGGTCCTTTCCTTCACTGAATCCCTTTTTACAAAGCTCAGTGAAAAGAGGCAGCATGACACCGGTATTGGTGATCTCATCGAATGGAAGTGTGAGAAAGATGCTGTTGTATATGTGATACTTGTCTAGGACGGTCTGGTTAAAGCGTTCTATCTTGGGTTTGCGTGGCATTGCTTGCTGAATTTTGAAAGTCAAAAGTACCAAAAAACCCTCTGCCAATATATGAAAGAGGGTTATATGACAGATCCTCCGCTTATCGTTAAATTTCGTTGAAGATAGAGTGCATCAAACGTCTCTTATCATTGATGCTTTCCTCTAATGATATCATGGTCTCTGTTCGCGTTACACCTTCGATATCATCAATTAAAAAGATAATTTCCTTGGCGTGCTTGGTATCCTTTGCTCTAAGCTTGCAAAAAATATTGAACTTCCCAGTAGTGATATGCGCTACTGTCACATAGGGGATCTCAGCCAAGCGCTCTAAGACGAACTTGGTTTGATGCGTCTTTTCAAGAAACACACCTACATACGCTATGAATGAGTAGCCTAGTTTAATGTAGTCTAAAGTCAATGAAGATCCTTTTATGATACCTGCTTCTTCCATTTTCTTCACCCTAACATGCACAGTGCCAGCTGATATGAGCAATTTTTTTGCGATATCTGTAAAAGGAATCCTGGTATTATCGATGAGCATATCAAGAATTTGATGGTCTATCTCATCCAATTTGAACTTGGCCATAAACAATTGTTTTTTTTGATGATAATGCAAAAAAACGAAATAATTATGAAAGAAAAGATTGTTCTCATTGAATTTTTCGCATCCAATTTGCCAATTCGTTAATGTTATCTAAATAATCGGCAAGTGGAAGTTCTCCCGAAAACGTTTGAAAACTAGGGTTGACAAACGTCAACTCATGAAAGTGGAATTCTTCATGGTGAAACTTAGGAGAAGCAATGTGGGGCTCAGCAAACTCTGGTATATATGCTATCTTGCCATTCGCGACTACTTCTTTAAAATGAAAGTGCAGGTCTTTGGTGGTTAGCAACCCGTCCTCTTGCACTACTGCATTGCGGACCACAAAATCTGAAAATGTCTTTTGGTTCTCTGGGATGTCAAAGTAAGCATCGGCATCATCACCCTTTACCATAGAAGTGGCAATATGGTGCAAAGCGCAGACCATCGCATAGAAGGTCAGCTGGCAAGTGGTGTTTCTATTGTAATCGTTGGGATAATGCCCTGCCTCGAAAAGCATTGTCGGTATGCCAGCTGATTGAAATGTATCTCCAACACAATTAAGATTGAAGCTATCATCGTACCTGCCGACCATACCTGGTATTTTGGCCTGAAGCAACCTGTTCATTTTTACGATAAGCTCCATACTTCGTTTACGCTGCGCAGTGATCAAGCGCTCTGAATCTTCGGCGGGCGTTAAAAAAGAGAGTGCAGCAGCTTGTTCAGAATCGCCCACGCCAAAAATGGTGCGTTGTCCGTGTAGATTGAAGCAGAAATCTGGTGAGAAATCATCAAATGTGTTACGCAGAACGCGGCTTTCCGGTTGCGACAAATCCTGAGCATCTCGGTTGAGGTCAATTTCATTGGCGTTGACGCGTGTGTATTTTTCGGCACCATCTGGATTAAGCATTGGGATGATGCATAATTTTGTTCTAGCAACGATCGTCTTTGCAAATGCGTGATCGGATCTCAAGAAATCTAAAAGAACGATCAATGCGCGCGTCGTGGTCGACTCGTTGCCATGCATTTGCGACCAAAGCAATATCTTTTTTTCACCAGAACCAACTTCGACAGAAAAAATCGGCCGGTCATCTACAGACTTCCCAATCTTACTGACAACATAATTTGCTTCCCAGTCTTTAAAATAGGGGGTTAAATTCTGTGGTGGAAAATACCTGTTGAATCTATTGAAATCGACATTTTTCTCAGTCCAATTCTCGAGAGCGCCTAACATGTTCGGATTACTTTTCAGGCAAAGATAAATAAACAGAATTTCACATTTGTATACAAGTTTGATGATGACCCTTATTTCCCTGAGGGGCTGATTCGGTATATTCTGGTCAAAATTGTAAACAATTATATATTAAAATATTTAAAGTTTTGTATTTCAAATACTTAAATTCATATATATAAATTAATAATTCAAAAAAATAATCATTTCTTCAAATGATGTGAAGCAATATTTTCATACTTTTGAAGTTATAAAAGTGAATCATACCATTACAATGGTAAACAATAAAGAGTTTGCAAAACGATTGGCTGAGATCATGAGCTATCATGGTCTTTCGGCCAGTGCTTTTGCTGATGCCATTGGCGTACAGCGTTCTAGTATTTCACATATCCTATCTAGCAGAAATAAGCCAAGTCTGGACTTTGTGCTAAAAGTGGTTCATACCTACCCTGAAGTTGACCTGTACTGGTTATTGAATGGCGATGGTACTTTTCCGAAGCAGTCTTCGACTTCACCCCGTGAAACTACTTCTCAAGCAAAAAGTGGTTCAAGACCAGCTCTTCTCGAGAATACAGTTGGTCGAAAAGAAATTCAGAAAATCGTGATTTTCTATGGAGACGGTTCCTTTGATGTCCATCAAAACTAAAATTTCAGTATTTTGGGGCGTAATTTTCTCGAATGCGGCCATTGTCTATTTTTCTCTTGCCTTTTCTACTCTTATCGTGCCATCAGCGTGAGCGCAACTGTGCTGATTTCAAGAATGGTACATTTGAGTTTGAGTCTTTTGTAGGTACAGAGTTGGTAACCACCTCTTTTACCCGAAACGATACACTGGAGGTGGATCATTACAAGGGAAAGGCTGACAGTGCACGCATACGTTGGATCAACGACTGTGAATTCATCGTGACTAAATTACACCCAAAGACTCGAAACGAACAGAAGCCTGTACACATGAGGATCATTAGCACCTCAGGCAATACCTACACATTCGAATATTCATTGGTGGGCGACGACAGGAATAAAAAAAAAGGAACTGTAACTAAGACCGACTAACATGCTAGAACAACTACTAACTGCCGAGGCGCTGGGCGCATTGTTCACGCTAACATTTCTGGAAATCGTACTGGGTATCGACAACATCATCTTCATTGCCATCGCTGCTGATAAGCTGCCCGAAAAGCAACGCAAGAAAGCTACCAATATCGGGCTCGTTCTAGCCATGGTGATGCGTATTGCACTGTTATTTGGTATTTCTGCATTGATCGCCATGCAGAAACCATGGTTTAGCATAGAATGGAGCTGGTTTGATGCCCACTTCACCGGACAAAGCCTTATCCTGATCGCCGGCGGGTTGTTCTTGCTATACAAAAGTACGAAAGAGATCCATGAAAAAGTAGAAGACCCCGAGCATGACGTGCGCGAAGTGAAGAAAACTCAAGGTAGCACCATGGGGAATGCCATCTTTCAAATTACCCTGATCAACATCGTATTCTCCTTCGACTCGATATTGACTGCCGTAGGCATGACCAATGGTATTGCCGGTGGCCCCGATGTCGCATTGGTGATCATGATCATTGCTGTGGTGCTATCGGTCTTGATTATGTTGGTCTTTGCAAATCCTGTTTCTGCATTTGTGAGCAGGCACCCGTCCATACAGGTGCTGGGATTGGCGTTCTTGATCCTGATCGGTTTTATGCTGATCGCTGAAGGTGCCCATTTGGCACATGCGGTGGTCTTTGACCAATCTATTGGTGCGGTGCCTAAAGGCTATCTGTATTTTGCCATTTCCTTCTCACTTTTTGTAGAATTCCTGAACATGCGCATGCGAAAGAAAAATGGCAAGGTGGAAGCATGAACTTACCATTTGAGTAAAACATGCATCGCTTGGAAGCGGTGGCCTTGGTCGGAGTCTGAAAAGAGTCTTTTATCGACACCCTTTTACTTCTCCATCAAGAGAGGAATCCAAACAGAACAAACTGTGCCCTTAAGAGCCAAAGGGGTTAGATTTCAACCGATCATTTTGATTGTTTTTAAAGTTCCAAAGTGATCTGCCCTTCCTCATCGGAATTTTCGGCTGTTGTATCAGGGCCTTGTTCCTCCTCAACGGTCTCTTCGTCTATTACTTCCATCTCTTCGGGCTGAAGCGGTTCAGGTTCTTCGTAAGGAAGCGACTCTAAAGGGTTTACGTTCTTCACCTTTTCTTTTGTGAGCTGGTTGCCCAAAGCCGAGATCCCTTTGATTGCGATGAACTCTTCTAGGTTTACCGTGAGGTTGGGCTTGGTGTCCTTGCCACGGGGTTTGTAGAACTCCACTTCGGCCATCGGGCGCCAATCAGTCAACACCAGTTCTAGTTGCGACTTGGGATGGTCTGTGATGATCAGGTCTTCCCTGCCTTCACTTTCAATCAAAAAACGCTTCACGTAATAACGTTCTTTGTTTCCATCATAATAAATGACCGAAATGGGCTTTTTGGGGTTCCACTTCTCTAGTACGATCATATCATCATCAAAATGCGTGGTCAGCTCTGGGATGATGGTTTTTGCGAATCCTTTTTGATTGATGACAAGTAGGCGATCCTCTCCTCTAAAAGCACCTAGCAACTCTCCTCTTCCATCGACATTCAAACGTTGCACGGTATCATCGAACCATATCTTTCTCGGCTTCAGTGTAGAAACTCCTTTTTCCTTCAATTCAATGCGCTTTACGGCATATTTGGTAACAATATTGCCTTTTACGCCTCTTCCTTTGATGCCAAGATCAGCAAAGTCTAGGTCCCATTTCAGTTTCTTAATGCTTCCCGCTTGACGAAGATGTACTGTGACGATCTCTGCCTCACCATTAGGATTTGCAGTGAAGTACAATACATCTGAACCTTTTTTTCCTTGGGTAAGATCGTATTCTTTATCGCGCGTAACGCCAGTGACATTAAAACGCTTGATGTACGAGGCGCCGCCCCGACCATCTTTATAGATCATGTTATAAACGGTTCGCTTGTCCTTCTTCTTGAAAACGGCCACATGGATGATTCCCTTGCCAACAAAGGTCTTGGCGTCCACCTTTGTGACTTGCATCTTGCCATCCTTGGTGAATACAATGATATCATCGATGTCTGCACAATCCGTCACGTACTCGTCGCGACGCAATGATGTGCCCACAAAACCTTCTTCACGATTCACGTAGAGTTTGGTATTTCTGATCACTACTTTTTTCGCGTCTACGTCGTCAAAGACACGTATCTCTGTTTTGCGCTCACGTCCTTTGCCGTAGGTTTTCTTCAACCTGGTGAAATAATCGACGGCATGGTCGATCAGGTTCTCTAGACTGTTCTTCACCTCGGCGATCTGTTCTTCTAGCGCATCGATATATTGTTGCGCTTTATCCAGGTCGAAGCGAGAAATGCGCTTTATGCGGATCTCTGTAAGCTTGGTGATGTCTTCTTCTGTAACATCACGTTTTAGATGTTCCACATGAGGCTCTAGGCCCTTGCCAATGGCCGAGATCACACCCTCCCAGGTTTCCTCTTCTTCGATATCACGGTAAATGCGGTTCTCTATGAATATTCGCTCTAGGGAAGCAAAGTGCCACTGTTCCTCAAGCTCGTTGAGTTTTATCGCTAACTCCGACTTCAGCAGTTCAACAGTGTGATCGGTTGAGCGCTTCAACATTTCGCTTACGCCAATGAAACTAGGTCTATTATCCTCGATGATACAGCCCAAAGGAGAAATAGAAGATTCACATGATGTGAATGCATACAGCGCATCAATGGTCTTATCGGGCGATATTCCCGAAGGAAGATGTATCAAGATCTCAACATCGGCAGCGGTATTGTCTTCAATTCTCTTGATCTTGATCTTGCCCTTTTCATTGGCCTTCAGGATAGATTCTATAAGGCTTGACGTAGTCGTACCGAACGGTATTTGGGTGATGGTCAAAGTGTTCTTGTCTTGCTGCGATATCTTGGCCCTGACACGTACTTTACCACCACGATTGCCATCGCTATAATTGCTAGCATCCATGATGCCAGCTGTTGGAAAATCAGGGACCAGCGCAAAGCGTCTGCCTTTAAGATGCTTGATGGAAGCGTCAATCAGTTCGTTGAAGTTGTGTGGAAGTATTTTGGTAGACAAACCTACCGCAATACCTTCGGCACCTTGGGCTAGCAACAATGGGAACTTTACAGGAAGGTGAATAGGCTCTTTCTTCCTGCCGTCATAGCTCATCTGCCAATCGGTGACCTTTGGGCTATAGACGACATCCAATGCAAACTTAGAAGGTCGTGCTTCGATATAACGAGAAGCCGCTGCACGGTCGCCGGTAAGGACGTTGCCCCAGTTTCCTTGGGTATCGATCAATAGGTCCTTCTGTCCTATCTGTACCATGGCGTCACCGATACTAGCATCACCATGAGGATGGTATTGCATGGTATGCCCAACAATGTTTGCCACCTTGTTGTAACGGCCATCGTCCATTTCCTTAAGCGAGTGCATGATACGACGTTGCACAGGCTTTAGACCATCCTCTATCGCTGGTACTGCCCGTTCTAGTATGACATACGATGCATAGTCTAGAAACCAGTCTTTGTACATGCCCGTAATGCGGGTAATGGTCTCCTGGCCATGCTCCATGTTTTCATGACTTTCTTCTGGTAACAGATCGTTATGCTCCTCCATCAACTTCCTTGTTATGTTCCACAACTTTTGTCAGGGAATTGGCCAAAGCTCTCCGCTTTGCGCCCCCTAAAAAGGTGATATTGAATTTTACTTTTTTTGTTCTTCCTGAATGCGACCTTACATAAAGGACAAGGCTTTTATAGAGCCCATAGTTTTTCATGCGAAAGCTTTTTAGCTTCTCTTTCGGAAACTCTGCTCTAGACTCTCTATAGTTAATGAAGTTTGAAAGCATCAGACCACGGCTCACAAAGTTGAGCACCAAACCATCACTATCATATTCAAAGTATGACAATGTCTTATACGTGTACAACAGGATGGCCAAGAAAAAAGCTACTGGCATCACATACCAAACAAGATAATCGGCCTCCTCCCTTGTCGCTCCGTAGACGACCACGCAGAAAAGAATTCCTATAAAAAGGAAGAAATAAATTACTGGTGCCCACTTTGCTGAAGAAGAATTATTGAATTTCATAATACCTCTTTATTCGACCGCATCGAGTTCGACCTTCAGGTTGTTGATGATGAACTCTTGTCTGTCTGGGGTATTCTTCCCCATGTAGAATTTCAACAACTCTTCGATGGACATAGCCTTGTCTAGCATCACAGGGTCTAGTCTAATATCGTCACCAATGAAATGCTTGAACTCGTCGGGGGAGATCTCACCCAGTCCTTTGAATCGAGTGATCTCTGGCCTACCTTTTAGTTTGCCTATGGCAGCTAGCTTCTCTTCTTCGCTGTAGCAATATATAGTTTCTTTTTTATTTCTAACACGGAACAAAGGCGTCTGTAGAATGTAAAGATGCCCTTCTTTGATCAACTCTGGGAAGAATTGCAAAAAGAAGGTGATCAACAGCAATCGTATGTGCATGCCATCTACATCGGCATCCGTGGCGATCACGATGTTGTTGTATCGAAGGTCTTCCATAGACTCTTCGATGTTCAACGCAGCTTGCAGCAAGTTGAATTCTTCGTTCTCATAGACAACTTTCTTGGTCATCCCATATGAGTTCAACGGTTTCCCGCGTAAGCTGAATACCGCTTGTGTATTGACATCCCTAGATTTGGTGATCGAGCCACTTGCCGAATCGCCCTCGGTGATAAAGATCGTGGTGTCCAACCTATTGTCTTTCTTCAAGTCTGTAAGGTGTACACGGCAATCTCTAAGTTTTTTATTGTGTAGGCTAGCTTTTTTGGCACGTTCCCTTGCTAGTTTTCTAATGCCCGAAAGTTCCTTCCGTTCGCGCTCGGCCTGTAAGATCTTCTTTTGGATCGCTTCGGCAACATCATGGTTCTTATGCAAGAAGTTGTCTAACTGCGTCCCCACAAAGTCGTTGATGTAGGTTCGAACTGTAGGCAGGCCACCTCCCATGTCTGTAGAACCCAATTTGGTCTTGGTCTGCGATTCGAACACAGGTTCCATTACCTTGATGGAGATCGCACCAATGATCGATTTCCGAACATCTGAGGCATCGTAATTCTTTCCGAAGTAATCTCTAATGGTCTTTACAACGGCTTCGCGAAAGGCCGCCAAGTGTGTACCGCCCTGCGTGGTATTCTGCCCATTGACAAACGAATGGTATTCTTCGCTATACTGTGTTTTGCTATGCGTAAGCGCTATCTCGATATCATCGCCTCGCAGGTGTACGATCGGATAGAGCATGTCTTCCGCATTGGTATTGTCTTGCAAAAGGTCTTTCAGGCCATTTTCCGAGAAGTATTTCTCGCCATTGAAAACGATGGTAAGGCCAGGATTGAGATACACATAGTTCTTCACCATGCGCTCTATGTATTCGTTCCTGTACTTGTACTTTTTGAAGATGCTCTCGTCTGGAATGAAACTTACCTTGGTACCTCGACGGCGAGAGGTTTCGTTCAGCGATTCTTCGTCTTTGAGCTCGCCCAGCTCGAATTCGGCAGCTCTAGACTTGCCGTCTCGTGTCGACTCAACCCTAAAATAGGTCGAAAGTGCATTTACTGCCTTGGTGCCCACACCATTCAATCCTACAGATTTCTTGAAGGCACGCGTATCGTACTTTCCACCCGTATTCATCTTTGAGACCACGTCGACGACCTTGCCCAAGGGAATACCACGACCGTAATCTCGAACAATGACCTTATTGCCTTGGATGGAGATCTCGATCGTCTTGCCAGCACCCATCACGAACTCATCGATACAGTTGTCGAGCACTTCCTTGATGAGAATGTAGATCCCATCGTCTGGTGAGGATCCGTCGCCTAGTTTTCCAATATACATGCCAGGGCGCATACGGATGTGCTCTTTCCAATCGAGCGACCGTATGTTATCCTCTGTGTATTGGGTGCTTTGCGCCATCAAGTGGGGTTTTGTGGATAGGCTGCTAATATAGCATTTCAGGCGAAAAAATAAAATAAAGGGTCGTCAAAGTAATCAACAAGGTTGTCAAATATAGATGCTGTGGCACAACTGAAAAAGTCGTGATCACGAGGCCTTCTTATTCTTCTCCATCGAAATGATAAGAATTCCTACGATCACGATTCCGGTAGCAGCCAACTGCAACCCTGTCAAACGCTCGTCTAGAAAGGCGTTTGCAAGGACTATCGTAGAGATCGGCCCCAATCCCGCAAGGATGGCAAAATTGCTCGCAGTGATCTTACCAATGGCATATGAGACCAGATATGAAGGTATCACCGTGGCGACCAACGCCATGGCCAAACCCAACCCATATACATTTGGATGGTAACCAAGAAGCGATACAGGATTGGAGATGGCATAGTGTATCAATACGCAAACACAAGAAACGATCATAGCATATGAGGTGAATCTCAAAACCCCGTATCTCGGAATCAGCCAATCGCTTCCTACCAAGTATGAAGCATAGGTGATCGCACTGAGCAGGACAAAGCCTGCCCCAATGACCGTACGATCGCCTTCGACAGAGAGATCACCCCAAAATGCGACCAACACGCCAATGTAGGTAAGTATCACTGCGACGATCTGTTTGTTGGTTATGGTACGCTTTAGGAACACTACAGAGAGTAACAGCACAATGGTCGGATATGTGAACAAGATCACACGCTCTATACTTGCCTTTATGTACTGAAGTCCCACAAAATCAAAATAACTTGCTAAATAATAACCAATAACCCCGAAGAACACGAGCCAAAGATTGTCCTTAGCAGTAGGCTTGTGTCGGGAGTCTCTCTTCAAGAAGAAAAGTACACCGATATAGAATGGCAATGCGAAGAGCATCCTAAAGACTAGCAGGTTCACTGGGCTAACTCCATACTGATAAGCCAGCTTTACCATGACTGCCTTTGAAGAGAACATGACAATACCAAGGATGCCGACAAGTGCTGGGAATAGCTTGGTGCTTCTCATCTAGCAAACATAGGTGGCTTCTAGGTCACATCCTTATGAATGAATACTTGCTTTACTAAGCCCAAGAAAGAAAAAAAGCAACTAACCAGCAGTTTGTCAGTTAGTTGAGACCCTATGCAAAAGCATGTTAAACGTTAAAGCGGAAATGCATCACGTCACCATCCTTGACGATGTATTCTTTACCTTCGACACGCATCTTACCTGCTTCTTTCACTTTAACCTCCGTACCATAATTCACATAGTCATCATAGGCGATCACTTCGGCACGGATAAACCCCTTCTCGAAGTCGGTATGGATCACGCCCGCTGCTTGTGGAGCCGTGGCACCCACATCAACTGTCCAGGCACGAACTTCCTTTTCCCCGGCCGTAAAGTACGTTTGCAAGCTTAGTAGTTTGTATGCGGCACGTATTAGACGAGAGACACCAGCTTCCTCTAAACCAAGGTCATCCAGGAACAATTGACGCTCTTCGTAGTCTTCTAGTTCAGCGATATCGGCTTCGGTGGCCACGGCCAACACGATGATCTCTGCATTCTCGCCCTTCACAGCTTCTTTCACAGTATCGACATAGGCATTGCCAGTACTTGCCGAGGCTTCATCTACGTTGCATACATATAGAATTGGCTTGGCGGTAAGCAATTGAAAGCCTTTGATAAGTTCTTCTTCATCTTCTGTGACCTCGACGGCCCTTGCCGAGATACCGCTCTCTAATGCAGCTTTAAACTTATTCAGCGTCTCTTGCTCTTTCTTCGCATCCTTGTCGCCTGTCTTTACTGTACGATTCACCTTTTCCAATCGCTTTTCAACTGTTTCCAGGTCTTTCAGTTGAAGTTCGATATCGATGGTCTCCTTGTCACGGATCGGGTCTACACTTCCATCAACGTGTACGATATTGTCATTGTCGAAGCAACGCAACACATGGATGATCGCATGGCACTCGCGAATGTTCGCCAAGAACTGATTACCCAACCCTTCACCTTTGCTGGCACCTCTTACGAGACCTGCGATGTCAACGATCTCTACAGTAGCAGGGACCACTTTCTCTGGATTCACCAAAGCCTCCAATTTTTCTAACCGTAGGTCAGGTATGTTCACCACGCCCAAATTGGGCTCTATGGTACAGAACGGAAAGTTGGCACTTTGTGCCTTGGCATTGGACAAGCAATTGAACAAGGTCGATTTTCCTACGTTGGGCAATCCTACGATTCCGGCTTTCATTCGGTTCTTATTTTGTTGTTCTTTTGTTAAAGTAAACGGAGGCGCAAAACTAACTAATTATCATTGTAACAGAAACAGATTTTATTCGTCTTCTGAAAAAACAGTATCATGCGAACCATCCATGCGCTCCTTTTCCTTTGTAGTTCTTCTTTTCTAAGTGCACAACGGGTAGACATTCTAATACAAGACCAGTCTAGCAAGGAGCCCATTCCGTATGCTACCGTTCAATTTAAAAAAGGCAAAGGGGTCATCACTAACGAAGAAGGGTATTTTTCTTTCAACCCATCGATCGTCACAGTAGATTCCATCAAGATCTCTTGTATGGGCTATGTACAGCGAACCTTGCCCGTCAAAGCCTTTAGCACGACCAAGGCAACAGTATACTTGCAACGAAATACCATTGCCCTGAATGATGTGAGTGTCTATGCTAGCGCTCCGAATATCGATGCTATCATGGCACGTGTCCGGAGAAACATTTTCATCAATTACAAGGAGCAACCTATAAGGCAAAAGATCTTTCACAGGGTCTCGAGCGATGTTGACTTTGAAGAACTTTTAGGGACCATAGAGCGTTCTACACTGATCGACAAGCAACAATTGGCCGAAGCCAATGCAGCGTTAGAAGTATTCTCGAAACAATTCACTTCTGAGTCCATAAGACATTATACCGAGTTCTTGGCAGAGAGGTCTTGGTCTGATAGCAGCAAGGTGAAGATGACCAAAGCCACCTACCTATTTGATGCTAGCAAGATCATAGATGCCGACGAGCTTCAGAAGAAAGGGCAAGAGATCATCTTGAAGCATTTGGACAGCAGCAAGACCTACAAAGTGAAGACAGGACTTTTCAAAATAGAAGATTCCTTGAAGCTAGATATAGAAGACCTTCAGGAAAAGGAGGAGGACAAGGACAACTGGGATGTCTCTTATTTTAGAGGAACCATGAATGGTGTTCTGAAAAACTTTCAATTCAAAAGTGATTCGTTCCTAGATAAGCTCATCAATCCCAAATATTACGAATATAAGCTCGAAGACGAGCTGGCCTCCTTCAATGGAAAGACCTTGTTTGTCGTTCGTTTTCAGCCTAGAAAGCGAAGAGCCAAGTATTCAGGCAAACTCTATATCAACGACGAAGACTATGCCATCGTAAGAGCAGATTATACATATGCTGAAGGCAGGCAAGGAAAAAAGGTAAACCTGAAATTCTTGCTCGGAATCCGCTATCATGAGACCTTACATCGCGGCACACTCTTCTTCCAAAGGGATGAAAAGCTGAAAGCCTATATCCCATACTACGCCAAGCGTGAGACTGGGAAATATGTATATGTAAAGCGTCCTTTCAAGTTTATCGAGAACACCGCAGAAAAGAACAAGCTGAAATGTGAGTTCCTTATGGAGCTGAGCATCTCAGAAAAGGATGAAATGATGGTCTTGGAGAGTAATGTGCTCGATATACCTGCCTTTAGGGCGTTTGAAGAGCAGGATAAGTTCAAAGTAGAGAGCCTTCAACGCTACGACCCGAAGATCTGGCAAGAATATCAGGTGCTTTCCCCTGTCGATGACATGAAGACCTTCGGCTTGGATAATTAGCGGCCTGTCAAGATGCTATAGATAAAGATCCCCATGATGGTCATAATGGCCAAAATGGCCAGCGCAGACAATATGCATCCTAGCTTCATCCAAAAACCAAAATATTCTTCGTTCTTTTTACTCATGCAAAGAGAGCCAGCATTTGCTGGCTTATCGCTCTTCTTGTTCAAACCTATTCAGGATGCATAAAACGTTGCTTGCCAAGAAGCACCTCCTCGGTCTCAACGTTGTCTTCATCGGGCACACAACAATCTACTGGGCAAACGGCCGCACACTGTGGTTCCTCATGAAAGCCCTTACACTCTGTACATTTGTCGGGAACGATGTAATAGATCTCATCGGAGACAGGGATCTGAGCCTCATCAGCATTCACGGCCTTGCCATCGGGAAGCACGACATCACCTGCAAGCGAAGTGCCATCGCCATAGCGCCAATCGTCGGCACCTTCGTAAATGGCCGTGTTAGGGCATTCCGGTTCGCAAGCCCCACAATTGATACATTCGTCTGTTATTATAATTGCCATATCTTTTCTTTTTCGGTTTGCGTACTTTTGTGCAAAAATAACGCCAAACCATTCGTTATACAAGTTTTGATGAACACACTGCAGGAAAGAATCGTTGCATTTGTAAGACTAGGTGAGTTCTTAAGCCAGTTTACAAGGTCCGGAATATTCAAAAAAGAAGGAGTTGAAGGCAACGACCTTTTCTTCGAAGATTTCAAGCAACAGTTGAAGTTTGCGCAACAGGACAACGGCTGGTTTACTCAAGATAATCTGTTGCATGCCTGCGAAAGCTGGGCAGAAGCCCTCAATCAAGAAAATCTAAGCAAATGGCTGCGCCCCTATCCTGCCAAAGAAGGACCACCCAGAACTGTGGCCATCGTTATGGCGGGCAATATCCCTATGGTCGGTTTTCATGACCTTCTGTCCGTGCTGATCACCGGCAACGATGTCTTGGCCAAGCTTTCTTCTAATGACAAGCGATTGCTTCCTTTTGTGGCAAAGTACTTAGGGCATATCTCACCTTCTTTCAAAGGGAAAATTCGCTTCACCGAATCAAAACTTACTGATCTTGAATTGGTCATTGCTACCGGAAGCAATAATACCGCTAGGTATTTTGAATATTACTTCGGGAAAGTGCCCAGCATCATCAGACGTAATCGCAATTCTGTCGCTGTCTTAGAAGGAACCGAGTCAAAAGCACAGCTAGAGGCGCTTGGCGAGGATGTGTTCCGTTATTTTGGTCTTGGCTGTAGAAGTGTCTCAAAAGTATTTGTTCCGAGAGGTTATGATCTCGACCAGCTATTTGGTGGGATGTACCTGCAACGGCACGTGATCGACCAGACGAAATATGCCAACAATTACGATTACAACAAGGCCGTGTATTTGATGAGTCAATACGATTTCTTGGACAACGGTTTTCTCATGCTGAAAGAGGACACAGGATACGCCTCTCCGATCGGAACGCTCTTCTACGAATATTATGAAAACTCTGCCCTACTTGAAAAGAAGCTGGCCGAAGACGCAGAGAGGCTTCAATGCGTAGTGGCCAATAAGTTTGGCCATAACGCGATTTCTTTCGGAAAAACACAGCGACCATCGCTATGGGACTATGCCGACGGTGTTGATACTGTTGAGTTCCTGTTAAAAAACTCCTAGAATTATTATCATTTTCATAACAGTATATCTAGCAGAATTCCCCAATTTTGCAACTTGAATTATTAGATTCACAACAAAACCACATGGAACGAGCGTTAGCAAATTTTAAAGATATCCTTGAAGAAGGAACTACTTGAAATTTTTGATGGGAGAACGTAGTGGTCGCACACGTTCTCAATTTTAAAATTTATTCATTTCAATGATTGAAAAATCTAAGCATGTGAAAAAGCACAATTTTAGCGCAGGACCCTGTATCCTTCCAGAGGAAGTACTTCGGAAAGCCTCACAAGCAGTAGTTGATCTTGATGGTCTTGGACTATCGCTCATCGAGATCTCGCACCGCAGCAAGCCCTTTGTAGCTGTTATGGAAAAAGCACGGTCACTCGCTTTAGAACTACTTGGCCTAGAAGGCAAAGGCTATCAGGCATTGTTTCTTCAAGGAGGCGCAAGCACACAGTTTTTGATGGTTGCGTATAACCTGTTACAGAACAAAGCTGCCTACCTGAACACGGGTACCTGGTCTACCAAAGCCATCAAGGAAGCCAAATTGTTTGGTGATATGATCGAAGTGGCATCGTCCAAGGACGCAAACTTCAACTATATCCCAAGAGAGTACGAGATCCCATCAGATGTAGATTATTTTCACTGCACCAGCAACAATACCATTTTCGGCACTTCGATGAAAGACTTTCCGAACTCGCCTGTACCGATGATCTGTGACATGAGCTCAGACATCTTTTCACGTCAATTGGATTTCTCGAAGTTCGATATCATCTATGCGGGTGCGCAAAAGAATATGGGTCCGGCAGGGACAACACTTGTAGTGCTCAAGGAGGATGTACTTGGTAAAGTAGACCGTGCCATTCCTTCTATGCTAGATTATAATGTTCATCTAGGCAAAGACAGCATGTTCAATACACCATCAGTGTTCGCAGTCTATGTTTCGATGTTGACCTTAGCATGGCTCAAGGATCTCGGTGGAATTGTCACCATTGAAAAAGTAAACGAAGAGAAGGCTTCGCTTATTTATGACGAAATAGATCGAAACCCATTGTTCAAAGGATTTGCAGCAGTTGAAGACAGAAGCTTTATGAATGCCACCTTCAACCTAACCGACAGAGGTCTAACTGGTAAATTTGATGCACTATGGCAAGAAGCCGACATCAATGGCCTTAACGGTCACAGAAGCGTAGGCGGATATAGAGCATCCATGTATAATGCGTTGCCCGTTAGCAGTGTACAGGTATTAGTAGACACCATGCAGGAATTAGAAAGAACAGCATAAAAATTGGTTGATGGTGTCAAGGGTTCATAGGTACTGGCCAAAAGCGCTAAAGCTATCCAACCCCGTAAGACTTATAAACTTAAACTACAAGAATGAAAGTTTTAGCAAACGACGGAATCTCTCAAAGCGGCGTGGATGCCTTGCAACAAGCTGGTTTTAAGGTGATCACCACCAAAGTGGCACAAGAACAATTAGAAAATTTCATCAATGAGAACCACGTAGATGTGCTTTTGGTACGTTCTGCAACTACGGTGCGTCAAGATCTGATCGACGCATGTCCAAGCCTTAAGGTCATCGGTCGTGGTGGTGTAGGTATGGACAATATTGATGTGGAATACGCACGCAGCAAAGGTCTGCATGTGATCAATACACCTGCCGCTTCCTCTAGTTCTGTAGCAGAATTGGTGTTTGCGCACTTGTACGGTGGCGTACGCTTTTTGCACGACGCCAATCGGAACATGTCGCTCGACGGCGATAGCAAGTTCAAAGAATTGAAGAAAGCGTACGGAGGCGGGACAGAGTTGCGAGGAAAGACGATCGGGATCATTGGTTTCGGTAGAATTGGTCGTGAAGTGGCAAAAATTGCGTTGGGCGTAGGTATGAAGGTAATTGCTTCGGATAAGTTTGTGGGAAAAGCCGGCATCAAGGTAGAGTTCTACAACGGACAATACATCAACGTAGAGATAGAAACCGAACCAGTCGAAGATATCTTCAAACATGCAGATTTCATCACTCTGCACGTTCCTGCCCAGAAAGAATATGTAATTGGCAAAAAAGAGATCGAAGCCATGAAGGACGGTGTGGGCATTATCAATGCTGCCCGTGGTGGTGTCATCGACGAAGTAGCACTGGTCAATGCTTTAGACAGCGGTAAAGTTTCTTTTGCAGGTCTTGATGTTTTCGAAGACGAACCCAGACCAGCTGTCAAAGTATTGATGCACCCAAAGGTATCGCTCACCCCCCATATCGGAGCAGCTACCAAAGAGGCCCAAGATCGTATCGGAACCGAGCTGGCTTCACAAATTGTGAGCATCTTAAAGACAGAAACGGTATAAGATTGATCTTTTATAAAACTGGAAGTCCTTCACAAGAGTGAGGGACTTTTTTTGTACCTTCAGGCCGCAACAAAAAAACACATAAAATATGGAAGGACTTTTAGATCTTATTAATAGTGACCTGGGCAAGCAGATCATTAGTGGTGTAAGCCAGCAATCGGGCGCTTCACAAGGGCAAACTGCAGATGTATTGACCATGGCATTGCCTGTGCTCATGGGTGCCATGCGTAAGAATGCTTCAACTCCCGAGGGTGCACGAGGATTGCTCGGAGCCTTATCACACCAGAAACACAGTGGTGGTATTCTTGACAATCTGGGAGACCTATTCCAAGGTGGCGTAGACAAGTCGGTAATGGAAGATGGCGCAGGTATTTTAGGGCACGTATTGGGCGCCAAAAGACCTGCCGTACAAAACGCCTTGAGTCAAGAATCAGGCCTCGATGCTGGATCTATTGGACAGATCCTAGAAGTAGCTGCCCCTATTCTAATGGGCTTCCTAGGAAAGCAAACACAACAAGCAAACATCAGTGATGCAAATGGACTTGGTTCTTTGCTCAGTGGCGTGATGGGCGCGGAACAACCCAAGCAAAGCCAAAGCCTTATCGAGCAGCTTATAGACGCTGATGGTGACGGAAGCATCATTGATGATGTTGCTGGCATGGTGTTAGGTGGAAATCAACAGAAAAAGAAAAGTGGCCTCGGCGGATTGTTAGGTGGGCTATTTGGTAGAAGATAATTGTAGGTCCAGCGATGTGCGAACAAGGCCAGTTGTTAGACTGGCTTTTTGCTGTTAAAATATTGATAAGCCCCAAATGCTAACAGCATGATTTTTGTAACTTTAACAATATGAGATACCTGTTTTCCATATTTCTTGTCGCGATCCTCATCTTTAGTTGCTCCCCAACAAAAGACACCTTGAATGTGTCTGGCACCGAGCGTGAATTGTTCAATGAGAAAGGGCAAGACACCGTAAAGATCGCTTCAGAGAACCCAGATGATGAATGGGAGATCATTATCATCGACCCAGGTTTCAACACATGGCTAAGAAGTATTGCCAGGCCCAGAGCGTACTACTCACAAAACTTCATGGAGATCAGAAACCAAATATGGGTCACCACATGGAATCAGCGTGTCATCCAACCCGCCCGCTTCGACCCTAACTTATACATGTTACAGATCGATTACAGGCCAGATATAGATTATGGCTATGAAGTCAATTATCAGCTATACAACTACCTAGTCTACTTCCAGCGAAAATACAACCAGAGATTGGGTGGACCATTACCACGCATTTGATGTATCTTTGTGAGTCGAATTGACGGTCAATGAAAAAGCTCAAAGAACGCTGGGGAATCACCTCTAACTTTCAACTTGTTATCATACTCATTGTCTTTGCCATCACGGGGTCTTCTTCAGTGTATGTGGCAAAACCTTTCTTGGGTCTGATCGGTTTGCAAAGACCAACATTTCCAGAAGGTCTCTGGTGGGGAGGGTTGGCCTATGGAATGCTCAGGCTTTTGTTGATCTTTCCGTTCTATCAAGTTTTGCTGGTTCTATTTGGGTGGCTCTTTGGGCAATTCAAGTTCTTTTGGAATTTCGAGAAGAAGATGTTGAAGCATATGGGGCTAGGTTTTCTGCTCAAGTGACTTTAGCATTTATTTAACGTTTTTTAGTTTAATAGAATAATTACCTTTGGACACGTGAATTTGAGTGTTAGGCAAATAGGTGTCCAGATATTGTTCTTATTGTTGGTGATGATCAAAGTATCAGCCCTGCATGTCTATGCGCATGAGTTTGGGTTTACCGATGATTGCATAGAACATTGCGAGCATTGTGAGCAAGCTGTCATCGATAGCATTTCTCCTGCTCTTGCCGCACATGCGTTTATTGTCCCAGCGCCAGAGATCATACGATCTATCCACAGCACGGTCAATTCCTATCTGTCTACAACTCCTTTTAATAAGTTACAAGGGCAGTTCTTCAACAAACCTCCTCCTGCTGATTGTTAGAACAGAAAAACTGTAAGAACACTACACGTGTGCTTACTCATATACCGTTTTAACAATATGCCATGAATCATTTTACTATAGGCTTTTTAATAAGTCTTACTTCTCTCCTAATTTTTTTACAATACTACGCTAGTTTCTCAGCAGGTAGATTAGTTGGCAAATTATATCGACAAGCCATGCCAGATATTAAAGGAGAGCTTTATTGCGTGTAATAAGGTTTGAAGAGCAAGAGATACAACATCTTAGCCAATAGTAATTTTTCAATCAAAACCCTATAATGAAGCAGCTACTTTTATTTTTCGTGTTGATGTCGTCATCGCTGGCAATGATGGCCCAAGAAGCACCTTGCGACCACTCTATTAGTGGCCAGGTATTGGATGTCGATACTGAAAAGCCCATCCCCTACGCTGTTGTCAAAGCTAGTGGCACAGAAAAGTATACCAGCACTGACTTAAATGGTAATTTTAAAATCGATGATCTATGTTCAGAAAAGAATACCCTCATCATTTCGTGCGTAGGTTATGCTGATTCGACAAAAAATCATGAGCACGATTCGGAGATACACTTCTATTTAACCCAAGAGGTCGTGGGCTTAGATGAAGTCACCATTCAAGCACAGAAGAATAAAGAGAAAGGTACAGAGACCATTTCACAAGTTACGCTCAACGAAGCGGAAATTGTCAGCAATCCCACACAATCCTTAGCTGCTGCCCTATCCGGATTAGAAGGAGTGACATTCTCATCAAATGGAGCTAACGTACAATTGCCAGTCATACATGGTTTGTATGGTAATCGAATCTTGATATTGAACAATGGCTTGAAACATGGTTTTCAAAATTGGGGAACCGACCATGCACCTGAGATAGATATCACTTCTGCAAACAGCATTACTGTAGTTAAAGGAGCTGCCGGCGTAAGATATGGTCCAGAAGCTTTGGGCGGCGCCATAGTAGTAGAGCCCAATCCTTTGCTCTTAAACAATCCATTGTATGCAGAACTCAGTACAGGCTACCAGACCAACGGCCGTGGCTACAATGTAAATCTAGAGGTTGGAAAAGGCTCAAAGAATTGGAGCTACTTTGCCAATGGTAATTATATCCAGATTGGTGACCGCAACGCTCCTGATTATAACTTAACAAATTCTGGGAAAGAAGAAAAAGCATTTGGTTTCGGTGTCCTTCATCATTTGGAAGATTGGGATTTTAAAGTCAACTACAGTTTTGTGGATCAAAACTTGGCACTTTTACGATCTTCTATAGCAGACAGTCCTAATGCTTTCATCCGAGCTATTAATTCGGAAGAACCCATCATCATCAATCCGTTTTCCTACGACATCAATCAACCTAGCCAGACGACTCAACACCATTTGGCAAAGGCAGAAATCAATTGGTGGTACTCTGACGAGGGCAAACTTTCATTGATTGCCGGAGCTCAACTAAACAAAAGGGATGAATTTGATGTCAGAAGAAATGCGGACTTACCTATCATCGACCTCGATTTGATCACCTATGACTATCAACTAGAGTGGAAACATCCCGAGTGGCGTGGATTGGATGGCCTCATTGGTGTTCAGTATTTCAGTCAGAATAATGACAACAATCCAGGCACGCAGACCACTCCTTTCATTCCTAACTACAACACCAACCGATTTAGTGCCTTTGCCATAGAAAGTCTAGATTTTGGCAAGAACACCTTTGAAGCAGGACTTCGATTTGATTTCGAAACCAATGATGTGCGTGGACGGGAAACCAATCAAGATATTTTCAGGGACAAGTATAGTTTTGCCAACTTTACTGCATCATTGGGCTTTGTACGGCAACTTTCTGAAAACAGTACCTTTAGGTCTAACTTAGGAACTGCTTGGCGTACGCCAAACATGGAGGAGTTGTTTAGTTTTGGTCAACATGGTTTTAAAACTACCTTCGGCTTGCTGAGATTCTCAGACACCAATGGTGTGCTTAGCACTGATGAAGTAATTCCCTTGGATGAAAGCGAAGTGGAACCCGAGAGAGGTTACAAATTCATTAACGAGTTCCAAACGAACTACAATGGGAATTCCCATAATCTAACTGTATACTCCCACTATATTCAAAATTATATTTTTGATCGCCCAATAGGTGTTTTCGGAACCATCAGAGGTCCCATGCCAGCTTTCATATTCGATCAGGTTGACGCCTTGTTCTTCGGAACAGATTACAGTTGGAAAAAAGAATGGACCAACGATATTTCGGGGCTATTTGGACTGAGTTTCTTATGGTCAACCAATATTGGTGATAATGACCCACTGATCAATCAACCGCCCATTTCCACAAACTATGAACTACAATGGGGTCAGGGTAAAGTATGGATCTTCGATTCTTCACGATGGTCGATCAGACCTAGCTATACTTTTGAACAGTTTCAAGCACCGCGTACTATTACACCCCAAAGCTTGGTAGATGGGTCTGTAGAACTGACCACAGACTCTGAGATATTTGATTTTGCCGATGCAACAGAAGGTTACTTTCTACTTGATCTTTCTTGGAATTTTGAATGGAAAAATTTGAGTGGAAGCATCACTGCCCAGAATCTATTGAATACCAGCTATCGCAATTATCTGAATGAGATGCGGTACTTCGCAGACGAACCAGGTAGAAACATTCTCTTCACACTGAATTACTCATTCAAAAGCAAGAAATAATGAATACAATACAAACACCCAAGAATAGATTGATGACAACGCGATCACCATGAACCTTAACACAAACACGCATTTATCAATTACAAAAGTTAAATACAGTAAAACCACTTAAAAACAGTAAAAATGAACACAATCAACAAACTCACAAACCTACGCTTATTGGCCCTTTTGCTTTTAGCCGTAACTATCCCTAGTTGTAATAACGATGATGACGCGCCAGGAGAAGAAAATGAAGCAGAAGCCATCACTGATGTAACGCTTATTTTCACCAACGATGCCGATCCAAATGACGTGATCAGAGCTTCAGCCAACGATCCTGACGGGTTGGGAGTGCAAGAGCTAGAGGTGTTAGATGAAATCACCTTAGACGTGAACACGACCTACACGCTTACTATGGAGATCCTCAATAACTTGGACCCAACAGATCCAGAGGATATCGGAGAAGAAGTTAGCGAAGAAGATTTTGAACACCAGTTTTTCTTCAGCTTCTCTACCGGTGCCTTTGCTGATCCAGCAGGTGACGGGAATATTGACAACGCTTCAGACCCACTAAACTACGATGATGAAGATGTAAACGGCAACCCTGTTGGCCTATCTACTTCATGGACAACCTCTGGAACAACGTTGACCGATGGAACCTTTACAGCAAGATTGCAACACCAACCAGACATCAAGACAAGTACTACAGGTGCTAATCAAGGAGATACCGACTTTGACCTTGAATTTGTCTTAAATATCCAGTAATCGTTTGTGAACCCTTGTCACAATGAACTTGTAGGATTGTTCATTTTATTTAGGGTGAAGAGCGGCATGGTAGCATACCGCTCTTTTTATTTACCAATCTCCGTACTCTACCGAATTCTTAGAAGTCTCGGCAAGGGTAATGTGCAATTGGTTCTTTTTAGGAAGCTTTTCTTTCAAGATGTCATAAATGATCTTGGCGAAGTTCTCTGTGGAAGGTAACACATCTTCAAACTCAGGGCAGTCCAAATTTAAATTCTTATGGTCGAAACGATGCTCTATTTCGGTCTTGATGATCTTTCCTAGGTCTGCCATGTCGATGATAAAACCCGTATCGTAATTCACTTCACCCTTTACCCTGACCTCTAGCTCAAAGTTGTGCCCGTGGTAATACGGGTTGTTGCACTTACCGAAGACCTCTTCGTTCTTCTCCTGTGACCAATTGGGGTTGTGCAGGCGATGGGCCGCATTAAAATGTGCTTTTCTACAGATGGTGACGATCATGCAAGGTTTGTTTCTACAAAATTACGACACATCGATGATCTCTTCGGCTTTTTTTCCCTTGAAAACATAGGTGTACAACCACATCAATGTAAATGTAGGGATGATGTCGAGCCCGGGGATGGCTTCTTCAATGAATGCTACTGCTCCTGCGATCTGGCCCTGCCTTCCTTTGTACATCTTGGTCATGAGCCATGCAGCGACAGGAGCCCAGATAACGTCTGAGAACTCCCCTACTCCAGGAATGATAAAAGAGACCATCCCTAAGGCATCGAATAAAATACTTAGACCAAGCTTTTGGTATTTCTTATCGTCGTTCTTTGACATGCGAATTGTAGTTTACGTTCACCAAAGATACACAATAAGGATGCCAAAACAGTTCTCAATTGGTAGCACACGGTTTTCAGTGTTGCTGTCCTGTCCCTTGGTCCTGTCCCTTGTTCTTGCGTCTTACTCCTCAGACCTGGGATCAACTTAGTTTCTCACTGATCAGCTTTAAGAACTCATTTCGTGTCTCCTGCTTTTCGAACGCACCTCTAAAACCAGAAGTAGTGGTGACCGAATTCTGCTTCTGCACACCGCGCATCATCATGCACATGTGGCTGGCTTCGATTACCACAGCAACCCCTTGGGGCTGCAAGGTCTCGTTGATGCAATCTAGGATCTGTTCCGTAAGTCGTTCCTGTACCTGCAACCTTCTCGCAAACACGTCGACGATTCGTGGTAGTTTGCTAAGACCCACTATGTATCCGTTGGGAATGTAGGCAATATGCGCCTTGCCAAAGAATGGAAGGATGTGATGCTCGCAAAGCGAATACAGCTCGATGTCCTTGACAATGACCATCTCATTGTAGGATTCCTTGAACATAGCGCTCTTTAAGATCTCAGCAGCATCTTGAAAATAGCCTTGTGTCAAGAACTGCATGGCCTTGGCAGCCCGCTCTGGTGTTTTTAAAAGACCTTCGCGGTCGGTATCTTCCCCGAGGTCAGTGATGATGCTTTTGTAGCGGTCCTTTACCTCATCCGTGACCTGGAGGTTGTATTCTTCAAATCGTTTGTAGGGCATGAATTAGCTTGCTAAATGAAGTTGATGTTTGAAAACGTCTTGAGTTTGCGCTCATACAGACGATGCAATTTAGCTAATTTTGGATCAATGATCACCCTAGCATATGGTTGCCCGGCATGGATCGAATAATAGTTTTGCTGGTAATATTCCGCTTCAAAGAAGCCATCAAACATTTTTATCTCTGTAACAATCTGTTTGTCAAATATTTCTCTTCGTTCTAGAAACGCGATGAATTCTTGTGCTTGTGCATACTGCTTCTCGTTGGCACAGAGAACGATAGAACGATATTGAGACCCTTTGTCTACTCCTTGCTGATTGATCGTTGTCGGGTCGTGTGTCGCAAAAAAGATCTCTAGCAACTCTTCGTAAGCGATACTGCTACTGTCAAATTTTACCTGTACGACCTCTGCATGGCCTGTCTTGCCAGAGCACACCTCGCGGTAAGAAGGGCTCGATAGCACACCGCCAGCATATCCACAGGTAACACCTTTCACTCCACTTACACGTTCAAAAATAGCTTCAGTTGTCCAAAATGAACCACCGCCAAAGAATGCGGTCATGATGGTATTTTGAGTATTCATAGCTCGTGATTTTGTTTGATCAAATTTCATTAAAGTTAAACATAATAAATAAGGTTTTAACGTTTATTTGTGAAAGTCTTGACATGAATCGCTTTCCTTTTGTCCTAATATTGTATTCGAAATCTACTAGCTAATCATCAAACAATGCTTCGGAGAATTACTATTCTTCTTACTATCCTCTGCTCTATCTGGAGTTTTTCACAAGAAAAGAAAGAAATTCAAGCCATCCGAATCAGCAACCCGCCCAAGGTCGACGGCGTTTTAGATGATCTTGTATGGCAAAACATACCGCCCGCCAAAGACTTTTATATGTTTCAGCCCACCAATCAAGGCAGTCCTCCCGAAACGCACCAGACCGAAGTGAGAATGGCCTATGACGACAAGGCTATATACTTTGCCGCTTACATCTACGACAACGAGCCCGATAAGATCTTAAGGCAATTTAGTCAGCGTGACAATGTGTTTGTACAAGCCGATCTTTTCGAGATCGCCATCAATACCTACAACGACGGGCTGAACGAGATCCGTTTTCAGGTTACCAGCGCCGGGACCATCGGCGACCTGCGTGTAGACCCTGAAAATTTTGATGTCAGCTACAATGTGGTCTGGCAGTGCAATACCTCTTTCGACGAGAAAGGTTGGTATGCAGAGTTTAAAATTCCATACAATGCTCTTCGATTTCCTGAGAGCGATGTACAAAACTGGAGCATCAACTTCTACAGAGAGGTAAAACATCGCAATGAGACCTATTCCTGGAATCAGATAGACATCACTACGGGCCTGCAAACCCAATACAATGGTCTGGTAAAAGGCATAGAAAATATCGACCCGCCTTTACGCTTGAATCTCTTCCCCTTTGTACAAGGTTCGGTGACAAGTGAAGATGGCGAGACCACAACCGACCTTGCTGCTGGGATGGATCTAAAGTATGGCTTGAGTGATTCTTTCACGCTAGATGCCACGCTGATCCCAGATTTTGGACAGGCTGCCTTTGATGATGTAGAATTGAACTTGGGGCCATTCGAGCAAGTCTTTGATGAGAACAGGCAATTCTTTACCGAAGGTATCGACCTATTCCAAAAAGGAAACCTCTTCTTCAGCCGACGAGTGGGCAATGCGCCTGTGGTCAGTGCTGAAGACCTATCAGGAGAAAATGAGGAAATCGTAGATGAGCCCAGTCGCGTTGACCTGCTCAATGCATTGAAGGTTTCAGGAAGAACCCGGTCTAACTGGGGCATTGGGCTATTCAACGCCATTACTCAAAAAACCGAGGCACAGCTGCGAGATACCATTACTGGCAATACTCGCACCGTGGTCACCGAACCTTTGGCCAACTACAACATCATGGTGGTCGATAAAGTGTTCAACAAGAATTCTTCTGTCTCGCTGATCAATACCAACGTGACCAGAAGTGGCGGCTTTCGCGATGCCAACGTCACAGGGTTGGTCGCTGACATATCGAACAAGAAGAATAGCTATAACTACGAGGCTGGCATACGAGTGAGTCAAGTGCGAGAAGATGGAGCAACAACGACGGGCTTCAGAAGCAATCTAGAAATCAGGAGGACACAAGGCAACTATCGTTTTTTCGTTGGAAACTTTATAGCTGATGACAACTATGACCCTAATGACCTAGGGCTGCAACTCCGCAACAACTTCAACAATTTGTTTTGGAGGGCCTCTTATGAGACCTTCAAGCCTACAAAGCGTTTCAATCGTATGGAACTTAGTCTATATGGCTCGCACAGAAGACTCTTCACGCCTAGCGTCCACAACTTTACGGATACAGGGTTTCGTACGTTCTTCTTCACTCCGAAACGATTGGCCTTTGGTAGCAACATTAGCTTCCGATCGGAGAATAGAGACTTCTTTGAACCGCGTGTTGATGGAAGGTTTGTTCGGTTTGAGCCTAGCTTGGGTGGTAGCGTCTTCATCTCTACAGATTACCGAAAGAAGTTTGCCCTGGATGCTACTGTGGGGCATCGGCAATGGTTTGACGAAGATTTTGACCACCAACGCCGAAATTACTTTCTGTCAGTATCACCACGCTATCGTTTTTCAGACAAGTTCTTGCTGATCTTCAGTTCTGAACTCTTCTCCAGAAACAACAACTTTGGCTATTTTGATGACGATGGAACCAATGTGTTCATGGGGCTTCGTGATGTAAAAAGCCTTGAAAATACTATTAGTGCCAGCTTCAACTTTGACCCATACAAAGCACTCAATCTTACCTTTAGGAACTTTTGGAGTACCGCTGATTATACTGCAGAAGAATATTACATCCTTAATGACGACGGTTCGCGTAGCCTTTTTGACTATGACATCGATGCCGAAGACAATGTGGACCCCAATACCAACTTCAACATCTGGAATTTGGACCTCAGCTTTCGATGGCGGTTTGCTCCCGGCAGTGAGGCCATTCTGCTGTATCGCAATAGCATCTTTAACGAAGATGAGCAAAGCACTGATGGCTACACAGAAAGTTTACAGACCCTATTTGACCAACCCATTAGGCATAACCTCTCATTGCGAGTTGTGTATTTCTTGGATGTCAATAATTGGCGCGGGTCATTCAAAGGATAAGGCGCATTTTAAGAATCCTAAAAAAAGTAGTTTCTTTGAAAGGCAATGATCCACGCGAAGAACATTCATAAAAAGTTTGGCGATCTAGAAGTGCTAAAAGGAGTTGACCTTCGGATCGAAAAAGGAGAGGTTGTCTCTATCGTTGGTGCTTCAGGAGCCGGAAAGACCACGCTCTTGCAGATATTAGGCACTTTAGACAGACCATCTAACAATGGAAAGACCGAACTGGTCATCAATGAGAGGTCGATAGCTGACCTGAGTGATAAAAAACTGGCCAGGTTTCGCAATGAACACATTGGTTTCATCTTTCAATTCCATCAACTCCTGCCTGAATTCACCGCTATAGAAAACGTTTGCATTCCGGCCTTTATCAAAGGGGCTGACAAAGCCAGCGTAGAGAACAGCGCCAAAAAGTTATTAGATTTTCTAGGTTTGGAACACCGCTATGGCCATAAACCTGATGCGCTTTCAGGTGGTGAACAACAGCGGGTGGCTGTCGCACGTGCCCTGATGAATCAACCCTCTATCATCTTGGCAGACGAGCCCAGTGGCAATTTGGACTCTGAATCTGCTGAAAATCTTCATCAACTGTTCTTCAAGCTTCGTGATGAGTTTGGACAAACCTTTGTGATCGTGACTCACAACCAAGAACTTGCCGACATGGCCGACCGCAAGCTGACCATGGTAGATGGGAGGATCACATGACAAATACGCCGCCCTGCGCGACCATAATTTTCCTAACAAGCCTACCTATCAAGGCTATGTGTGTCAAGATCCGATGCATGATGCCTAGGTAACGATTCGACCCTAAAGACCAGCATAAAGACCAATGCAGTTGCCAATAATGAATACCGAAGAGCTGAAATCATTTCTAGACGAAAAGTCACGGCAGTACAATCATCCACGTTTTGTAGAAAGTGACCCTATTCAGGTCCCACATCAATTCTCAAAGAAGGAAGACATTGAGGTCATCGGCTTCCTCACGGCTACCATTGCTTGGGGCAACCGTAAGAGCATTATCACCAATGCCAACAAACTTGTGAAGATCATGGGAAATAACCCCTATGATTTCGTCATGACGCATAGAGGTGCTGATCTAGAAGCACTTGCAGGCTTTGTGCATCGTACCTTCAACAGTGAAGACCTGGCATACTTCATCAAAAGCCTCCAACGTATCTACCAACGACATGGTGGACTCGAAGCGGTATTTGCAAGGTATGCCACGGAAAGCTCGCTGCAGCCCTCCATCTCAGCTTTCAAGAAAGTGTTCTTTGAGTTGCCACATTCCAAACGAACCACAAAACATGTTTCTGACCCAGAGAAGGGTTCGGCAGCCAAGCGTATCAATATGTTCTTGCGATGGATGGTACGCAACGACAATGCGGGTGTAGACTTTGGCATATGGCCCTCCATAACTCCTGCTCAACTGTCCTGTCCTTTGGATGTGCATACTGGAAACGTTGCCCGAAGGCTAGGGCTGCTGACGCGCAGGCAGAACGATGCCAAGGCGCTCCGAGAATTAGACCGAAATTTGCGCAGATTTGACGCTACCGACCCAGTAAGATACGACTATGCCCTATTCGGCCTAGGTGCATTCGAAGGATGGTAGTCTTAATTTTTCCTTAATCGAATTCGGCGTGCAGCCGAATACGTTATATTTGAGAAATTTTTCAGATAGCATGCAGTTCAAACATCCAGAAATCATATGGGCGCTCTTTTTGCTCATCATCCCAATTCTGGTACATCTGTTTCAACTGAGGCGTTTTCAAAAGGTAGCCTTCACGAATGTTAAATTCCTCAAGAAGGTCGAATTGCAGACGCGTAAAAGCTCCCAGTTAAAAAAATGGCTTACCCTGCTGTTTCGTTTGCTGGCCTTGACGGCGCTTGTCATCGCCTTTGCACAACCTTTTACCACAGAAACAGGCTTGAGCGACCCACCTACCGAGACCATTGTATACCTTGACAACTCCTTCAGCATGCAAGCCAGAGGCAAACGTGGCCCACTGCTTAAACGTGCTGTGCAAGAGTTGATCGCTTCATTGCCAGAAGACCACCCTATCTCCTTGATCACGAATAATGATGATTTCAAAAACGTAGACAAGGCCTCACTCGTAGACATACTGCAAGAATTAGACTATTCGGCCAACCAGCTGTCACCATTCTCCGTCACTACAAAGGCCAAAGATATTTCTGAAGAAGGCAATACAAAGAAGCAATTGCTCTGGATATCAGATTTTCAGCAGGTGGCACAGCCTTTTGAGCTTGTAAGCGATAGCTTGCTTAGCATACGTCTTGTACAGTTACAACCCGAGAATATTCAGAATACAAGTATTGACAGTGCGACCGTGACTACTGGTCTTGGTGAAGATGTAAAATTACAGGTGTCCTTTTCTTCCTCTGGACCTACTTCAGAGACCACCATTGTGGCACTGTATGACAATGACAAACTCATCGGCAAAAGCTTGGTAGCGCTCTCTGACGAAGATCCAAGTGCCGAATTCTCTCTGAAAAAACACGAATTGACCCACGGTAGGCTCCAAATAGAAGACAATGGCCTGGCATTCGACAATGAACTGTTCTTCAGCATCAATACACCTGAAAAGATCAATAGCACGGCCATTACAGAAGGAAATGCTTCTTATTTGAGAAGAATCTTTACTGATGACGAATTCAATCACCAAGACTTTGAACTTAGCAAGTTGGACTATAACCAAATAGCGTCGCAGCAGGTCATAGTTCTGAATGAATTGCCCCAGATACCTAAGAGCCTTCAAAACATTTTAACAGCCTTTGCAAGTAATGGCGGTGTGCTGCTCATCATCCCAAACAGAGAGATCGATGAAGACTCCTACAACGAACTACTTAATCGATTTTCTATAGGAAGCCTCTCACTTACGACTCAAGAAAAGAAGGTCACTACCATTGCCTACGACCATCCTCTGTACGGTGGTGTATTTGAAGGAAGGACACAGAACTTTCAATACCCAAATGTGAAAAGCTTCTACAGGCTACAAAATACCTCGGGTGCAAACGTGATCAGCTATGAAGATGGCTCACCCTTCCTTGCCCAGAAAGGCAATGTGTATCTGTTCACGGCCTCGTTGTCACCAGAGAACTCGAACTTCAAAGGTTCGCCATTGATCGTTCCGACGCTATATAACATCGGCCGCAGCAGTCTTAAGATGCCAAAACCTTACTTTGTGAGCAATACGTTGAATGCCTTTGACATCAAGGCATCCCTTGCTTCCGACCAGATACTCACTATTGAAAACGAACAAGAAAGCTTCATCCCGCTACAACGATCCTTTAACGATAAAGTACGGATCACTACCGACGCATTACCAAACTATGCTGGTAATTTTCAGGTGAAGAATAATGATCAAATACTTCAAAATATAAGCTATAACTACCCTCGAAGCGAGCACCGACTTCGGTATGCGAACATGCGCAAAATAGCAGGTGAAGCAGTAAGTGGATCGGTGACCGACCTATTCGATGCACTAAAATCCGAGAATAGCATTCATCAGCTTTGGAAATGGTTTGTTATTTTTGCGCTGTGCTGTTTGTTGACCGAAATGGCCATTCTAAAATTCTTTGCATGAAACGAGCATTAAAGAACTTTAAGCATTTTCTAAGAAAAGTAATATGTAAAATCTTTAATGTGAGAGCGTAGCGGTTCCACACGTTCTCAATTCTATAATTAATATTGAATCAAAGAATTACTAAAATTTAAACGTGTGAACATACTTGTTAAAGCTGCTACCATCCTAGATTCGCAAAGTGACTTCCATCTAAAAAAAGTAGACATTCTTATTGAGAACGGCACCATTAGCAACATTGGGGAAAACATTGAAGATGTGGATGCCGTAACGGTCGAAAAGCCCAACCTCCATGTCTCAAAAGGTTGGTTCGATTCTAGTGTTTCCTTCGGTGAGCCCGGATATGAAGAACGCGAGACGATAGACAACGGGCTTTATACCGCTGCATTAAGCGGATTTACCGATGTAGCATTGAATGCAAATACACATCCTGTTCTCGATAGCAGTCCGGATATTTCATTTGTGCTGGGTCAGGCAGCAAGACATGCAACTCGCCTATATCCTATTGGCGCTTTGACCGTGGGAAGCAAAAGCGAAGACCTAGCCGAACTTTTTGACATGAAGTCTGCCGGTGCCGTGGCCTTTGGTGATTACCAGGTACCTGTCAGCAATCCAAATCTATTGAAGGTCGCACTGCAATATGCGCAGAATTTTGACGGATTGGTGCTTTCATTCCCAATGGAAACCAAAATTGCAGGGAAAGGCCTCGTGAACGAGCACCACACAAGCACACGAATCGGCCTGAAAGGCATTCCTACCTTAGCAGAAAGTCTATATGTAGCACGCGATCTCTCGATCTTGGAATATACAGCCGGAAAGTTGCACATACCCACCATTTCTACTGCCAAATCTGTTGCATTGATCCGTGAGGCAAAAACAAAAGGACTGGATGTGACCTGCAGTGTGGCAATTCATAATCTGTATTTCACAGACGAAGTACTTCAAGAGTTCGATACAAATTACAAAGTGTTACCTCCACTTCGCACAGAAGCAGATGTAAAAGCCTTGGTATCAGGATTGAAAGATGGCACCATCGATATGGTGACCTCAGACCATAACCCACTAGATATCGAACGAAAGAAGTTAGCGTTTGACCAAGCTGACTATGGAACTATTGGCCTGGAAAGTGCTTTTGGAGCACTTAGGACTCTGTTTGATGCCGAAACGTGTGCTGACGTACTAAGCAAGGGGAAAAAACGATTTGGTATCGAAGAGACCAGCATCTCGGTAGGTGAAAAAGCCTGCATAGCGCTCTTCGATCCCGATAGTCCATACATATTTACCGAAAGCCGAATACTTTCAAGCTCAAAGAACAGTGCCTTTTTGAACGAAGGCCTTACCGGTACTGTGTATGGCACCATCAACGACCAAACGTTAAGCATGCACTAGATGGATAAAGAACGTGCCGCACAAGAAGGAAGAACATTGGCCACTGTAGCTTATCTGACCTTTGTAGGTACTATTATTGCCTTCTTCCTGAATGACGACAAAAAGAATCCGTTTGTGCTTTTTCATCTCAGGCAAATGTTCGGTCTGATCATCTTATTGTTCATTGCCAATATGTTCTTTAAGGTAAATGAGACCATCTACAACATTCTTTGGTTGATCTCCTTTTCTGGCTGGGCCTATGGGCTGTTTGGTGCCGTCACCAAAAAGTGGTTGGCAATTCCGTTTATCGGTGAGAAGTTTCAACAATGGTTTCAATTCATCAAATAGGTGTCGGGTGTTTGAAATAAAAAACATATATAAGCAAAGTTTGGTTCTATACCTCCATGATTTTTTTATTCCTTAACTTCCCTAATTATCACTAGTGACCACTTTATCAACTCATAAATTTACCAACGTTGAGCACAAAAAAGCTTTCTCTACGCCATATCATCAAAACACCTAAAGGCCAAGTCGAAAAAGCACCTTGTATGATCATGTTTCACGGTTATGGCAGCAATGAGGAAGACTTATTTTCATTTGCCGGTGAGTTGCCCGAAGAGCTATTTATCATCTCGGCACGCGCTCCTTATGACCTTATGCCCTACGGGTATGCATGGTATGCCATTCATTTTGATGCAACCGATGGCAAATGGAGCGATAATGAACAGGCCGCACGATCGCGCGACCTTATCGCCAAGTTCATCGACGAGGTCAAAGACGCCTACCCTATACAAAAGGACAACATAACATTGCTAGGTTTTAGCCAGGGTACCATCCTAAGCTATGCAGTAGCACTGTCCTATCCAGAAAAAGTGAAGAACGTAGTTGCGCTGAGTGGTTATGTGAATCAGGACATCTTACAGAAGCCAGAACATCCGACCAACCATTTGAACATTTACGCCTCTCATGGAACACTAGACCAGGTGATCCCTGTGGATTGGGCCAGAAGGTCCCCCTCATTCTTAGAAGAAAAAGGAATCGACCACGTATACGAAGAGTTTCCGGTTGGTCATGGTGTGGAGCCACAGAATTTCTATTCTTTTAAAAGGTGGTTAGAACAGAGATTGTAGATGTTATCATCTAACAGTCAATTCAAACAAGGAACAGTACTTTTTTATGCTCTAAACCTTCGGACAACCGAAGACCGAAAACTGATAACCGAAATCTAAGGATACAACAAATATTCCACCACCTCAACGTCCATCGACTTGTCGTCGTTGACAAAATATTTGATGATCAATTCGCCCCATTTGTCACCATCAGAAAAGTCAGCGATCATCCAGCGGTGGTTCAGCAACTTTATCTTGTTCACTTTAAAGCCATCCCTGAAGCTCTCGTAAGGCACCAAGGGGTTGTTGCCCTTCACTGCATTCTGTTCGTAGATGGCGTCTTTTAAAAAGGTAGGAAGGTCATCGCCTAGTTCCAAGTCATCAAAATACGAATAGGATTCTTCATTGGTCTCTAACGAAAAGTATTGAAGGTCATCATTTGCCTGTTGTAACGCTTGGATAGATCTTTCTTGGGCCTCTACCTTCTCGCGAAGGTCTGCGATACGTTTGCTCTGGTCTTCGTAGACATTCTTGTTATTTGTATACTGAAACAACACCAAAAGCAATGTAAAGAGAAACAGGTACATAAAAATTCTACTTTTCATAGCAGTCAGATTATTTTCGTTGATTATCTAAATTCATCTATATCGGTCATTTCGAGCTTTTAGCGAGAAATCTCGGCAGAATGACCCGATGGATTTCTCCCCATGGTCGAAATGACAATGATCATAGCTCTATCTTCAAATTATCATAGGCCAAAAACACATTTTCTGGTAACTTTTTGGCTACTTCGGCATGAAAGCCCAGCAAATGGCTAATATGTGTAAAGTACGCTCGTTCTGGTTGAAGTGCTTCAACAAATGCCAAGGCTTCTTCAAGATTGAGATGTGAATGGTGTGGCTCTTCTCGTAGGGCATTCACCACCAAGACCCTCAATCCTCTTAGCTTTTCCATTTCTTCTTCTGGTACGGTCTTTACGTCGGTCAAGTATGCGAGATCCCCAAAACGAAAACCAAATACTTGCAAACGGTTGTGAAAGGCATTGATGGGAATCACATCCAATCCTTTCAGCTTAATAGGTTGGCCATTTATTACTTCATTCGGTCTTACAGAAGGTGCACCTGGATATTTTCCTTCTTGAACAAATATATAGTCGAAACGCCTCTTTAGCGTATCTAGCACACGCTTGTGCGCATAGATAGAGATATCACCCTGCCGGAAAAAGAAGGGCCGTATGTCATCCAAACCCGCTACATGATCAGCATGTTCATGCGTGAAGAGGATTCCGTCTATACGTTGTACTTCACTGGTCAACATCTGCTGTCGAAAATCAGGACCACAATCTACCACATAACAGTGGTGGTCCCATTCTACCATGACAGAAACTCGCAACCGCTTGTCACGTACATCATCGCTAAGGCACACAGGATGCCTGCTTCCAATAACTGGAATTCCTTGCGATGTGCCCGTACCCAAGAATGTGATCTTCAAAGTGCAGCTTTCTTCGATCAAATTTATGATTTATTTATAAGGCAGATGCGCGATTTTATTAACTTTGTTACAAATCGAACAGTACAGTTATGGGCATTACCCTGAAAGGCGACAAAGAGTTTGAGAATATCCCTTCCATAGATGCGAAGGCACTTCGCATAAATCTCAACCAACACATCTACGGAACATTTGCGGAGATCGGTGCCGGACAAGAAGTTGCAAGACATTTCTTTAGAGCTGGCGGTGCTTCTGGCACGGTAGCCAAGACCATGAGTGCCTACGACAAAGACTTCAGTGATGCGATCTATGGTATCGAAAATGACCGTCGCTATGTCACTGAAGCGAGACTTCGAAAAATGCTGGCTCATGAGACCAAACTGATCGAGGACCGTATCTCACGAGAGAAACATCCAGAAAAGATGTTCTTTGCGTATGCCAATACCGTGGCCACCATAGACTTTGCCAAGAAGTACAAAGGCCATGGCTGGATAGGAATCCGTTTTCAGCTAGACCCAGAGCAAGAAGAATACAATGAGGTCATCTTGCATGTCCGCTTTCATCAAATAGAAGCAAGACTACAGCAAGAAACCTTGGGCAAAATGGGCGTAAACCTCATCTATGGCGCATTTTACAAGCACGACCAGCCTAAGAAACTATTACAGTACCTCTACGACCATATCGACAAGGATATGATCGAGATAGACACTATCAACTTCTCCGGCCCTATCTTCAAAGACGTAGACAACCGATTGATGAGCCTTCAACTCGTGCGTAACGGCATGACCCAGGCCGTCATCTTTGGTTCGGATGGCAATAATATTCTCCCTGCAAGAATTTTGTACAAGAAGAACATTCTCACACTCCGAGGAAGTTTTCGCCCTGTGACCAAGGTGAACATGGACATGTTCGAAAAATCGTATGAAAACTTCATCCGGGAGACCAAGGTAGAAGAAGAAAAGGCGGTTACTCTCTTCGAGATCACACTATCTAACCTGCGTGCCGAGGGTGAAATTGACGAACAGGATTTCTTAGATCGCGCAGACCTGTTATGCTCTCTTGGACAAACAGTGATGATCTCAAACTTCAAAGAGTATTACAGACTGGTCGATTACTTCTCTAATTATTCGAAAGAACGCATGGCCTTGACCATGGGCGTGAACAATTTCATCGATATCTTCGATGAGAAGTACTATCGTCATCTGAGTGGGGGTATCTTGGAAGCTTTCGGGAAATTGTTCTACAAGGACTTGAAGGTGTACCTATATCCGATGAAGAACGAGGAGACGGGTCAACTCATGACCAGCAACAACCTAAAGGTGCATCCACGTATGAAGGAGTTGTACAAGTTCTTTAAATACAATGGCAAGGTAGTAGACATCTTTGATTACGATCCTGACATCCTTCACATCTTTAGCAGAGAGATCCTACGAAAGATCTCTGAAGGCGAAGATGGTTGGGAAGAAATGGTACCAAACGGAATTGCAGAATTGATCAAGGAGAAAGGGTTGTTTGGCTGTCCCACCGAAAAGAAGAAGACCAAAGAAAAAGCCGCTGCTAAAGCTTAGTAAAATTATCCATCACTAAAAGTGGAGGCTTTGATCGAACTCTAGAAGAGTTTTCAATGAACACCCTCTTCTGCTTCAAGGGATAAATCCAGGTGGATCAACTGTCCCCTTTGAGGGCTAGGGGTGCTGTAGCGTCAATGAGGTTAGAATTCAACTAAAAGACGGTAAGACCAGGGGGCAGGCTTCCATCCATGGTGGAAGTTTTACCAAGCTTCAATAAAAATCCCGCCTTTGAGCGGGATTTTCTTTTCTTTATAGTATTTGAGCTGCGTGGTCCTTGGTCTTCACCTTGTCTATCACTCGCTCAACAACTCCAGATTCATCAACAATGAACGTTTTTCGATGAATCCCGTCAAATTCTCTTCCCATGAACTTTTTAGGCCCCCAAACCCCAAAGGAGTTGATCACTGTGCGGTCTTCGTCTGCCAACAACGGAAAGGGAAATTCATATTTGGTCTGAAAGTTCTTTTGTCGCTTCTGACTGTCAGCACTCACTCCCAAAAGTGAATACCCAGCATCTTGTAGCGCTGCATAGTGGTCACGGAGGTTGCATGCCTCGGCAGTGCAACCAGGTGTACTGGCCTTAGGGTAAAAGAACACGACCAGTTTCTTTCCCTCATAATCACTCAATCTAATTTCGTTGCCATCTTGGTCTACGGCCGTAAAGGCAGGAACTTTATCTCCTGTTTTCAATGTTTTCATAGCAAATGATCTTTATTTTTGAACTATCAAAAATACGCAGAAATGACCAAAGCAGAAAAGGTACAATTCGTAATTGACACGCTTGAGAAGCTATATCCAAAAACACCGATCCCGCTAGACCATACGGATCCTTATACTTTGCTGATCGCAGTATTGATGTCGGCACAGAGCACCGATGCACGGGTAAATCAGATCACTCCGTTGCTTTTTGAAAGAGCCGATGACCCATATAAGATGGCAAAGCTATCTCAGGAAGAAATAAGGGAGGTCATCAAGCCAGTCGGGCTTTCGCCTATGAAATCGAAAGGCATCTATGAACTTTCGCATATTTTGATCGACAAATACAATGGTAAGGTGCCTGCTGATCTTGAAGCACTGGAATCGCTCCCTGCTGTTGGCCACAAAACGGCCAGCGTTGTCATGGCCCAGGCTTTTGGTGTTCCTTCATTTCCCGTTGACACACATATTCATCGATTGATGTATCGCTGGAACCTTTCCAATGGAAAGAATGTTACACGGACCGAGAAAGATGCGAAGCGACTCTTTCCAAAGGAAAAATGGAACAAGCTACATCTTCAGATCATCTATTACGGCCGTGAATACAGTCCTGCGCGTGGCTGGGACCTAGAAAAAGACATCATTACAAAGACCATTGGAAGAAAAAGTGTGATCCATGAGTATCTAAAAAGTAGAAAACCCCGCTGAAACGGGGTTTGAACAAAATTTAGTTTAAAATTGACTCGAGTTGGAGTCGTTCGCAATTAATAACACTTAAAGCCTTTGAATAATTGAGCAAGAAAGATATCGTTTCATCTTTCGGTCCTAATTTTTGGTCAGAAAGTTGCTCAGAGTAGACGTTTGCCATACTATTGTTTTAACGTTTTGTTATTAAGACAACGTGGCAAGGTTTTGTTTATTGCATCATTCTGTTAAAATAATATTGTGCTTTTCTACAAGCTTGCGCAAATTGATCAACGCGTAGCGCATTCTACCAAGAGCCGTATTGATGCTGACATCTGTTTGCTCTGCGATCTCCTTGAAACTCATGTCCTTGTATATGCGCATCACTAACACATCGCGCTGATCGCTCGGAAGTTCGTTGATCAATTCTTTGACATCTTCTTCCACTTGGGCCTTGATCATTTTGCGCTCTGCATTCAGCGAAGAATCTCCCAGCACAGAGAATATGCTGAAATCGTCACGCTCTTCAAACTTCGGCATGCGCGTGTTTCTTCTAAAGTGGTCGATCACCAGATTATGAGAGATCCGCATTACCCAGGGCAAGAACTTCCCTTCTTCATTGTATCTGCCTCTCTTCAAGGTTCTTATCACTTTTATGAATGTATCCTGAAAGATGTCTTCTGTGACGTCTCTATCCAAAACTTTTGAATAGATAAAGCTGTACACGCGCTGCTTGTGACGATAGATGAGGGCTTCTAGCGCTTGTTCATTTCCAGCTATGTAGTTACGCACTAACTGCGAGTCCTGAAGTTGTTCCATACCAACAATTTTAGGTTAATGTATCTCTGGGGCTCAGATAAACTTAACTTCTTTTAGTGTAAAATTGTGGTATAGGCGTGCTCGCTTTTAGGATCGTGAATTGTGCCAAATATAAATACAAACCTGAGTAAAATGCAAATTTATTTTGTGAACATTCAAAAAAGTGATGTGTAGCGATCGTTAAAAATGCTCTTTATAAATCGTATCTTTGTGCCTTTGTTTTTTCATCACAAATGATTCAGGACATCTCTACATTAGATCCCAGGCAATACATCTTGATCAAAGGCGCCAAATTGCACAATCTGAAAGATATAGATGTTGCCATCCCCAGGAACAAATTGGTCGTGATAACTGGGCTCTCCGGTTCTGGGAAGTCTAGCTTGGCATTCGATACGCTTTATGCCGAAGGGCAACGACGCTATGTGGAGAGTCTCTCTTCGTATGCACGTCAGTTCTTGGGAAGACTGGATAAACCAAAGGTAGACTATATAAGAGGGATCGCTCCTGCCATTGCCATTGAACAGAAAGTAAACTCTACCAATCCTCGCTCTACCGTTGGTACCACCACGGAGATATACGATTACTTAAAATTACTCTTTGCACGCATTGGCAAAACCTACTCTCCTATTTCGGGCAACGAGGTAAAGAAGCATACGGTGACCGATGTGTTGGATTTTGTGAGGCAATTTGAAGAACGTGCCAAGTTATCATTACTTTCCCCAGTACACATACCAGACGACCGAAGTACCTATCACGCCATTAAGATCTTGGCCCAACAAGGGTATGCACGTATAAAATACAAAGGCGAAATAGTTCGCATCGATGAGATCACCGAAGAGATCGACCACGACTTTTATCTCGTAGTGGACCGTATCGTGGTACAGCATGACGAAGATTTTTATAATCGCTTGGGAGATGCCATAGATACTGCTTTCTTTGAAGGAAAGGGAACTTGCATCATTGAGGAGCTATCCTCACAAGAACAAACCTTTTTCAGCAACAAGTTTGAATTGGATGGTATGCAATTCCTTGAACCAAATGTGCATCTCTTCAGCTTTAACAATCCGTACGGGGCATGTCCCAAGTGTGAAGGTTATGGGGATGTCATCGGTATCGATGAAGAGCTAGTGATCCCAAACACAGGACTATCCATTTACGAGAATGCCATCATGCCATGGCGTGGCGAGAGCATGAGTTCTTATCGAGACCAATTGGTGAATCATTCTCATCACTTCGATCTCCCGATACACAAGCCCTACTTCGAGCTTTCTGAAGAGCAGAAACAACTGGTCTGGGAAGGGAACCGCTACTTTCATGGGTTGAATGACTTCTTCAAATTCTTAGAGGAAAAAAGTTATAAGATCCAAAATCGAGTGATGCTCTCCCGCTATCGTGGAAAGACCAGATGCAATGAGTGTCATGGGAAACGCTTGCGCAACGAAGCTTCGCATGTAAAGGTCGCCGACAAGACCATTATGGACCTGGTGGATCTTCCGATCAGAAAACTAAAGGTATTCTTTGAAGCGCTTCAGCTTTCAGAATACGACGAAAAAGTTGCAAAACGATTGCTCAAGGAGATCAACAACAGATTGCTCTTTCTTTCGAATGTAGGCCTTGATTATCTCACACTCAACAGGAAATCGAATACACTTTCTGGTGGGGAGTCGCAACGCATCAACCTGGCGACCTCGCTGGGAAGTAGTTTGGTGGGGTCCATGTACATACTAGACGAGCCCAGTATTGGCCTGCACCCCAAAGATACCGAAAGGCTTGTCGGTGTACTCAAATCGCTTAGAGATCTCGGCAATACCGTCATCGTGGTAGAGCATGACGAAGACATCATGCAGGCCTCTGACGAGATCATTGACATCGGTCCAGAAGCAGGCACCTTAGGCGGTAAGATCGTAGCAGTTGGGCAGTATGAAGATATCCTTAACGAAAATACGTTGACCGCCAATTATTTAAGTGGTGAAAAGGAGATCGAAGTACCAAAAAAGCGGAGAACGTCCAAGAACTACATCGAGATCATCGGTGCTCGCGAGAACAACTTGAAGAATGTCGATGTGCGTTTTCCGTTGAACATGCTTACCGTGGTAACCGGTGTTTCGGGAAGTGGAAAAAGTACACTGGTCAAAAGACTGCTCTACCCATCGATATTAAAGGAAACCGGGGGATATGGCGAAAAAGCCGGGCAGTTCACAAAAATTGACGGAAAGTATGATGCTGTAGAAGCTGTAGAGTTCGTAGACCAAAACCCGATCGGACGCTCATCACGCTCAAATCCTGTTACCTACATCAAAGCGTATGACGATGTACGTAACCTATTTGCTTCGCAAAAACTTTCAAAGATCCGCAACTATCAGGCAAAGCATTTCTCGTTCAATGTAGACGGCGGGCGCTGTGAGACTTGTAAGGGCGAAGGTGAAGTGACCATAGAAATGCAATTCATGGCAGATGTACATCTAGAATGTGAGACATGTGCCGGAAAGCGCTTCAAAAAGGAAGTCCTAGAAGTTACTGTGGCAGACAAGAATATCGACGATGTATTGAACATGACAATTGATGACGCGATCACCTTCTTTGCCGAAAATGATATAAAAAAGGTAGCCAACAAACTTCAGCCATTACAAGATGTGGGACTTGGCTATGTAACACTTGGGCAGTCCTCTTCCACCCTTTCGGGAGGTGAAGCCCAGCGTATCAAGCTCGCATCGTTTCTCGGCAAAGGAAGCTCTTCACAAAAGACGCTTTTCATCTTTGATGAGCCAACTACAGGCCTTCACTTTCACGACATCAAAAAACTGCTCAAGTCGTTTGAAGCATTGTTAGACAAAGGGCATTCTATCGTGGTAGTGGAGCACAATCTGGAGTTGATCAAATGTGCAGACCATATCATTGACCTTGGTCCCGAAGGTGGCGAGCTAGGTGGTGATCTAGTAGCTTTCGGCACTCCTGAAGAGCTAGTGAAAAAACCGGACTCTGTCACAGGAAAATATC
>JANQRC010000070.1 GCA_028284745.1 Flavobacteriaceae bacterium
GTCTTTCGCTCCACGAACCTCCGAAGCCCAGCGACGGAGGTTTTTTTATGGTTTGCTCGAGTGGTGGAATTGGTAGGCACGTTGGACTTAAAATCCAATGGCCTGAAAGGCCGTGCGGGTTCAAGTCCCGCCTCGAGTACAGATGAATAGAAAACCAAAGCAAAGCGCTTTGGTTTTTTTATTGCATGGAAGTGAACCCGGCTCACTAAGGTGAAGAAACTTTGCATAATAAAAATCAATTCTTTTAGAATTGGTTTTCTATGCTAGAGATGACGTATTCGGGACTCGCATCCAAGCTATCTCCAGATGCCTATTAGATTTAATGGTGCCATATCGAACTGGCATGTGTGTGAATTCAAAGTACATGCCTGAGGCAAACTTCTATAGTTTTAACGAGCATCAAAGGCATGCGAGAACAATTTTATTCTCAATATTGTTGCCTTCACAATTCTGTAGCTGCAATCGATCGGGAAATATTATCGTGTTTTAAGGCGATATTTTCAATTATCGACTTCAGAGGCGATATTTTCAATTATCGTGTTTTAAGGCGATATTTTTGTATATCGGGTATTTAGACGATATATTTGAAAAAAATAAAAAATGATAGCTGTCATCACGGGAGATATAATCAATTCAAGAAGAGGCGAGGTCGATAACTGGATTAAACCACTGAAGACAACTCTTAACAAATACGGTAAGGAACCTAAGCAATGGGAGATCTATAGGGGGGATAGCTTTCAGTTGTCAGTGGACCCAAAAAGGGCACTGCTTGCTGCAATCCATATAAAGTCAGTGATCAGACAGACCAGGGATTATGATGTCAGGATGGCGATAGGTGTTGGAGAAGAAAGCTATAGCACACAGAAGATAACAGAATCGAACGGAACAGCATATGTCAATTCAGGAGAATGCTTTGAAGAATTAAAAAAACACTCCTTAGCAATAAAGACAGATGATGAGGGAATTAATGAAGTGCTGAATACAATGCTCAGATTATCGCTTCTAACAATGGACAACTGGACAATTGCGGTTTCTAGCACTATTGAATTAGCAATAGAATATCCTGAGATGAATCAAATGAGACTGGCGGCGACGTTGAGAAAAACTCAAAGTAGTGTCAGCGCAGCTCTTGCAAGAGGCGGTTATGAAGAAATCATGAGCATGAATGAATATTATGAAAAATTAATTTCAGAATTATGATAGACCTGACAATAAAGCTATTGATAGCACACATAATAGGTGATTTCGTTTTACAGCCAAACCGTTGGGTGGAGGATAAGAAGGACGAAAAACACAAGTCAAAGTATTTTTACCTACATGGCTTAGTTCATTTGTCATCACTGCTAATACTACTAGAGTTCGACTGGTCGTATTGGTGGTCCATGCTGATCATTGTGTTGAGTCATTTGACAATTGACCTGATAAAGTTAAATCTCCAGGAAAAGATCAACTCTAGACTCTTATTCGCCCTAGATCAACTATTACATCTGGCGATAATTGGCATCATTGTTCATATAGATACACCTTATACAATAGAATTGAAAGCCATATACTCAACAGAGTCACTATTATTGATCTTGGCAACACTTTCAGTAACCTTTGTGTCGGCCATTGTTATGAAGATACTCATGAGTAAGTGGGTAATAGAAGGGAACGATTCAGAGGGGTCGTTGGATAGTGCTGGCAAGTATATTGGGATCTTAGAACGCCTATTCGTTTTTGGTTTCATTATATTGAATCAATGGAGCGCAATAGGTATACTGATTGCTGCAAAGTCTGTGTTTAGGTTTAGTGACATTTCAGAAGCAAGAAACAGAAAACTCACAGAGTACATTCTAATTGGAACATTGACTAGCTTCGGTCTTGCCATTGCCATTGGGCTGTTGTATAAGAAATTGAAATTACACCTATAGATCATTATGAGCTCAAACCTTTCTGAGCCATTATTAGTCGATGATCGCCGCATCATGCTAGATGAAACCAGAGTTGACAAACTCTGATTTTCTTTTGGCTAGCGATCTGGAAGTTTTGCGAACCATAGTCCAATAGATCGAGGCAACAACTTTCTCAACTTGAGGATCCTTGCCCAATTTTAAGAAACCTTTAGATTTTCTGCTATAACAAAGGCATCTTTTTTGAGTTATCAAGATAGATGATAACCAAAAACAGTAGCGATGTCAAACAGAAAAAAGGATAGAATAGAAACACTTGTGAGTCAAAAACAAGGGCTTAAAGTGATCAACGCGCTTAGAATCTTCATGACCCTGATCCTGCTCATAGTTTTCGACTTTGCAATGAGCTTTATAGAGTTAGGCAGGGTGCCATCGGTCAACTTTTTCTCTACGGCATTTTTAATGAAAGCATCTATCATGTTCGTATTGGCGTACATGATATCCAAGATCTACGATGGGCATACCGTGATCGAGTAATTTTTATTTGAAAGCAGCATGGCCGGTGATGTCCATGCCAGTGATCAATAGGTGAATGTCGTGTGTGCCTTCGTAGGTGATGACACTTTCTAGGTTCATCATGTGACGCATGATGCTGTATTCGCCAGTGATCCCCATTCCGCCTAATACCTGACGTGCCTCACGGGCAATCTTAATGGCCATGTCTACATTATTGCGCTTGGCCATTGATATCTGTGCCGAAGTGGCTTTGCCTTCTTCTCTCAACACACCTAAACGCCATGCTAATAATTGCGCTTTGGTGATTTCTGTGATCATCTCGGCCAATTTCTTTTGTTGAAGCTGTGTAGCCGCAATGGGCTTGTCAAACTGAATACGCTCTTTGGCATACCTCAATGCAGTGTCATAACAATCCATAGCTGCTCCGATCGCACCCCAAGCAATGCCATAACGTGCCGAGTCTAGACACCCAAGAGGCGCCCCTAGTCCACTTTTTCCAGGAAGCAGGTTTTCCTTAGGAACTTTTACGTTATCAAAGATCAACTCACCAGTAGCAGAGGCACGGAGCGACCATTTGTTGTGTGTTTCCGGAGTAGTGAAACCTTCCATGCCCCGTTCTACGATCAATCCATGGATACGACCATTTTCATCTTTGGCCCAGACCACGGCAATTCGAGCAAAAGGAGCATTAGAGATCCAAAGCTTGGCTCCGTTGAGCAAGTAATGGTCTCCTTTATCTTTGAAGCTGGTGATCATGCCACCAGGGTTAGAGCCAAAGTCAGGCTCAGTCAATCCGAAGCAACCCATGTATTCGCCTGAAGCCAGCTTCGGAAGATACTTTTGGCGTTGCGCTTCGGTTCCATATTTCCAAATGGGATACATGACCAAAGATGACTGTACCGATGCGGTAGAGCGTACGCCGCTGTCACCACGCTCTATCTCTTGCATGATCAATCCGTAGCTGATCTGGTCTAGGCCAGCGCCTCCATATTCTTCTGGAATATAGGGCCCGAAAGCACCGACCTCTGCCAGCCCGTTGATGATCTGGTTGGGAAACTCTGCACGTTGCGCGTACTCCTCAATGATAGGGGAAACTTCGCGTTTTACCCAGCTTCGCGCTGCATCGCGCACTAGCTTATGCTCGTCGGAAAGTAACTCGTCAAGATCGTAATAATCGGGTGCTTCAAAGAGGTCTGGCTTCATCGGGAATAATTTTCCTCAAAGGTAGATAAAGAAATATAACAATACAATGAGCGATTGTTGCATTTTTAAATAGAAGTCCTTAGTTAGGGCTATATATTCGGAAGTGTATTGATGACGTTCGACTTCGATGGTCAATTCATCTTCTTCTGCGCTTGCTTCTTGAAATGAAAAAGTAAGTAGACTTCGCTTTACTGCTGAAGTCGCATTGCCGCGTACTCTTGTGATGCTCTTTGGGAAGAGTTGAACCTCAGCGGCAATTGCTATGACCTTTTCTTCTTCTTCGAAGGGTATGATTAAGGAAAACATGCCTTCCTCTGAAAGCAGTAGTGAAACTCCG
>JANQRC010000014.1 GCA_028284745.1 Flavobacteriaceae bacterium
CCCTATTGAATATACGTTAGAGGGCATCAACCAAGTGCAGTTACGTGAAAGCATTGGCTTAGACTTTGCTTCAGCCATGCGTACCTTTCTACGCCAAGACCCTGATGTGATCATGGTAGGAGAGGTCCGTGACACCAAAACGGCCAATATGGCTATCAGAGCAGCGTTAACAGGTCATCTGGTACTTTCTACCATACACACCAACTCTGCCTGGGCAACCATATCGCGATTGGTAGACATGGACATTCCTTCCTTTTTGATCGCCTCTACCTTGAACATGAGCGTCGCCCAACGACTGGTGCGACTGCTTTGTAAGGATTGCAAGCAGGAAGTGAGCATTGGTGATGTGAAGTTCCCCGAAGGATTCCAGCCACCAGAGAAACTAGACAAAGTCTATAAAGCTGTAGGCTGCACCAAATGTTATCATACGGGTTATGAAGGTAGAAAGGCCATCTATGAGATCATTCCCATAGATAAGGAGCTTATTCAACTGATTCGGGATAACAAATTGGATATTTCGGAACATTTAAAAGAGAAGAACATAAAAACACTTCAAGAGAATGCGTTACGAATGGTAATGCAAGGCGATACCTCTGTAGAAGAGGTGTATGCATTGTTAACTTGAAAAATTTATAGACGTCAACTAGGTATTGATAGCAATAAGAACTCTTAAACCAATAAACCACCATGAGAACAGCAATTTTGATGTATATTTTGGTTGGGTTTGCCACAACCTTAATGGCCCAAAACGTAGATTTGTCTAACTCAACAGATTATGTCAGAATCCAAAAAAATGGTGAGACTGACTTCTCTAGGGCCTTTGGGCTAAACTCATCCAATCATCTGTATATAGGAAGCGTTGAGAAAACCATTGGTAATATCTATTTCTTTAACAAAGGTGCTGATGTATTAGCCACCCTCACTCCCAATGGCAATATGGGCATTGGTACCAATAATCCATCAGCAAGGCTAAACGTTGCACACGATCAAACTATAGGCTGGAACAACTTGGCCAACGCAACAATTCTTGTAGGGAATACAACCACAGGCTTAGGGTTAGACTATAATGAGATCGCTGCTAAAAATACCGATTTGTATTTAGGCACAATAGGTGCTGGTAAACATCTACACTTTAGGGCTGGCAGTCCAAACAACATGATGGTTATGAGTGGAACGTCTGGTAATGTGGGTATAGGTACTGGTAATCCTGATGAAAAACTAAAAGTCGTGGGTACGGCCAGTGTTCACGGGGATATAGGCATTGTTAATAGTGGTAGTCATTGGCAGGTTGGCAAACATACTTTAGAGTTGTCGAACTCAGATGCTGGAGACGTCGTATTATCCTTTCATAGAGGAGGATACACAAATGCTGCAATAAAGCATACTTCATTAACAGGCCTGATAATAAATGGAGGCGGTGCGCCCGATGCTACTCATCTTTTTGTGCACCAGAACGGTAATCTTGGCATCGGCACGACCAATCCAGGCTCCTGGAAGCTGGCTGTTAAAGGTAAGATACGTGCCGAAGAGGTAAAGGTGGAGACCGGATGGAGCGACTTCGTCTTCGAGAAGCACTATGACTTGCCTACGCTTGAAGAAGTAGAACGACACATCAAAGACAAAGGACATCTCAAGGACATTCCTTCCGCCAAAGAGGTTGCCGAAAATGGCATCTTGTTGGGGGAGATGGACTCCAAGCTACTTCAAAAGATCGAAGAGCTCACCTTGTATACCATTGAGCAAGAAAAGCGGATCAAGCAACTGGAAACTGAGAATGAAAAACTGCTTCAGCAAGAAAACAAGATTCTCTCTTTAGAGAAAAAATTGAATGCTATTATAGCAAAGCAAACAGAATGATATGACTGGCAAAAATCACCTTTTTGCCTTTCTGTTGATCTTTATGGCACAGTTACTCTGGGCCCAAGACAATGACGAAAGGAGATTTACGACCATTGAGAACCAACTCGAAGCACTTTCTGTAGACACAACGGGTCTCACGGAGTCGCTCAACATCAACATACAGAATACAACGCTGACCAATCTGTTGTTGGCCACCTCTAAGGTGCACAAGGTAAACATCAACGTATCGCCCGAGCTCAATAGCATTTCCATTGTAAATAACTTCTCAAATGTCACGGTGGCCAACCTGTTGTTGTTTCTCTGTAAAGAATATGACCTGGATATCGAGTTTATTGGCAACATCCTTTCGATCAGCAAATACCAAAAACCACCTGAAATACCCAAAGAAAAAGAGATCCAAGTGCGTTTTGACCCGCAAAGCCAGACCATCACCTTAGACCTTCAGGGAGATCCCTTGCAAAAGGCCTTTCGTGCCATCATGGACACTTCTGGAAAGAATCTGCTGTGGTCTACGGGGATGGAGAATATTCCCTTGACGCTCTACTTAAGGGATGTGCCTTTTGACAGGGCCATGGAGAATCTGGCGGTGTCGAACAACCTGGACCATCAACGTTCCAGGGATGGTTTCTACCTCTTTGAAAGAACGAATTCTGTTAGCCAAGGAAACAACTCGAGTCAGCCTTCCCAACAGGGACAACGCCCTCAACGAAGTCGCATGTCTAACTTCTTCTTCAAGGTCTTGGACAAGGAAAGCAAACTGCTGGAAGTAGACTTCGTGAATACACCCATAGAAAGTATCATCAACGACATTGGTACAGAACTGGATATCGATATCTTCACAGCGTCACCACTTTTAGAGGCAGGAACTGCCACATTAAAAGCGAAAGAGATAGGCTTTGACACCTTGTTGGTAAAATTGTTCGAGGCACGTGGAACAGCTTCTGTCAGACCTTCCAATGGTCAGCAGAACAATCAGAGCACACCTACAACAGCGAGCTCAGATCTTACTTTTAAAAAGGAGTACAACATCTATTATTTCGGAAAGGCCTCACAACTCACGGTGAAGAGTGTAGAGGTAATTCCGCTGTTACACCGTTCTATCGAGATCTTAGCAGACCCTTCAACAGGCACGGGTAGAAGTGTAGGGAGGAATTCGTTCAACACAGGGGGAAGTTTCAATTCTAGCTTGACCAACCAAGGATTCCAGAACAATACTTCCTCGATAAATAATAGAAGTGACTTCAATCGAGGTGGTTCATTCAACAATCGTGGCAACAATCGGTTGAGTTCTGGAGGCGGAGCATCTTCGCAAGGAAGTTCACTACTGGAGTTGATACCTGATGAATTGTTACAAGGCTTGGACATCAAGACCGATTTTGAGCTGAACAACTTTGTGGTACAAGGCCCGAGCCAATCGATAGAGCGTTTCAGGAGTTTTGTTCAACATATCGACAAGCCTGTTCCCGTCGTATTGATCGAGGTGATGATCTTAGAGATCAATCGTTCTGCAACCGTAGACACGGGTGTGGAATGGGGTATCGGGGACGAGCCTGTTGAGGATGGTGGAGACCTATTCCCAACCACAGACTTTACTTTGGGCGCAGAGACATTAAATAAAGTGATCGGGGGTATTGATGGATTTAGTTCCATACAATTGGTGCCCAACTTCTTTGCCCGCATCAAGGCCATGGAATCCAATGGTATTGTCAAGGTACGGTCTACGCCCAAGCTAGCCACTTTGAATGGTCATAGAGCCACCTTCTCTAATGGCGAAACCACCTATTATGCCATCACCCAGAATTTTACCATTGGGGCTAACAACCCTGTGATCGAGTCCAATGTGAATTATGTCCCCATTGATGCAGAATTGGGATTGACCATCAAGCCCCTGGTATCAGGAGACGGCAAAGTTACATTGGACATCTTTGTCATTCAATCAGATTTCAATGGAGAGCGTATCGATGAGAACGCTCCTCCAGGAATCAATTCTAGGGAGTTCAGCTCTATCATCAGTGTTGACAACAAAGACATTGTTGTGCTTGGCGGATTGGAAGAGAAGATACGCAACGATAGTGGTTCAGGAGTTCCTATACTGTCAAGGATCCCGGTGATCAAATGGCTGTTCAGCAGAAGGAATCGCCAAGACTCTAAACGAAAGCTCACCGTACTTATAAAACCTACGGTCATCAACTGACGTTATGCTAGAGCGGCTGAACTCATATCTTCGCTACGGGGCTACTTTCTGTGGGATCGAGCACAATTCAACCGATCAGGGAGGATATATCAATGCCGTACTAGTAGAAAGAAATAAGTCTGGTATTGACCTAAAGGAAAGCTACCGTTACAGCTCTATCGAGGAGCTGGCAGAACAACATCCCAAAAAGCAGCACCTTTGGCTGGCCATCCACAATGAAAAGGTAGTCACCAAGCAAGTTTCACCCAAGCAAGATGATGCTGAGAAAGCAATTAGTAAAGTCTTTCCCAGTGTACGGACCGATGACTTTTACTATGAGATCTTGGAGGGAGAAGATTATCAGTTGGTATCTCTTATCAGGAAGGAACATGCAGATGACCTAATTGCGCAATACCAAGAGAAAGGTATCCGAATCGTTGGCTTCTCTATAGGCGGACTATCCTTGAACAATCTTGCAGGAAGCCTTGCTACCAAACAAGTACGGTCTTCGACGAACAGCTATATTATAGAAAATGGCGTACTTGCAAGCGTAAGGCTGGGCGAAGGCGAGGGGACGTTAACTTCTCATCAATTGTCTTCAGATCTGAGCCTTGATGGAGATCTGTTGTTGCCCTTTGCTTCCGTACTGAATTATTTTCAAGGAATCACGACTCAGAATAATGTAGCGTCAAGAATAGAAAACCTTGAGAAAGCATATACGGAGAAGAGGTTCTTCGAGCAATTCTCACGTTTTGGGATCCTATTTCTGCTGGCAACCTTCCTGTTGAACTTCCTGTTTTTCAGCAACTATAACAAACAAGTACAAACCTTGGCAGAGGCTGCTCAAGTAAATAAGGATAACAAGGCACGACTGCTAGCATTGAACATAGCCGTAGAGCGAAAGCAAAAAATGGCCACAGACCTTCAAAGTGCCAGTGCCTCGAAGAGTTCCTATTTCCTGGATCAGGTAAGTAGGATCATCCCAAGATCGTTAAGCCTATCACGACTAGAGTACCAACCTATCGCGAAGCGAGTAAAAGCGGATGAGCCCATTTTCTTGGAGGAGAACATATTGCTCATCCAAGGCAGCCATGATAATGTGGAAGCCTATCATGAATGGTTCTCGAAACTAGAGGAACTCCCTATGACACGGCATGTAGAGATACGCTCATATGGCCAGGGAAAAGGAAGCAAGATCGATTTTGAACTGAAGCTGACCTTGACAGATGACTGACAGACAGAAGAACATACTGCTCATCGTCGGATTTGTCCTGCTGTTGGTCTTCGGCTATCAGTTTGCCATCTCAGAGACCCTTGAGAAACGAGAAGAGTTGAAGCGATTGAAGGCCGAGCAGGAACTCTTGAAGGACATTCCTAGAAAACTTGCCAGTCTTCGTCAGCGCGAAGCTTACTATGACGAAGTACTGGGAAAATACCAGATACAGGGGCAATCGATACAAGCCAATATCCTAAGGGCGGTAAACAACTATGTTTCGCAGCATGGGCTATCCATCACCGAGTTCAAAGAACCTCATGTGATCGAGAGAAATGGGCTTACGGTCAACACCTATGAGTTCACGCTGCGAGGTGGGTATAACGAATTGATAGGATTGATACATCAGTTGGAGCAGAAGACACGTTTTGGCGAGCTTTCCAGTGTTCGATTCGAGAAGAAAAGAGACTACAGAAGAAATCGAGACTATCTGACCTGCACCATCTGGCTGCAACATGTGCAGTAGGATTGTCACCCTAGCACATTGCTCAGCTCGAACATCGGCAGGTACATGGCGATAAGAATGACCCCGACGACAATACCTATAAAGACAATAATGAATGGTTCTAGCACTGTAGACAGCAGCTTTGAACGTTGCTGTACCTGCTGGTCGTATTGTTCGTTAAGTCGTTCAAAGATGAATTCGGTCTGGTTGGTCTCTTCAGCAACCTTTACTAATGAGATCATTTTATCGTCAAAGATGGCATGGCCTTGCAAGCTATCACTCAACGATCGTCCTTTCAACAGGCTATTTTCCACATCTTCAAGGGCTTCTTGTAGGGGAATGAAATTGACCATTTTCTTCACCATTTGAATACTGCTCACCATAGGGACCTTGGCAGAGACCAACAACGAAACAGCTTGTGCGAACTGGGATAAATGTACTGTTCTGATGAACTTTCCCAATACGGGAAACCTTGCTAGGAACTGGTCTTTGCCTCTTTTGAACCACCTCTTCTTTTTAATGAGATAGATGCCACCGATAAGCAGTGATGTGATGAAGGCAATCCACCAGAATTGCTCGCGCATCACTTCAGAAAGTGCAATAATGAATCGTGTGATCGGTGGCAACTTGACACCATTCTGCTTGAAGATGTCTTGGAACATCGGCACCACATATCGCAGCATGAAGGCGACCACCAAGAAGGCGGTCATCAATATGATGATGGGATAGGTCAATGCAGAAGTGACATGCCTGCGCTGCTCGTTCTTTCTTGCATAAAAGACCCCTAACTCTTGCATCACCTTGGCCAAGGTTCCTGTTTCTTCCCCGATCCTTATAGAATAGAATTCGTGATCTGTAAACTCCTTGCGAGATCTCATTGCGTCCGACAATGAGCTTCCCAGGACCACCTTGTCCAAAAGCTCGTTGAAAAGATCTTTGTTGGATTGCTTCTTTTCCGAGCTTGCCAACAGCTTCAAGGCATCCTTCAGATGAATTCCAGACTGGAGCAATACACCCATCTCTGTATAGAACCCTTCTTTGTATTTGCTAGAAAACGCTTTGCCGAAAAGGGTGATCTCCTTTTTTAGGATGCTTTCCTTTTCTGTAGCCCTGGCGCTAGGGGTAATTGGAGTTTTCCTTTGGGAAGTTTTATTGATGGGAAAGCTCATGAGCTGTACGTTGTTTGGCATCGTTTTGCTTGAAAACGAATAGTTCCACTTGTCTTTTGTTACTGATGGTCAGTTTCAGAGCGTCAACAGCACCTGAGGTAACACTTTCCCCAAGAAGGTAATAGCTGCCACTTCCATTCTCTACGGCCAATGTATCAGCATTGCGTATGATGTGATCCTTTTCGAACCGGTAGGTAACTTGATCTTCCCCGTTGCTAAATGCCAAAAGGTCGTTTCTAGCATCATAGTTGATATCCGCATGGCGATGAAAGTCTATCCAAAGCTGTTGTTCTAACGTTTGGACCTCTAACGAGGCCTCAAAATTTCGCTTGATACGACCATACTGGCCCTGAACGAGATTCAAGGCTGCAAAGGCCAACCCCACCACAAGTGTGGTGATGGCCAAGACGATCAGCACTTCAGCCAAGGTAGCGGCTGGGACCTTATGACACTCCTTCATCTGTTAGCTGTGTTATCGATCACTTTTCCTTCTTGATTCTTGGCAGACCATGCAACGACCTCTTTTCCATTTTCTGCATGCCGAATGCCTTGAATGCGCCATTGCTTGTAGGTCTCATCATAAGGTAAGGCTATTTTTTTATGTTGTTGTAGGTACTCTAACTCATTCAGCCTGTTCATTAATTGTTTCGTGTCATTCTTTATTGAATTCATGAAAAGATTGTTGAGCACCAGACTGGCCACCATGAAGATCACCATGATCAGCACTGTGGCGACCAAGGTTTCCATTAACGTAGAAGCTTGTATTTTTTTCAGTAGAGCCATTGTACGATGGTTTTCTCTTCTGAATTGACCAGATGCCCGGCAAAGCTCTCGGGCAATCTTGAAGCATCTATTGTCGCATTGTACAAATGATCTCGGTAGATCGAACCTGCCTCTCGAACAACGAGATTTCCAACATAGGCACTTCCATGAATAGCACCTCTAAGTTCAAGATTCTGTTCGCAATATAATTCTCCTTGCACAGTGCTTTTTTCCTCTAGAACGACCTGAGGGGAAAAACTATTCGAGCTAGTTGGTCCGAGATAGACCAGTGCCCCTTGTATCTTGGTGTCTTTCATTAGTTGAATGGCAGGGGGCACTTTTTCGCTGTTGGCGTTGTTCGCTACCGCACGCTCTTCATCAATTACAGCAATTGCAGAAGGATACTGCAAATGAACGCTTTCGCCTATTTCTACTCGCTTACTGGCAATGACCTGGATATTTCCTTTAGATCCAGCTCGTATGACTACTTCGGGGGCGATCAGTAGAATGTCTTGCAAATTAGAGGAAGCATCTACGATGATCTTGGTCTTGGACCTTACAATGACATTTCCTTGAATTGCCAGCCCTGACAATCGCAATGTGCCAGTCTGGTATATTTCGGCGGGCTTGTCGGAAAAACTTCGAAAGAAAGGCTCGCCTGGATCTGGCTCGATGAATTCGGCATCTTGACCAGGAATACTCTTTAGCAAACTTTCTAAATGGCTCACAAGCCCACTTTCGATCTTTGGGAGTGCTTCTTCGCTAACAAAGCTTCTTCCACGGATCAATCGATTGCCATAATAAGAAGTTCCGGCAATGTTGCCAGGTTTTACACCACTCCTTGGTATATGGGCGTCACCGACAACCTTCGAATTCCCAACTAAGACCAAAGGAGCTCTGTTGTCTTGCAAGTATAATGAGATTCGCTCTTCGGGCGTCTTTAGGCCACCCACCAATGCTATTTTTCCAAAGCGTTTGTTTTGATGTGAAGCCTCTACACGTAACATCTCAAAGACTCCCCAACGTGCCTCTGTAGCAGTTAGGTCGATTCTTGGGTCTTTGGTGTCTTGAAAAGTACGCGGGCCATTTTTAGAAACCCCATTTTCTAACAGCCTGTCAAAACCACGGTCTACCGCTTTTACAGTTTCAATGGTCAGGTGGCTTTGCTTTTTGAAATATGAATGTGCATGGACCAGCAATACAAAAGCACCCAATAGCAATGCTATGACAGCTGAGATCATTACCACGAACTGAAGTGACCCTGCTGGTATCTTTCTTAAAACGTTCATTCTGTGATCGAAAAGATCTTTCGCTCCTTCCCAAATTGTAGCAACACTTCACTAGGCCTTCCTTTCACTAAAGTGACTTCTGCATTCGTGTCTTTTGGAGAGAACAAGAACTGTCGACCATTCACATCGATAATGAAAATATTACTACTACCCGAGACCAGTCCTCGGTATATAACATTAGGCCACGGATTTTCAGGTTTTTTCTTTTTTGGAGTTACTTTCTTCGGTGAGGACTTCTTCTTCACATAGGTCTTTCCCAAGAACGGGTCACGCTCCAATGGAAAAATACTAAAGGTGTCGATCTGGCTCGAATGTAAAGGTTTGAAGGCAGCAATGGCAAAAGGCTGTGCTTCTTGGGGGTCTTCAGGGTCGAAAGCATCTACAAAGCGATAGATGACGACACCCCAAATAACCAGCACAAGCCCCAATAGAAGATATGTCTTGAATTGCTTGCTCATTCATTTATGGTAAAACTTCGTGTATGATACCCTGTTTCGTAGGCGCTGTTCATGGCCTTTACACGCCATTGATACTCGTTAGGTGAGAGGGTTGTATTTATACTCGGACTCGTTGATGCGGAGTCTGTGATCACAGAGTCTATGACCACTTGCACAGCATTCTCAAAATTTGGCTGTGCAATTTGTATACGATAGCTATCGGCACTGGTGAGGTTGCTCCATCTAAAGACCAAGGTAGTGTCTATGGTGGTGATACTATCTGCAGGAGCCAATAACTCTACGCGTTGGCCAGAGATGTCTTCGACCTCTACCACATCAGAACATCCGATTAGAATTATTATGACCGCTATGGTGAAAAAATAATGCTTCATTGGTTTAGAATCTCTCGAAAATATCTTTTTTAACGACACGCCTGGCATCCTTCTTTAGTTTTCCTGGGCAAGCCTTTCCTTCTTTTATGAGGCCCATGATCTTGGCTTCGTGCTTTTCATTCTCACCCCAACAAAAGCCAGATAGCTCATAACCAATGACAACTCCTTTTTTTGACGAGAATTGTTTTGCCTGATGCTTTTCATCAAGAAGGACAAGTCGATATTCCTTTCCCTTTTCGTTAGATAGGTAAACAGATTCGGCATTGAGGACCTCATTGCGCATGTTTTGGTCAACAGCCCAGCTGATGGCAGTGATCATTTTGGCATTCTTGCTAGTGGAGAGGTAGTCGCCAATTGAAGTGTTATCAGTAGCATTTAACTCATTAATGAGCTGAACCCTATCTGCTATTGAGATTTTTAAAAACGTTGGTTTGCTTTCCAAGGAATCGACATAGCTTAGCCCGAAAGGATTTTCAGGATTTCTTTTGAGATAGTTCTGGAAGCTCTTCTTGTTGAAGGTCACTTCTTCGACTTGCAATTTCACCTTCGATCTTAGCCTTGGAAAGGCTGTGGGCTGAAAATTATTCTTCATGATGTGCGTCGGACCTTCGCCAATGGTGGCCAATGCCATTAGGCTATCGGCTCTACGCTGGGATTCCTGGTCAACTAAGAGGGTCTTGCACGAAGCAAGGGACAACAAGAAAATTAATGAACAAAATGCTATTTTCATTGAACGATTTTTCTAACAATAAATATAGAATAAATAGATGATTCAATTAATTGGTATGGCATTTTATTTCTGGGTTCGGTATGCAAATAGGTTTTGGAGATCTATTAATTTTTGATGGACGATGATCTGTGAGTCGGTTGTTTCCAAATGTTGGCCTACTATCAGGTTGGTAGGCTTGTAGGTCAAGGAGTGGTCTAGACCTTCGAAAATTTGTGTATCTTCATAGACTTTTTAAAACCAAGACCTTTCAATTACTAACCGATCATGAAAAGAACATTACTTCTCCTCAGTTTGTTTTTCTGTGCTTTTTCAATGGCGCAGTATAACGAGAGCGCACCTTGGATGCAGCAGCTTAAGCGCAATAGGATCGCTAATTACCAACCCACTTTTCAAGAGGTCCAAAAAGCATTTAATGACTATTGGAGTACACGCGACCACAAAGCCAAAGGAAGCGGATACAAACCTTTTAAACGATGGGAATACATCTGGGAAACGGTGGCAGACGAAGAAGGCTATCTGCCTACTTCGAAGGATAAATGGGAGGCATGGCAGCACAAGAACGAGATGCAGTCCGGAATGGGATCGGTAGACCTTAGCAACTGGCAGGCATTAGGCCCTGTAACGCATACCAATACAGGCTCATGGTCTTCGGGGCAGGCAAGAATCAATGCAATTGCTGTAGATCCCAACGATGCAAACACTTGGTATATTGGTGCTCCTGCAGGGGGATTGTGGAAATCTACGAACGCCGGAGCCTCTTGGGCAACGACAACAGATGACTTGCCTCAAATAGGCGTTTCGGGTATAGCAATAGACCCTGCTAATTCCAACATCATTTATATAGCTACCGGCGATGATGATGCTAGTGATACAGCCAGTGCTGGTGTGTTCAAATCTACGGATGGCGGTGCCAATTGGAGTCAGACAGGGTTAAATCCTGAGACAACACCTTCGTCCATGAATGATATCTACATACATCCTTCAAATTCCAGCATACTTTGGGTGGCAACTAGCTCGGGAGTGTTGAAGACTACAGATGCTGGGGCTACTTGGACGAACATGCTTTCTGGTAATATCAAAGATATCAAGCTGAAGCCTGGCGACCCCAACACACTATATGCGGTCACCTCAGATCAGTTTTACAGGTCTACCAACGGTGGTGACAGCTTCTCTCTGGTAACAAACGGTGTTCCCGCAGGCGGCGGAAGAATGGTCATCGACGTTACCCCAGCAAATGCAGAGTATGTCTACATCCTTAGCGCCACCACTTCTTGGGCTTTTCAAGGGGTATATCTTTCTACAAATAGCGGTGTTTCATTTTCTGCCAGGAATACAACCACAGACGTGCTAGAAAGTACGCAAGCCTGGTACGACCTAGCATTAGGCGTTTCACAAACAAATGCGCAAGAAATTTACGTGGGCTGTTTGAACGTATGGAAATCTTCTAACGGTGGTCTGACCTTTACCAAGTTGAATAGTTGGAGCAACCCTAGCGGTGCTTCCTACACCCATGCTGACATTCACATGATACGATCATTTAATGTGCCTGGCATGACCAACAGGATGTTTGTATGCTCGGATGGAGGGATATATTCTTCAACCAATGGAGGCACTAACTTTACGGACCACACAGCAGGGGTGCAAGCTAGCCAGTTCTATAAAATTGCCGTTTCGCCCAGCAATGTCAACAAGATGGTAGGAGGTCTTCAAGACAATGGAGGA
>JANQRC010000024.1 GCA_028284745.1 Flavobacteriaceae bacterium
CACCTTCTGGTTTTTCATGGCGAATGATGTCGTAGATGTGTTCCCAGAACACAGGCTCGAAATATAGTTTATCTGCGGTGTCAAAGTCTGTAGAAACGGTCTCTGGGTTGCAGTTGATCATGATGGTCTCGTAACCGCATTCAGCCGCAGCTAAAACGCCATGCACACAGCAATAGTCGAATTCGATACCTTGCCCGATGCGGTTTGGCCCAGAGCCCAATACGACAATTTTCTTTCTGTCGGTAACTTCACTTTCATTGGCAGCAAAGCGCAAACCATCAGGGAATTCAACATCAGCCTCGAACGTAGAATAGTAATAAGGTGTTTGTGCCTTGAACTCCGCAGCACAGGTATCTACCAATTTGTAGACACGATTGATGTTCAACTCTTGACGCTTCTTATGCACCTCGCTTTCCCAGCAGCCCAACATGTGTGCTACCTGGCGATCGGCAAACCCTTTTTGCTTCGCCTCTAACAACAAAGATTTTGGAAGGCTCTCTATCGTGAAGGTCGAGATCTCTTGTTCCAAGAAATGAAGCTCTTCATACTGACGCAAGAACCACATATCGATCTTGGTGATCTCGTGTATTCGCTTCAATGGAATCCCTAGTTGAATGGCATCATAGATCACAAAGACGCGATCCCAGCTTGGCACCGTAAGCCTGTGTATGATCTTGTCATAATCCTTGTAGCCCTTACCGTCAGCTCCAAGGCCATTTCGCTTGATCTCTAGCGATTGTGTTGCCTTGTGCAGTGCTTCCTGGAAGGATCGTCCAATACCCATCACTTCGCCTACTGCCTTCATTTGCAATCCTAGCGTACGATCCGAACCTTCGAACTTATCAAAGTTCCAACGTGGGATCTTCACGATCACATAGTCTAATGTGGGCTCGAACAAGGCCGAGGTAGACTTCGTGATCTGATTCTCTAGCTCGTCTAGCGAATAACCGATGGCTAGCTTGGCTGCCACCTTTGCGATCGGATATCCTGTGGCCTTCGATGCCAATGCCGAAGAACGTGACACACGTGGATTGATCTCGATGGCAATGATCTCTTCCTCTTCATCAGGACTTACCGCAAACTGCACATTGCAACCGCCTGCAAAGTCACCGATACTTCGCATCATGTGAATGGCCATATCGCGCATACGCTGAAAAGTTCTATCTGAGAGTGTCATAGCTGGCGCGACGGTGATGGAATCTCCCGTATGGATACCCATAGGGTCCATGTTTTCTATGGTACAGATGATCACCACATTGTCATTCTTATCCCGAAGCAGCTCCAGCTCATATTCTTTCCAACCCATCATGGCCTTGTCGATCATTACCTCGTGGATGGGCGATACTTCGAGACCATGGCTCAATTTATCATCAAAATCTTCGGGATCATATACAATAGAAGCTCCGGCACCACCTAGTGTGAACGATGCTCTGATCACCAATGGAAATCCAAATTCTTGTGCGATCTCCTTCCCTTTCAAAAAAGAAGTGGCTGTGGCTTGGGGTGCCATGCCGATACCAATCTTGGTCATCAATCCACGAAACTGCTCACGGTCTTCGGTAATGTTGATCGCGTCTATATCTACCCCGATGATCTCTACCCCAAAGTCTTCCCAAATGCCCTTCTCATCTGCTTCGATACACAAGTTCAAAGCTGTTTGCCCTCCCATAGTTGGCAATACAGCATCGATCTCTGGATGTTTCTTGAGGATCTCTATGATCGATCTAGTGTTCAATGGCTTCAGATACACGTGATCGGCCATCACTGGATCGGTCATGATCGTTGCAGGATTGCTGTTGATCAATACCGTTTTGATCCCGTCTTCTCGCAACGAGCGCAATGCCTGTGATCCTGAATAATCAAATTCGCAAGCCTGACCGATAATGATTGGGCCAGAACCGATGAGTAAGATGGTGTTAAGGTCTTGTCTTTTAGGCATCTGTATATCTTTTTCTGTTTGTGTGTTGTTTTTGGGTCAAAAAAAAGGTGTTACCGTTAGAAGTAACACCTTTCATATTTTTCTGATTGCTAGCAACTTATCTCTTATGTCTTGGTTCAGAAGAAACACTTAATTTCTTGCGTCCTTTTGCTCTTCTTGCAGCAAGCACTTTTCTTCCGCCCACAGAAGCCATGCGCTCTCTGAAGCCATGCTTGTTTCTTCTCTTTCTCTTTGATGGTTGAAACGTTCTTTTCATCGTATTTCTTCTTTAAACTTGTTTTTCGTTTTGAGCATGAAACTCATTCCGAAAATCTGGGCGCAAATATACGACAAGTTTTTGCTTAGACAAGTGGTTGTTGAAAATTATTTTCTTTGGAAATCGTTACCTTTGCCCCCATGATTTCTATCAGTGACCAAACCATGAAGCGTCCTATCCTCTCAGCTATCGCGCTATGCATGATAACAATAAGTCATGCTCAAAAAAGCAAGAGTTATCACTTGAATGTGGGTGAGGTGTTTTCTATGACCTGGGTAGCACACCAAGAGGTCGAATTTGAGATCTACGGTATGACCAACACCGTGGTAAACGATATTGCCGCTGATTTTACCTTAGAAGTCGTAGAAGAGAGCAATGAAGATTACAAATTGAGCTTCTCCTACCTTTCCTTTAAAACGAAATCATTCATGCCAGACACTGGCGTTACCCTAATGGAAGCCGATACAGAAGCCGAATCTTCAGAGGGTATGATGCATAAGCTATTAAAGGGATTGACCGGAGGGAAGATGTATGTTAGGATGAATAAGAATGGTGAGATCACTAAGGTTGAAGGCAACGAGGCGCTGATAGAAAAGATGGTCAACAATGCCAATATTGAAGACGCTAACACGAAAGTGGCCATGAAACAGGCCATGAGCAAAGAGTTTGGCTCTAAGAAACTTATGAATAGTCTCTCTCAAATGACTTTTTTCTATCCAGAGGAACCTGCTACAGCAAATGAATCCTGGAGCAATGGATATACAGGCGACTTTTCTGCAAAGAATACTTGGACGCTAAAGAATAGCTCTAGCAGACTCATGAGGGTCGATGGGGTAAGTGATATAATACTTGATATTGATAATGATGACCTTCACATGAGATTGGAAGGCACACAACAAAGCACTATCGTCATCGATTCTAAAACAGGATTTCCCATCAGTATCACCAGCAGCGCCAACGCCTCTGGAACCTCTACCTTTAAAAATATTGAAGGACAGGAAGGCCCTTCTAAATTGACGCAAACCATAACCTACACTAGAATTTAATTTCATGTTCAATAAAAACATAAAACTAGCACTTGCAGCCGCCATTCTGGGTTACGCCATTTACCAGCTTATTGAAGGATACGTTGGAAACGGAATATTTCTGACCCTCTTGGCCGGGATGTTTGTTCTTCTCTATTTTAAGAATGAAGTTCTGATGCTTGCCTTTCTTCGTCTGCGAAAGCAAGATCTTGAAGGTACCAAGAAGTGGTTGGACCGGATCAAAAACCCAAAGGCATCGCTCGTTAAGAAACAACAAGGCTATCACAATTACCTGAATGGAATCATTGCTTCACAGGCCAACCTGACCGAAGCAGAGAAATACTTCAAAAAGGCATTGTCCTTAGGGCTAAACTTTAGTCAAGACAAAGCTATGGCGAAATTAAGTCTGGCGGGCATCGTGATGCAGAAGCGACGTGTAAAGGAGGCCCAGCAATTGCTAAAAGAAGCCAAGGATCTCGACAAACAAGGCATGCTAACACAGCAGATCAAGATGATGCAAGAGCAGATGAAGCGTGTGCCTGGGCAGCGTGGCATGCAGCATGGCAATCAATCGTACCGAGCCATGAAAGGTGGTAAGCGTAGATAATTAGTTAGTGTAATACCCCTCCTCAGGAATTTCGATATAATACGTTCTCTTGGAAGCATTGTCCAGCTTGTTCTCGCGCAACCATGGATTGTGGATCTTCAGTGTTTTGTAGTTGATGCCAAATCGCTGGGCAAAATCGGCCATGTTTGCCACCGCACTATCTACCATCACTTTACGAGTTGGAATGTGCTTGTACAGGTCCTCATCGTCAAAATTGAATCCGTACTTCTCTGGACTGCTGAGTATTAGTTTCAACGCAGCGATCCGAAACACATACCTGCCAGTTTCCTCACCTAGCAAAAGGTCATAATAATCATTGACCTGTTGGCTCTCTAGCCTTTTTGATACTCCTGCATTGCCTGCATTGTAGGCAGCAGCGGCCAGTGTCCAGCTTCCAAAGCGGTCTTTACTCTTCTTCAAGTATTTGCATGCAACCTCTGTGGCTTTTTCTAGATCATATCGCTCATCCACATTGCTATTCACCTCAAGACCATATTCTTTCCCGGTGGGCTTCATGATCTGCCAAAAACCTCTTGCGCCAGCGGGAGAGCGTGCGTTGGTAAGACCACTCTCAATGACAGCCAAGTACTTGAAGTCGTCGGGCACTCCGTTTTCCTCTAGGATCGGCTCTATGACAGGAAAGTATTTGTTGGCTCGTTTGATCATCAACAGACCGTTGGATTGCCAATAGGTGTTCACTAACAGTTCTCTATCAAAGCGCTCACGTATGTCTGGCAGATGCAATGGCATCTTTTCACCTGCAAATTCGAATTCTGAAGGGATCTCTACTGCATATACATTGTAATCATTGTCTGCCTCAATACGTCTTTCCTCAGTTTCTACAGGCTTGATCACAGAGGTTGCTTGTGGTTGTCGTGCATCTGAAGAGAGTTGTGCTGCGTTGATCAATAATCCAATAGCGGTAAACCCGCCTAGAAACAAAAGGCCTTTTTTGAAAAAACTCATAGCAAATCGATTTTCACGTTAAACAAAAGTACATGAATTTTTTCATTGATGAGTTAACACAAACTCAATGAGGGAATTACATGAACTCATAAATATCCAACACTAAGAGTGGTAGTTTTGGTCATACTCTAAAAGAGTTTTCAATGAACACCCTCTTTTCTTCTCCGCCCGAGGGAGAAGTCCGGACAGATGAATGTCCCCTTGTGCTTGTGCTTGCGCTAAAGCTTCAGCGACACGCCTGAGGGGATTTTGGGGTGCTATAGAGTCAATGGGGTTAGGATTCAACTGAAAAAAACAGTAAGACCAAGGGACGGGTCTGCACCATTGATGGAAGTGTTACCAAGTTTCAATAGAAATGTCTACCTGCGGCAGGATTCCTGATGTAAGAAAAAGTAGCCGAGTCAACCTTGGATGATCTGTGGAAGATGTTCGTTGAACCAACGGTGTTTATAGATGATCATAGCATGTGTGCCATCTCTTATGCGAATACAATCTTTGATATGGTTGATAGGAAACACCGTATCCCTTTCGCCATGGATGTGCACAATGTTCTCCATGGCCTCTTGCTGCTTCCAGTTCACTAACTGGTCGATGCACCAATCTAAATATCGCTTGTCTCTGACCGACAGGTATTTCTTATACAGGGCGACACGCTTGTTCAATTTTTCGCCCATGGTGTATTTAGAAAGTAGTTCGACGTTGTTCACCAGGCATGTCGGAAGCAACTTATGTACCTGAGTGGCCTTTGCGAGCTTCATGCGCTTTGGAAGCTCTCTCTTGTTCTTTACACTACTGACAATGACAATTCGGCTTGGGTTCAAATACTTACTCATCTCTTGCACCAACACGCCACCAAAAGATACTCCCAACAAAACTGGGTCGGGCTCCGTGACACGTTGGCTCATGCGTTGGGCATAATTTGTCAGTGCCTCTTTGGGCTCTGGGAGCATCCAATCTAACCAGTGAACTTCAAAAGCATCATCCGGTAGGGATATGTACTCGAAGATGGAAGG
>JANQRC010000026.1 GCA_028284745.1 Flavobacteriaceae bacterium
GGGCTGTGCGCTGTATCTTTTGCCAGGCAAAAGGATGCCGCTGCCATCCCTCATGCAAGGCAAGCATCGACTTCATTCCAAAAATTAACGAGTGCCATGCCCTGATCTGGAACACTACCCCACCTTATAGATATATGCTGACTGGAAGTTGCTCCCACAGTTCTTACATTCCATATCGCAGGTCGGTCAAGCACCAATTTACTACACGAAGGGAAGCAAAGCCCTTGTTCTATGCGCTCTTAGGAACTTTCAAGATGTCAAAGAACCAGAATGAGCCTCGATCCAGAGACTCATTCGTTGTTTACTTTATTGATAATCAGATGTCAAAACACCTCGCTTTTCAAAAGCACCAGTTTACTACACTACCCCTTTAAGGGTGAGCAGTTCGAGGAGCTGCCAAGCGACCTCTCTGCAATGACCTACGACCATATCCAGAGGATACGCATGGCCTATGAGCCTCTCGAACACTGGGAGGCCATTGCTGGAATGTTCTCGGTAGCTGATGGTGAGATCTTGAGGTTTATCCTTGCCTATAAGGTACCGCTAGAACGCTTTATCCGACACGAACTTGCTGGTCGTGGCTATGACAAGAACCACAACTGGATAGGCTTTGAACAGGCGGCCAAATTATGGCTCGTTGATTGACAATTTTATATTGTTGTCTCGCCGAAACTTCGTTTTGGCTGACCTGAGAACTGAATACCTGACACCTGCAAGTTTCTTGTGGGTGTTTTTTACTTATTCTTGTTTATTCTGATAGCCATCAGAGGCTTTTACTCCTACTATTTTACCAAGTAATTTTTCAAAGTTTTCAGTGAAATATAGCATGTAATACTTTTTCATACTAAATGAAACACCTATAACATTTTCAGAACTAGAATCATCAGAACGAATTGCTGTTATCATCTCTAGTATCTGTTCAGCTATATCATGCTTGCCTCTTTCAATAAGATTATCTCTACGTATTTCATAAATCCTGATGATTTTAGACTTAGGTATAGGATTCGTTACTACAATTTCAGAGGACACTAATTCACGGAAGTCCGAATTAGCGAATAATTTATCTTTAACCATATGAATCATAAATTAAAACCCAGAATTAGGTGTTACAAAAGTAGGGATAGCGCCTGAAACTGGGCCAGGAACTAAATACTCTCCTTCATCAAGATTAAATGCTGCATCAGAAAAGTTAAAGAATACACTATGTAATCTAAAGTTTTTAGTAAGTACAATTCCATTGACAGTGAATTTATCTGTTGCGAATCGATGAGCAAAACTTCTTCTAGATGTCCAAGATGTGAAGACACTATAATTATCCCCTAATGCATGTCTTTCAGAACTACCATGTGCGTTATCAAAGTCAAAACCATTCCTCAAGCCATTAGGAATTGCTATCCCATTTAGAGCCTCAAAGTACATGATTGAAGGGTCAGCATTCGCAGATACGCCTCTATGTAAAGTGATAAAAGGTAGTTGCGTAGATGAGATAACTGTTAAATCATCTATATCACTTTGCATCCCATAGTATGTGGCCATAGCTAACGCCGTGGTGCCTGCTAATACTCCATTTACTGCGCCAGCTCCGTCACCTATAGGGAAAGGTCCATCAGCCGCAGCCGCAGTTGCAGAAACAGTTCCTCCTCTAATTGCTATAGCACTAGCGAGAGCTAGACCCTGAGTTTTGGTGTGATTAATTGTTAAAACACCAATAACTTCTGCTCCATCAGACCAGCCTCCAATTTCATCATATACATATGTACCACCATCAGAACCAATCCATTCGGTTCCATTGGCATATGTTCCATCAGGACAGTCAGGACATTCTGCAAATCCTCCATCAGGATCAATAAAACTGATAGGGTTGTTACTCATACCTAGATATGGTGAGAAAAATTGCCCAGCCGGGTCAGGACTTAACCACCTCCCTATCCGTGCGTCCCACAGCCGTAGCTCAAAGGCCTCCTTGCCCGTCTCGGGGTCCTTCTCCTGGCCTTGGTAGGTATAGCGGTAGTCACCTTCTATGTTCCTGTTGGGCATTGGCATCCCAAAGGGGTAGTAGTCGGTCTTGGCCACCAGAGATACCGCACTGATGTTGGTGTTAAAACCACCACCCAGGCCTGTTGGCGCAAATACAGCACGTACATTGCCCAGATGGTCGGTAAGTTGGTACACATACTGGGGCTTAACATTGGTAAAGGTATAGTTGCTTCGTTTGGCCACACCCAAACGCTGATCGCCATATACGGGATTTTCCACAGGGATGTCCCTAGAGAACAGGTTTTGCTCATAAATGGCCAATGGCGTACCGCTTACATCGCGCACATAGGTGGTGGTCGCCGTTCCGTTCTTCCCAAATACTTGCTTAGTAACCCGATGCCCTCGATCGTTATAGGTGAAGGCCAATTTGGGTGTGGTGGCGGCCTCTAGAAGCAGGTTGTCGATCATTATGATAAATTGACTGTTGGAGGATTGCCCTGTGATGCGCAACACTACATCTTCAGCAGGTGCTGTAAAGCCCAAAGACACACGCTCGTCATAGTAGCGGTCACAGTGCTCGTTGGGCCTGCTGCTGATGGTCTGGCTCGCCAATACTGCATGGGTGGTGGGGTGCAACACCTCGATGGTGGCACCAATGGTGACACTTCCCGACACAGTGGCCAATTGGTCTGCAATAAAGTCTAGCGAAAGCTCATGGTAGACATCTTTAATGACATTCAGGTTTCTGCTGGCCGTATTTGGTGTCCCGGTAACGTTAAACTTCAGTCGCCAGCCGTACGTATCTTCGATGGCGATACATTGATTCTCCTCGTCCCCGGTTTGGCAGATGGTTTGCCCTGGAATGCATGGGAATGCATAAGATACCGTACCTTGATCTACGGCCCAAGCGTCGACCTCTGTGGTAGAGAACCTCCCAAAGTCATTGCTATAGATCGTGGTATACGCTTGGGTGTCGGTGCTGCTCAGGCCATTAATCTTGGTAACCAGCCCGGCCGCATTGTACTCATAGCTCACAGCTTCTTGTTGATCAAAGGTCAATTGCCCCAACGCATTGTACACATAATTGCCAGAGGCTTGGTCTCTCAGGTCATTGTATCGGTTGGGGTCCGTATTATCTCCCGCATCTACCACATGGTCCAATTGGTTGGTACCGTCCTTATAATTATAGGTGAAATCGTCCATACTGTTGTTGCCATTGGCATCGGTAAATCCGTTACGTGTCAAGGTAAGGATATTTCCGTTGGCATCATAGCTAAGGTTATCCACTTTAAAATCGTTGTTACCAGACGGTGTTACGACACCAGAGGCATTGGCAGCCCCGAACTGTGCACTCTTTAGCCAGTTGTTCTTGTCATAGCCATATACATACGCACTGGGAGTAGTGCTTTGCGTGGTATTCCATCGCAAGGCTTTGATGTTACCGTTCAGTTGGTCGGTGCCCATTGACGAATGTGTGACGGGCGTTGGCGTGTTGGAACGCGTGTAATCATCATCGTTGTAGTCGATGGCCATACCGAAGAGGTCGGCGGGGAAAACACTGAAAGCACTTGTACCATCTTGGCCAGGGTCATCACTGGGGTTCAGCGTGGGACTGTTGATCGCCTTTAGCTGCCCATTGATGTTGTAGACATAGTCTACCCCTTGCAGGTTTCCGCCGATCTCCTTTCGCTTTAGAGAGCCATTCTCGTTGTAGTAATATTTGGCTTGGGTCTCATACACTTTATCTGGGCCAGCGGTTGCTACCTCAATAAGTTCATAGGCGTCATTGTAAGTATATTGGTGTATGAAACGGTCGTCGCCATGGCGTTGGTAGTCTACATGGGTTACAAGGCCTGAGATGGGGTCGTACTCATAGTCGATGGTCTTCACACCAAAGCCTTCGATCTGTTGTACCACAAAACGCACCCGCCCATACACATCATAGCTATACCATGTGGTAGCGGTAGTGGGGTTCTGCGTATAGGTCTTGGACACGTTGCCAGATAAGAACTTTTGCTTGTACTGAGCGACTGGAAGACTGTTGGCGACAAGTATGGCTTCTAGACCTTGATCTGGCGCATCGTATTCAGTAAGGTGTTGTTCGTAGAAATAGGGGTAAAAGTTATAGCCAAAAGGGCCACTCGGACCTCGGCCTATACCAATTGGTTCATCTGGGTCAAGATTATCAAAGCCATACTCTGTATTTGGTGGGGGTAGGCTAGATGGAGGAATCCCAAGAACAGATGCGAAATATCTTACCAAGCCACTTTCTATGGGTCTGCCTAGATTATCGTAGTTGGTATATGAAAAGTCCCCATTTGACTTTTGTAGCTCATTCTGTGAAAAGCGTATCTGACCATCTCTCCTGTATTTGAACTTGGCCTCCCCTTCGTCTGGACTTTTGGCTTTAAGTAATTGCCCTAAGGAATTGTATTCATATTCCGAAGCCATGGTCTTGCTATTGGGCTGGGTGGATCTGATCAGTCTATCGGCCTTGTCGTAATAGTTCAGCGAATAGTCATAATAGTTCTGGCAGTGGGTTACGCCCATCTGTAGGTCTTCATCTCTAACTATAGACGAAAAGTAAATTCTGCCTCCTCCAATCGCATTTAGATATCTTCCGAATCTAGTTTCTATCCTGTAAAGACCAGGGTTGAGAGTAATATTTCCAGCTATATGCTGCATGACCTGTGTTTCTGACATTAGGTTATATACTCTGTAAAAATACCCTGTAGGCTGGCTAGCAGTTCCTCCGTTCGAATGACCGTCCTCTTGTGGTGTTAGCAAGCTGACTGAAGAGCTACATCCTTGGGGAATATGGATATCAACGAAACCTTGATCACCTATCTTCACGGTATTGTCATAACTGCTTGTATTGTCGCCATGTTCATTGCCACTGCGGGCAGCAGCCAAGACATTACCACCTTCCTCAGTGAAGACCACCGTTTCGATACCATGTACATCCCTATTCACGGTCTTGATGATTCGTTTGGTCGGAGCTTGATAGCTTGTACTGCTGAAGGCATTTCCTCTTGTCAATTCTTGCCCGATTTGCATGGTAAAGGAATAGCTTTGAGGCCAAACATCTTGTCCATTTACAGTTACCTTATTACCCCCGATCACCTTCAATGGCGTACCGGGATTGAGGCGACTGTATAGGGTTCGTGTATAGGGTCTGTCGGTCACATCCTGATAGGGCTCGTCTTGGTTGGACTCGCTGTAATAGAATCCCAACTTGCTGACGGTGGGATCCGTACTCAAGGGTCTAGGGTTGTCGATAAACGAGCCATTGTCGTAATCCGACTTGGAAAACAAGCTACCTGTATCGTCCTTGATAAAATCATCACGGAGTGCAAAACCAGTACCTTCAACAGGAGCGCTCAAGGTCTGTAAAACCGTTCTTCCATGATAGTCATAAAAGGTCTCCGAAGCCCAGATCTTCTGTGTCTTTATATCGTAAGACAGGCTTTGCCTACCATTGCCTAGATCATCAAAATAGGTGCGTGAAGCTCCAATCTTGATCCCTGACAAATTGTAAACATTAGAGTGGATCCAATTCCCTGCGGCAACTACAGGGTCATCTCCTCCGCCTGTATCTTCAAGTGGTTTTAATGGAACCGTATAACTGATGCTAAAGGGTGATACGTTTACTGTGTCATACTGTATGCGTGAACCGTCTTCACCTTGATAGAATCCATCTACGTCACCTTTCTCCAATCCACCTCTTAGACTGTTGGGAATGGGCTCGTTTGTGACGGTCATGCCTGAGTTGTCTATGTTTGTTACTGATGCGTTACAATTGGCACCATTTAGGTCTATGTACCAATTACAAAAGATCATAATGTCCTGAGTCTCATTATTCAGGTTCTTGAGCATGACCAAATCGTGCTTGTTGTTAAGCTGGATGCTTGTCTGGAAGATCAAATCTTGCTCATGACCAACAGCCTCTGGGAAGTTTGCCAGAAACTTGGATTGGTCTGAAGAAAGACCAAATGCCACCACGATGAAATTCCCTGCCCTGATGATCGTTCCCTGCGGAAAGGTGAAGCTACCCTCCTGGTCATAGACCTTCCAGCCAGAAATGTCTATGTCTGAGGTGGACGAGTTGAAAAACTCTATGAACTCTCCATAGCCCCATTCCTCTTTTTCAGAGTAAGCAGAGTCAAAATAGACCTCGCTGATGGATACTTTTCCTAGTTGTTGACCTGATACGATGGTGACAAACCACAATGTGACGAATGTTAAGATGCGCTTGGCCATGAAGTGTGATTTTATTTGGTTCGTTTTAAGGCAAATTTGTTGTCCGGATATTTTCTCAAAATGCGCTGCAACGTCCTTTGCTTGCCTCTGTCATTCCCCAATCCATTAAAAGCTCTGTACAATTGATATTCGAAAGCTACTCGTTGTTTGTATTTCTTCAGATTCTTTGTAAGCTTTTTGGTCACAATCTCAGCACCAACGTTCGCATCTGCTACCTTCTGTCTCAATGCAACTTTGGCCAAATCTCTTACTGTTTCGTAATCTTCAGTTTTATGAAAGCTTTTAATGTAGGCAATCGCTATGGCTCTCTTCAATCTTTTGCCTTTAATTCGATTCTCATTCACTAAGCTCAAGATGTGATTCCTAGCCTGATCCACATGTCCAAGCTCCAATTGGATTTTAGTAAGTTTCAATGTAGTGCTTACTCTATGCACATCTTTCAAGTCTGCGTTGCCAAGTAATGCAAGTCCGATCTGTTCTGCTTCATTCAAATCAACGCCTGGGGTATTTTTCTTGTATGCCACTTCTATGGCTTTCATAAGCCCAAGTTGACTCCAAACCGTGTTCTTAAGATCATTATATTCACGCTTTAGAGATATGAAGCCCCCATAGTCGTTGGTTCGTCTATACAACCTTGCCAGATACCTCATGGACCTGGCATCGGTCTTATCCAGATCATATCTGGCCTGTGCGTGTATGAGTGCACTGGCATAATCCTGCCCTTCCCATAACCTTTCGACAAGAAGACCATATATTGCCTTTTTCTCTCGTGTAATCGCTCTGCCTCGCTTGTCTATATCAGATTGAATGTAAAGTGTATTCCGTTTCTTTGTGTCGATCTTATTCAAAGCGTCTATGAGTTGTTGATTGTCCAAGGATTCATACCTGCTTTTACTGAGTGTTCTATTTTGCTTTCTACGCGTTTGGAACGTGTCATTGAAGCTCGCATTGACATTAGTTGCATCGTTTTGGATCTTGAAGCGCACCTTTTCAAGTCCTACATTTAAATATTGTTTGGTAGGGTCAATATTGATGGCTTGTAGATATAGGGCTTCCGCATCCGCTAGCAAGTCATTGCTATTGAACTGTGCACCATAAGAGGTAGCTGCTTGCTTATGACCTACCGCGAGACGCATTAGCGTTTTGCCTAATCTATCATAGAATGCAATTTTGGTTGGATTGGCATCTAACCCATTCTTGAATAGGATGGCCTGTTCCAGATATCGCTTCTGTACCGCGTATACGTCTTGGAGATTATCGTAAAAGCGTATATCCGCTGGTGCAAGCTCGATACAGCGCAAGTACTTTGTCTCTGCCCCTGCATGATCGCCTTGAAAAAAGAGAATCTTTGCCTGTCTTGCTAGCTCCTTGGCCTCATTATAGTCCGTCGGGTCAAATCCTTCCCGGCCGGAGATAAAGTTTAATGCCTGAACTTGCTGGAAGGGCAAAAGAGCGGCAATAGCTCCCAAGCTCGAAAGGCGTAAGAACTCCTTACGATTGATTGCACTCATACTATTGAAAGGTATCTAGAGGAAAAGAAAAGGAGACCTGGAGAGTCTATACTCCAATCTAAGCTCACCGTAGTGGTATTATCCTGTGTTAGAAGAGGTCTCCTTAGACTTTTCAAAGTTAGTATTTGTTTTTTAATTTCCAAGTTTTCTTATATGTATTATCCGTATTTACGGTATAATTTGATTGTCGGCACACTTGCAGGTCTGCTGTTCTATACTAGAGTCTACATCGTCATAATGATATTCATACTCATTGATCAGCTCAAACCCGCCATAAAGTACCCCTCCGTCATCTTTTGCAACCTCTTTGTAGACTCTGCATAACCTGCCTGCTAGATCATAGCAATACTGGGTTCCCATATTGTTTGCATCCAATACGTACAGAAGCTCGTCGGCACCTTGATCGTAAACAAAAGAGTTCATGGAGGCATAGACTGGATGCATCCTAAAGTCGTCAATGTAGATATCTCCGCTTGCCGAGGCGACCATAAAGATTGTACTACCCTGTGTTTGGGTTTCACCTCTATCAAAGTAATGGTTCAACTGCACAAAATCACCGGCAAACACTTTCTCCCCATTGAATTCCTGTAGGCCACCAGAATATCCTTGTTTGAATCTTGCATTCTCATGATTATGCTTGTAGATCCATACCGACACCTTGTACTTTCCTGCACGATGTTTATTGGCATGTAATACAGCTCCAAAAGTATTGTCAGTGGGAGTGATCTTAATCGAATAATTCCCAGTATGTGCTAACCCCTCATATCGTAAAGATTGATTACCTCGAATTTGTGGGGCAAATCTGCTCAATTCAACATTGTAGTGTTCACCTCCCGTGTAGAACATCTCAGTATATCGAGCATTTCCCGTAGCCTCGATATATTTGTTGTTATCTATCAGCTTAGATGAAGCGTAGTTATCATTGATATCTTTTGTCTCAACCGGAAGTGAATTTCGGTTGTATAGAGTTACTTCGGATATCTTCTGCCATTGTTCATTATCTTGTATGGCTCCAATACCCCAATTGAAATCGGAAGGGCTCAATTCCCTTCCCAATGTGCCATTGGCATCTATATTTCCCTTCCATATATAGTTGGCATGTTTGCGCCAAATATCATTGGAACTACTAGTGCTTCCATTATCATTTAGATAGGACCAGCCATTCTTCCAGGTGCTTACAGAGGCACTGGTGGTCTTCCATGACGAACCTGTTTTTACAGAACGAACCTTCATGGCTTCTTGGGTGAGCATGTTCTTATATTGTGAGTCCAATGCCTTAGACCTCATATCTTCATAGTATTCATAGGCTGGAAACATTGATGTTCTATAGATATTTCCGTTAGCATGTTTTGTCTGCTTGTCTCTAAATGTATTTAACCATGGGTCACGGTTATAATATTCCACATAAGTCTCATTACCATTTGCTAGAGTTCTTGTCTTCTTGAGCATGTTCTTATATTCAGTTTTTGAAGAAATGCTTAACAACCTCTTAGTCTTGCTGTCGACAACTGAGGTTCCGTCTTCATTTGAGACAAAAATGGTTTTTAGGGAATTGAAGGTTTCTTTGACATACCCTTTATAAGTGTCTGAAACACTGGCGAGACGACCATTGGAATATTCATGTGTCGTTTTGTTCATAAGATGCCCATCAGGATTAAGAACTTCAATAGACTTAACCTGCCCAAACAAGGCAGTATTGATATTCACATCTATTTTTGTAGCCTCTACTTTCTTGGGGTTATTTCCATTTAGTCCCCCATTGTTATCAGTGACATCGACCCAAAACAACTGGTCCTCCTCAGGCCCTTCTGAGTCAAGCAACTCGAACTCAATCTCTGGATTGAAGATGTCAAATACTGGCTTTAATACATGGTGTTGATACCTAGTGGCAGCGATATGTTTTCCAAAATTATCTGTTTCTTTTACAGTAACATATTCATACATAACACCAGGTGGCGGTACTTCTGACTGATAAGGCACAAACTTCAACCCATCAATTGGAGCATATGATGTTATCCCCGAACTCCTGTTTTTTGATGGATGTCTATAATCGAAAGAATTTCGATAGGTACTGATTCCATCAGTAGTAACAACTTCCTTAACTCTTAGACCACCGCCTACTTCATTCTCTGGAACTTTGTTGGCGAGTAATTTGAAAGCTACAGTATGCTCGGTTCCACCTGGGCCAGGACTCAAGTTACATATACCTCTTTCTCTTTCTCTATAATTTGCTGACCCAACCCCACTTTCTCTAGCAAAAAACTTATTTAGAGCGCGTCCAGGAGCATTGCCAGTAAGTAGGCCATCTTCCATAGGAACAACTATTTTCACTTCATCTCTAGAAACATTTTTAACTGTACAATAATAATCCTCTCCGATTAAGTTAAAGGTCCCCGTCTCCCTTCCACCAAACCTTTTATTCCATTCTATACATATCCATAAATCAATAAAGACACGCTCGTTCAACATGAAGTAATCATCAAATTTTGTTATTAATTCCTCACTTAGACCATCAAGATTTTCAATATAGATTTCGAAAATATTCTGATCCAAATTTTTAACCACTTTGATTTTGAGGTTTTCTTCCCAATACCTTCTAGAGAATGCTTCTGTCCAGTAATCATCTTCTTCATAATTAATATTTATCGTTGCGCCAGTTGCCGTACCAATGTTCTTCAAACTCCATAACTGCGCTCTGGAATAGGTTTTGCCAGCATCGGTATACTCATCTTGCATATAGCCCCAAGCATCTACAAAACCTTTACGAACATCCAGATGCGCTTCGATATCTTTCTTATGAAAACTGTCAATTGGCTGAAAATTAGGGTTCTCTATAGTACTTGAATCATAATATTCGAATGTTGTGGCTGGCATATACACACTACCCCCTCTGCCTAAAAACTCTACAGAGTTAAGTGTTAGTCTTGCAGCACTATTATTGCCTCCATAGGTGGCACCGTCCATCATTGAGGAAGGAGTGTTACGTACCAGAGAATAACCATGGTTGAAATTCACAACATTTAAAGCGTGGTCTTCTACAAAGTTCTGTGGAAGATCCCTTACATCGAGTACGTTTGTCTCCTGATGAATGGCGTATTGATAGTTTTGCCCATAATGATCTTCAAAATAAGGAGATGCCCATCCGGGAGAATTAGTATCATTAGGAATATAATTGTTTGGAAGGGAACCTCCAAGATTTGAGCTCCCAGACTCTTGTACCAGGTCAGCATCTTCAGCATCTACCAAGACTATCTTGTCCAACAACAGCGAATACTCTCTCTTGTAGTATACTTCTGGTTCCTTTACGTGCATCTCTGGTTCTGTAAAATTTAGACTACTCTCACTTGTATTATTTCCAGAATTTCCAAGTTTCTCCCTTTGCTGATTGCTCTTATTCATAAACCTATAAGTCAGCTCTTTTCCAAATCCGTCATAGCGTATATCTTTGACAAACAACGCAGAACGATTTCTGGAATTGATGCGGTCCAAATAATAGACCTGTTTTCTACCGAAGGAATAATGACCCTTGTCTTCAGTCAAAACCTCATCAAGAATGTTGGTATTGTAATCATACACAAAGTCCTGGTATGGAGATCTCCAAACATAGCCATCAGACCACTTACCGTACTCAAGCTCAATCCAATAGCCGTAATCCTCTTTGTTGAATGTACCTAATGCATTCCCTCTATCTGGATCTGGTATATCAACATAATCTGGAGCTGTTATCGCGGTTAAAAGCCAATGTGTGGCATAACGGGTATATTGCCTTACTTCATTAACATCTTCACAATCGTATTCCCATCTATAAAGAGGAAAATATGGAGAATGCTCCGAAGGTCTGTATTCAGGGCGTTCCATCTGATTCCGTTGTATCATTTCATAATGATACACAGGTAATGCGAAATGATAGGTCTTACCGTCAACTGCTGTGATTTTATAAGCGCCAATTCCATTTGGATCGAATAATGCTGTGTTGTTTCGCGAGCTATTTGGAATATCCTTTGGAGTAATAAGTCCATTTGCTTGTCCATTAGCTATTTGTTGGTTTGTATAAACCTCCACATAATTTCCTTGGTGTGCCCGGTTTGCGCCAATTGCTTGTCCAGAATGCCCCCCTTCAGTTAGGAAATTATTCATTGTTAGATTCGATAAGTTTGCAGTATTGTATGCATGACCACTATTTTTTTCCGTTCTAGTATATTGTCCATCAAAATAGAACTCGAAAGGTTTTGAACTATTTGTCAGAGACCTTTGCACACTATTTCCTGATGCTCCATGATGCCAAAAAATGTGGATGGGATCTTCATCAATATTTTCGGTACGCCCTCCTTTTCCTATTACATTTGCATTTTGAAACACTCGAGGAGTAAGGCTGCCCATCATTCCTTGTGCAGAAACGTTATAATCATCATAGGCAATAAAAGTGAAGTTTATATTTTCTATTGTTTTTGAATAGTCTCCAATAAACTCTTGCTCACTCTGTGGCAATCTGGTTGAATAAGAGTCAACTTTATAGTCTCTATTCATATAGTCAGTAAAGCCATCCTTGTTTTGTGTAATGTTATTTATTTTGGCTTCCCCAGCAACGATATCAGTGAATTCAGATGCGTATAGGGCTCCCCATTCTGTATTCACATATCCTTTTAATATAGATATTTTGACCTTTGTCGTTCTAAAGCCTAATGAAATAGATATAGGGCCGACCGGCACAGTAACTGACATACCCATCGATTTGGTGTCAATCGTTGCATCACCTTGGCTACTGCTACTGGATGATGATGAGAAACTAGCCCCTACGCCCTTTGCAGTAGCACCTCCAACACTAAAATCTCCTCCTCCAGAAAAAGAAATGCCTAAACTTCCTTTGGCACCACTATAACCTACAGATGCTGTACCATCAGTTGAATAACTGGCACCCACAGAATTTGAATTGTCATTTCCACCCTCCCAGCTATATCCCTGACTTACTACAGCATTATATTTTGGCTTACCATTTGTTGCATATGTAGCATTTACGAATCCTAAATTTATACCTACTGAGGCATTACCATTAGTATCAGCATAACCACTAACGACCCCAAGATTTGCTTGAATACTTCCCGACAGTCCTTGTCCACCTCCCCAATGGGCACCTACCCCTACATTTACTGGCGTACCGATGACTCCAACACCTGCTGTGATTGAATAATATTCTTTCGTTTCGCTAAATGACGTAAAACTTATACCAACCCCTTCTTTCCAATCATCAGGTGTTCCATTTGCTGCCCGATTTATGGCTCCAGGATTAAGGTACCAGCCGAGCCCTACCCATGATGCTTCTAGATTTGGGGTAATCCCTGCGTGGTAAGACAAGTTTACCGGGAAGCCGTCTATCTCCATTAAAGGCAAAACATAAGCAAGATTTCCGTTGGTAAGGTTCACCATATCCGTTGCATCTACAGGTTCAAATCCTACAGCTTCCGGAGATGGTGGCCCTTGCGCGTAACTGGTGTTATTAAAACCAAAAAATGAAATCGTTAATAGCAACGAAAAGAAAAAAGTTTTATGTAGATACATTCTCATCCTTTAAACTTTAATGTGGGTTGTTTTTTTATCTTTTCAGTGGGAATCTTAAACTTTACCTCGCCAGTGATTAAGCCCAAATCTTCGATAGAAAAAGTAAGGTTATTTCCTTTCAAGGCTTCTTCTCGTGGATACACAAAAAGCATCGAAGTTTTTCGACTCATACCATACATGCGTGGATAAACATAATCGGTCAGAGGGATAGTATCCTTGGTATCAGTATATAGGTGCACATACTGACCCATTCCAAAGGCCAACTGGTTGACCATAGCACCAAACTCATTGCGGTCACGAGGTGTGGTACTCAACAACTCTTGCCCATCCTTGCTTATAGATAAATTGAAATACAGGTATTTGCCATATCGCCTGCGTAATGAATCTATAGTTTTAGAGTCGTTTCCATTATTATTAAGACTCTGTTCGACAATTAAGTCTGTAGGGCGATAAAGCAATGAAAAATTAACAGCATTAATGGTCTTTTGCTGATAATAATCTTGGTTCTCTTGTTTGAGAAACTTCAGCATGGCCTGCTCATCTTCAAACTGTTTCTCTTGACATGATGAAAGAAGCAAGAAAGTAATTATGTAGGTCGAAATCTTAGACATCGATTACTTTCTTCCTTTGTATTGATTGTTAAGGCCCTCAAGGACTTCATCTGTTAAGTCGGCCGAGTCATCCGCATACATAATGTTGCCGCCACCTACGGCACCAAGAATGATCTTGTAACCCTTTTGCTTGCCATATTCCTTCACATAGTCATTGATGTCGTTGATCACTGTCTGTGTAACCTTCTGGTCTTCCTCCTGAATCTGCTTTTGAATAGCTTGCTGGTAGTTATTCACTTGTTGTTGTTGATTAGAAAGAAGTTGTTGCTTTAACTCAAGCTCTTTTTTGCTAAACGAGCTACGTTCTTTCTCGTAGTTCTTGAGCTCTTGTTGCCAATTGGCAATAAGGCTGTCCACGTTTGCTCGAAGCGTAGTGGCTTTATTTTCAAAGGCAGCACGTTCCACTTTGGTGCGGTCATAGCCGTCTAAAAGTTTGTTGACGTCAACATAGACTTGTTTGGAAGTCGATTGGAAGTGGAAAAACGAGGCAACACTGGCAATAAGAGCCAATACTGAAATGGGCAATGCTAGTTTATTCATTATAGAGGTATAGTTTTTTGACAAAAAAATAAATCAATGTTCTTCGATAAAAGGGGGGAGAGAAAGAACACAGAGGATTTATTTTTCCTGTTAAATCTATCAAAAAAAGCGATATGACTTTCTTACACAACATTAGCAGCTTGTAAGGGATAACGTCTTGATATATAGCACATTCTTATAACTTGTTGATTGTTAATCAGTTTGATCGTTGATAACTTTTTTGTGTCGAGAACAAAAATTTTCTTCATTGATATAAGACGATTCTATTTGCAATTATTTCAATACATTTAAACAAACTTTTCTTTCAAAATGCTTTCTAACAAACATAAGGTCAATGCCTTCAATTTGCAAGAGATGCTCACAGTGCTCGCCATCATAGGAATCCTACTGTTGATCGCGATGCCCAAGTTGATGCCACTGATCACGAAGACCAAGACCATAGAGGCCCAGACACAGCTAAAAGCGATCTATAACTTTCAGCAGCAACATAGGGCACTGTACTCAAAGTACTCTTCTGATTTCTCAGAGTTGGACTATGAGCTTCCGCAAACTGTCAAGGAGAATGGTACGGCCAACTATCGCTATGAGATCACTGAGTCGTCCGAGTATAGCTTCAAGGCCAGGGCTGAGGCGGTAGTGGATTTTGATGGAGATGGCGTGCTCAACGTATGGGAGATCGATCAAGACGGGAAACCCAAACAAATCGTGAAGGACTGATGAGAAGTATACTGCTGACCATATCACTTTTGCTATTGCTGGCGATCTTCCTTCAAGACCTCAAGGAAAGAAAGGTATATTGGTTCCTTTTCCCTCTAGCGGCCATCTCATTGGCGTGGTTGAATTATCTTCAACTGGGCGTACAGCAGTTTCTGATCCAAAACATCATCAACATTACGATCGTCTCTGCCATCCTAATTGCTTTGTCTGTCTATGCAAACGTTAAGATGAAAAGACCTTTCTTGGAAGTATTCGGTCTTGGGGACCTCTTGTTCTTCTTCACGATCTCTGTAGCACTCCCTTCGGTCAGCTTTATCGTTCTGTTTGTGGCGGCCATCTTTTTCAGCGGCCTACTTCATCTTGTATCAAGGCAAAACAAGATAACGGTACCGCTCGCAGGATATATGGCGCTTTTCTTCGCATGCTGCCTAGTGATGAATGAAGTAGGGCTTTTTCAAGATATTTACAGCTATTGATATGGAAGCAAAGAAGGATTTCCATATTCCTGTTGAGCTGCAACAACTGGTAAGTGCTGAACAAGCCTATGGCTATCGCATAGTTCCTATTGGCAATCCAAACGGCCATATCGAGTTTCTCACAGACCATGAGAATATGACGTCCTTACGAAAAGAGCTCCAGGTCGTGTTGAACAAAGAGGTGCTTTTGAAACAAGAGCAGACCAAGGTCATCGATACATTCCTCTCGCATAATTTCCGAAAGTCCAAGACTGAACGGACCAGCACACTGAGCTATTCAGAGGATTTTCTGGAAAACATCTTACGGTTTGCCAAGGAGATCGGCAGTAGTGACATTCACTTTGAACCTTATGAAGAGCGTTGTCGCATCCGCTTCCGATTAGATGGAAAGCTGAAAGAACAATACAGCATTCCGCTCGAGGATTATCCTGTGATCGTGAACAAGCTGAAGATCCGCGCGCAATTGGACATCTCAGAGAAACGATTGCCTCAGGATGGGCGGATCACGATAAGTTCAGAATCCGATGAGTTCGACATACGGGTTTCTTCCTTGCCAACACTGCATGGAGAGAAGATCGTATTGCGCATTCTGAGTCGGAATGCCGATACCATCGCGTTAGAACACCTAGGCTTTTCAGAAGAAGAATTAAAAACTTATAAAGAGTGCATGCGCAAGCCCAACGGCATCGTACTGATCTCTGGCCCAACAGGATCTGGTAAGACGACCACACTCTATGCCACCCTGAAGTT
>JANQRC010000028.1 GCA_028284745.1 Flavobacteriaceae bacterium
GAAGGCTTGTGCGTTGAGTTGCTGACTCATCTGTATGGCATTGCTGTTATTGTGGATCCGTACCTTGCTGAAGTCAGTTCCGAAGCCCGCTTCCATCTCGGCTCGGATATTGTTTTCCATGGGTTGCCCACTACCTTTCGAAGATCGAAGCTGCGCCTCTATAGTTGAGGCAGATGGAGACGTCCCGTTAGACTTGGGTTGTAGCATTTCTTCTTCCTTTTCTTCGGGTTGGCGCTGTACGGTCTCCTCATGCTCGCAGGCGGCACACTTTAGCTGCATTTCTTCCTCTTCGCCAACTTCCATCTTCTGTATCTTAGGAAAGCTGTCGGTTTTTTTATTGATGACATGGTCTGCCATACGATCAGCCTCTTGTTCATAACGGTCGTTGGGCTTGCCAATTTTCAACTTAGGCTGAATGAATCCTTTTGATAATTGTGGAGTACTTTGTATATGTCCTGATTTTATAGCAAGCATAAAAATGATTAGATGGATTTAATTCAGATCAAAAAATACGCGAAACGACTTTTTATTTTCATAGGATTCTTTTAAATAGATCTCTTCGAATACCGCACCGTTTTCAACACTTAGATATGTTCTTCCATTCAATTCGTTAATTATGATATCGTTGGATTTAATAGTGGTGTAACAATATCCATGATAGTTTCCTTTGTAGCCTATATCGGTTTTAATCAAAATGATATAATTTTCTAGGCTCTTTTTGTATATGAAGACTTCCTTAACACCATCGTATTTCGCTTCGAGTTTGACGGCTTTAAAATGCTCGGCAGTTTTGAAACTATCGGAAGCAATGATCTCCTCGAATACTCTTGAATACCTGCGACCAGACCGTTTTATGATAAAAATTAAAGCAATCACTAACAGCAAAAAAAATAGTATTTTGTATTTAGTTTCCACTATCTCAGTTCTTACATGATTATCTACCGGTTGAGGGGCATTGAGAATAGGGGTCTATATGAGGACACAAACGCGTATTAAAGGTTGGTCCCGTAAACGGTAATGCGCAAGTAGGTTCACAGCTGTTTCGATCTCCAGTTGGAGTATTTCCTCCTGGCGACCAGCCATCATATCCTGCATTGGCCCACTTTTTCGAAGTCGCATAATTCCCAGAGCTTCGTTTATATAACCATATTAGTGTATTCATATATGATTTTGATATTCCACACAGCTTGCACATGACGCCAAAAATCACATAGTTTACAGAACCCGCATAGAAGCATTGGTCGTCTACCTGCACTGTAGAACCACAAGGAGGTTGTGCCCCTTGGGTGGCGCAGTCAGGTCTATAATTTTGGTAAATCCAGGCATTGTTATGTAGCTCTACAATATCCCATGTATAGGTGCCAGCAGTTAAGCTATCGATGGTATCACAAACTTCTGTTTTCTCACTGGAGGAGAGCGCATTATAATCTGAGGTGAATCTTGATATTGCTGAAGACAATTCAGTAGTGATATCTGGCCCACACACGCCTCTGACAATTTCTGGTTCCGATTCTTCTGTTCGGTCTGCCATTCCGTAATCAAAAGGACCTGCCCAATCATATTTTTTTATTTCTGCTCCTCCTTGCTGAATGGTATGGGTAAGTTCATGTGCCAACAGGTGCTTTCCACTTTGCGAGTTGGTGTCATATTTACCGCTGTTAAAGTAGATGTCATTGCCATTGGTGAAGGCTTGTGCGTTGAGTTGCTGACTCATCTGTATGGCATTGCTGTTATTGTGGATCCGTACCTTG
>JANQRC010000042.1 GCA_028284745.1 Flavobacteriaceae bacterium
ATCAAAAAGCGAGACAGCTTTTGGAAGGAACTGCTACAAGCCGCTCCTAGGGTCGCGCTCGCTGTCATCATTGCGATCGTGATCGCCAAGCCTTTGGAATTGAAGATCTTCGAAAAGGAAATAGATCGCGTACTTCTGGAAGAGAAGAATCAACTCACGCTGAACAATCAAGAACAGATCGCCTTGCAGTACACACCAGCCATCGAGAGTTTGAACACTGAGATTGCCGGCCTGAAAGAAGAAGTTGTTACAAAAGAAGCCGAAGTGAATGCACTTTACGACACCTATATTGCTGAGGCGGAAGGCAGAGAGGGCACTTTGAAGATCGGGAAAGGACCCGTATACAAAGAAAAGCGCGAGAAGCATGATGCCTCCCTCCAAGAATTACAGCAACTTCGTGAAGCCAATGCACAAAAGATCGCTGATAAAGAAGCGCAAATTACTTCCTTACAAAGTGGCTACACCCAAAAAGTGGCCGACACGCAACCTACCATTGATGGCTTTGACGGGCTAATGGCACGCATCAACGCCTTGGGAAAACTGCCATGGCTGCCATCCTTCTTCATCTTTTTATTGTTCTTGGCTATCGAAACCGCCCCGATCATCGCCAAACTCCTAGCCCCAAAAGGCGAATACGACATCAAGCTTGAAAACATTGAAGAAACGGTGAAGACCTGGGTAGCACAGCAGAAAGACCAGCGTGGCAAGATGCTCACTACCGATGCAGCCATCAATGACCGCACCTATCAAGACATCGCCGAAGAAGACGAGCTCTATACCTACAAACGCGATAAGGCACGCGAACTCATGCAATTGCAGGCAGATGCTTTCTATGAGAAGCAGAAACGAATCCTCTAAAATATCGTTGTGGTCTTTATAAGCCCATTTTAGTATCTTTGATCTCTTCAAAAGAATAGCCATTAAATGCCCGATACTATTGTTAGAAGAGCCAATTTGAGAGACCTTCCCTTACTCTTAGAATTTGAGCAGCGTCTTATAGAGGCTGAGCGTCCCATGGACCCGACCATCAAGCGATCGCCTATTAGCTATTATGACATTTCGCAATTCATCGAAGAAGAAGAATCAGAAGTGTTTGTTGTTGAAGTAAATGGAGATATTGCCGCTTCTGGCTATGCAAGAATCAAGGACGACAAGCCCTATCTCAGGCATGAAAAGCAAGGTTATTTAGGTTTCATGTTTGTTGATGAGAAGCATCGCGGAAAAGGTCTTAACAAAATCATCATAGACCAATTGTTACAATGGTGCAAAGAAAAGGGTGTCTACGAAATAAGGCTGGATGTTTACGATACCAACTTGCCAGCTATCAGGGCGTACGAAAAAGTGGGATTTGAAAAACATCTAATTAATATGAGGCTAAACTTAAAACCCGGAAACGATATCCTGTAAATCTAAAATTTTCGGTCTGGAGAAAAAGGAATCAGGTCTAACGAACTCTTTTTATCATTGATCACCTCTTCGACCAACTTTCCCGTTCCGGTGGCCATACTCCACCCCATCATTGCATGACCAGCAGCAATAACAAGATTTTTACATTTTGAAGGCCTCCCTATGTAAGCCAGCCCATCGGGAGTAACAGGTCGGAGCCCGCAGGCCGCATTGGCCTTTTCTCCTTCGGATAGTATCACTTCGGGATAGTATTGATGCACACCTTCTGCAATTGCCTTTACCCGAATATTATTGACCTTGTGGTCAATGCCGGCAATCTCCATGGTCCCTGCAAAGCGTGTAAAACCATTCATTGGAGTGACTGCCACCTTACGCTCTGCAAGAATGGCCGGGATGCTGATTCCTGACTCTTTTGAGGAATCGATACGGTAGCCCTTACCTGCCTGCATCAACAACCTGATTCCCGTTCTTTTACTTAAAAGGTTGGTCCAGGCCCCCGAGGCAAGTACAAAATCATCTGCCTTTATCAATCTCCTGTCTGTAATAACCCCTTCAATGCTATTGTCATTGTTCTTCAGGTCAACGACTTTTTCACTGAGTAAAAACCCCACTCCCAAATTCCTAAGAAGCATCTTCATCTCATTCATAAATTCATGAGGTGTCGTATGCCAATCACACTCGTAATATGTAGCACCTATGGTGTTCAATTTTACATTGGGTTCCTTATTTCTTATCTCCCCGGCATTCAAAACCGAAACCTCCAGCCCTTGGCGCATGGCAATTTCTGCTACCTTTATTTCTTCGCGTAGCATTTTCTCAGTTTTACAGAGCATCAATAGTCCTTTTTTTTCCATATGCGAAGTGAATTTCTCTGCACGAATGATCTCTTCGAACAACTGTTGGCTAAAAATTGAAATCTCTTTGATAGCCGGAACGGCCTTTTTTACATGTTTGGGGTTGCAAGATCTGTTAAAAGCCCAAGCCCACCTCAGCAAATCCATATCGAATCTAGGTTTGATGTACAAGGGGCTCGACCTGTTAAACATCCAACGCAGGCCCTTTTTCATTACCCCCGGGGCAGAGAGCGGAATGATGTGGCTTGGCGATAAATAGCCGGCATTGACATAAGATGCTCCCTGATCCAGACCAGATTGGTCGATGATCGTTACCTGGTTACCTGCTTTTTGCAGAAAGTATGCGCAACACAGTCCGATGACTCCCCCTCCAATAACAGCGACTTCTTTGCCCATGTCAAAGTGTGGCTAATTCTTCTTTTAGTTTCTTTGTGAGTCCACTGACCACCAAATCGTAGCTATGGTCTATCAACTCTAGGACCAGTTTATATGGAAGGCTCTCGATACGTAGGGTATTCCAATGCTTTTTGCTCATGTGGTAGCCCCCAAAGATCTGCCCGTCGTATTCCTCACGAAGTTCTATGGCTCTTTCCGGGTCACATTTAAGATTCACTTCGGGCGGGGTTCGCTCCAAGCCTGAAAGTGCAAACATCTTTCCCATTACTTTAAAGACCAGTGTAGATTCGTCAAAGGGAAACGCTTCGGTAACCCCTTTTTTGGAAAGGCAATGATCGCGGAATTGTTCTATGTTCATCGGGAGGTAGGTTTATCATTGCCAAGGTAATCATTTTTGTGCTAGAATATGATGAATACCATGTTGTAATAGTATAAGATAAAACCATCTGTTCTAGATAGTTTCTGAGTAAAAAGGAAATCTGGCACGTCATTTTTCACTTTTCGATATGCTTATGATCGCCAGACGGTAATTCCAACGCTTTGTAGTCTAATTTCCAACCGATGGCCTCTACCATACTTTCTACCATTTGCACGGCATCTAGCGCCTCTTTTTTAGCGCTGTCCAGCAAACCGCTTTCAGGAATCTTATGCAAGATGTGTGTCTTTGCCTCTTTGTTCAAGGCCGACAGGTCGTCGGGCTCAAACTTGTTGAAGAGACCGTTCTTGATATCGTAATATTGAACATCGGGTTCGATACTCAATACCTCGGGTCGTGGAAATCCCTCAAGAACAATACGCTTTCGTTTGTTATCTGCCCTGATCTTTACCTTAGACAGGTCAAAGCCGACATGCGCCTTTGCATGGATCACCACCAAGGCCTTCTTTTTACTGGAGATCATCTGGAAAAAGCTTTCTTTGACATTCTCATAATGGTAGATCTCCGCGAAATCACCTTCTACTGAAACCAATTTAAAGACCTTTTTCACTTTGTCTAGCAACACCACAGACTGCTTTTCGGTAGTCTCTTTATTGCTTTTCTTTCTGAAAAAAGAAATGATCCAATAGGCCATGATGGCCCCAAGAAGAATTCCAAGAATAGTATCGAAGAGGTTGTCCATGGAATAAAAATAACTATTTAACGCCAGTTCGATATAAGCACTTGTAAATAAAAAACTTGATGATCGGGCATCAAAATCTGTGATGCTTATTTCATGACCTCATATAGTATGGGCTTGCTAGGTGACGCATCGTTCTCGAACGGTGCGATCTGCAGGTTCAAAAAGTATGTGCCATCTACCACTTTATTAGGGACATAGATGAATTCTGTGATCGTCGCATCTAGCCTGGGGCTTTCTTCTAAATTCCAAAATGCTCTGTGTGCCTTCAGAGCGCCATCGTCCTTTTCCTTATCTACCGAAGGAATGTCTACCAACAGATGTTTCACACCTCGTTTTCGCAGCCACTCGGCAGCAATACCAAACATGTACGGCGGATTGGTGTCAGCATATTGGCGTTTCTTCTTTTCAGGCAGATTGGGCAGTGTACGAATGATCACCGCATCGCGCTTCTTTTGTCCCAGCGCATATTGTAGCTGACGTTTGGAGATCACCATATCTTCTTTAAAAGGTTCAGGTGCTACGGTGATGACCTCTGCTAAAAAGAAGAACTTTTTAAGGTTCTTGTTGATCGAGTGGAATTCGTTGGTGATATGCCCCACACACTCGGTATGCGTGCCATGTGCATGTGGGTTGAAGTGAATGTTGTTGAAATTGACCGGACCGCCTTCGCTTACTTTGCCTATCCAGCCATCACCCGCAACAGCTTCGATCCTTGGAGGCTCTTGATACCATGCATTGACATTTTCTCGCGAAGCACGAAGTGGAATAGAAATATCTACGGGCCTGGCGAGGTCGACCTCATATTTTCGATTGTTATGATGGATGGTTGCTTTCATTTATGCTGGATTTGTTTCAGTATCTATTATAAATCTTCAAATAAGTCTTTTGATGTTGGGGCATGCTCTTTTATCAGGTTCCGCTTCTACTCCTTGTGCCAACGTTTCAATTGCTTCTCTCGCAAAAAAGCCAAGTCCAAACTTTCCAGCTCTTCAAAATACATCAAATATTTCAGATGATATTTTTTCGTAAAGGCAGATGCATGACCTGCGCGATGTCTTTTGACTCTGTCTTTCAGGTTCCCTGTTGCTCCAACATATGGCATTGTTCTGCTTTGGTTGCTCAGTATGCAGATATAGCCCGCACTCATGAGAGTGATCGGTCCTGGGATAAATTCAGGACAAGTCTAATAGAAAAAGGTCGGATGCGATTCCGTCAGCTAAAAATTTGCCTTTTTTCGTTGTTCGGAGTATCGCTTCGTCGAGGTACAAAAAATGGTCTTCAAGGTACCGCCGGGCCTGTGCTAAAAGGTACTGCTTATAATTGATCCCAAAATCGCTTTCTACTTTTTCTAGTGAAACGCCCCATATGGTACGCAAGCCTGTCATGACATATTCGTTGTAGCGGTCGGTAGCGGACAGAGTTTCTGTTTCTGAAGGCAAGACATTCTCGGCTAGGCTTTTTATGTATTTGGTGTTGTTGGCCACATTCCAGCTACGCTGCTTCCCATTGAAGCTATGTGCCGAAGGACCAATTCCTAGGTAGCGCTTCCCCTGCCAGTATGCTGAATTGTTTTTGCTGAAATAGCCCTCTTTCCCAAAATTAGAGAGTTCATAATGCACGAAACCGCTTTCTTCCAAGACCTCGACCAACTGCTGGAAATGTGTTTCAGCCAACGCATCATCTACAGGGGCGACAATGCCTTTTTCGATAAAACTTGCCAATGCTGTTTTCGGCTCGACTGTCAGCGCATAGCTTGAAATATGGGGAACGCCAAACGATACCGCTTTATGTATGTTCTCTTGCCATCGTTCTCGGGTCATTCCAGGGATTCCGTAGATCAAATCGATAGAGATGTTGTCGAAAGAATCTTTGGCTTCGCGAATACAGGCCTCTGCTTCATCGGCATTGTGCGCGCGGTTCATCAACTTTAGATCCTCTTCAAAAAAAGACTGGACGCCAATACTGAGACGGTTGATCCCCAAGCTCTTATACTCGCCAAACAGATTCCTTGACTGCGCTTGGAATGACAAAAGGTCGTCTGGATTGGCTTCTAGCGTAATCTCTGGATCTGCAACTACCTCATAGTTTTTATATACCCCCTCAATCAAAGATCGCAACTCTTCGATCTTCAAGAGGCTTGGCGTACCACCACCAAGATAAATCGTCTCTACCTGTTGCCCAACTAGTTCTTCGCTACGGATCTCTAACTCTAGGTGCAATGCTTCGACCAATTGGCCTTTCCTCTTCAGAGAGGTTGAAAAGTGAAAATCGCAATAATGGCAAGCCTGCTTGCAAAATGGTATGTGGATGTAGATGCCGGACAATTCAGTGTTCAGTGTTCAGTGTTCAGTGTTCAGTGTTCAGTGTTCAGTGTTCAGTGTTCAAAGCAAATTATTTAACTCCAAACTTTTCTGGATCTGTCATCATATAATTGATCAGCTTTCCTGCTTCCTTACTTTTTTCTGTCAACGATTTGAATGTTTCTTTATCAATAGATTCGCAAGCAAAAGCAAATTCCAACCAAGTCTGTGCTTCTGAATTTTCAGCATCGCTATCTGAAAGCTTGCTCAAAAAGTGTTTTGGATACAATCTTTTTCTGTAGGCTTCGGCTATGTTCGCTGCAATACTTCTAGACGACCTCCTTATTTGATCCGTAAGAGAGTATCTCTCTTCTTTGGGAAAGGATCTCGAGACCTCAAAAATCATCATTGCCAGTGAAAATGACTTCTGATACGCATAGAGTTCTTGAAATCCCATACTGATCACTGTTACTGCTAGCTGTTTACTTCAACCTATCCTGATTCTGTTTCACAAAGGCCGACCAGCCCGAATAGCTTTTCCCGGCGTTAGGCCTACCTTCATTGAAGAAATGACATACAGCGGCAGCCAGGCCATCTGTGGCATCTAGATTCTTAGGCAACTCTTTCAGGTTCAATAGACTTTGTAACATCTTAGCCACTTGTTCCTTACTGGCGTTTCCGTTGCCTGTGATGGCCATCTTTATCTTCTTGGGCGAGTATTCTGTGATGGGCACCTGCCTCGAAAGTCCCGCTGCCATGGCAACGCCTTGGGCACGGCCCAGCTTTAGCATGGATTGCACGTTCTTGCCATAAAAGGGTGCTTCGATAGCAATCTCGTCGGGATAATAGGTTTCAATGAGTTCGATGGTTCGCTCGAAGATCAATTTGAGCTTCGTGTAATGGTCACCAAACTTCTTCAGATGCAATTCATTCAATTGTAGAAATTGCATTTTTTTACCTTCGACCTTAATGAGTCCGAAACCCATGATCGTAGTTCCAGGGTCGATGCCAAGTATGATCTTTTCTTTATTCACTACCGCACGTACTTTCGTTTAGCTACGCTGTATCTTCGATCTCTCCTGCTCGCCCGACCCTTCGACTGCGCTCAGGGTGACCAAGTAAGCCTGCCTCTCGGCAGACAGGGGAAAAAGACGCCTTTTCCAGAGGAATTCCTCAGCAAGCTGAAAACCAGCTCGAAAGCTTCGCGGTGCTCTCCGAACGCCTGGATCACGAAGCTTTTCTGCTCCTATTCTGCGAAAAAGGAATTCAACCTAAACAATAATAACTAGTTATTCTCTATTTTGCACCTATGCACAGAGGTCTTTCACGCAAAACTAAGCAATTCTTATCTAGCTTGATCAAAGTGGGCATTCTGTTTGGGGCTTCGTACTTTGTCTATGACCGATTGGCAAACAACGATTCTTTAGATCTTCGGCAATTCTTGGCCGCATTGAAGAATAACCAACTTTTTACAGAAAAGAACATATTGATCTTGCTTGGGCTCACGGTTCTCAATTGGCTTTTAGAGACCTTGAAATGGAAGACACTTGTCTCAACCGTAAAAAAGATCTCTTTCCGTGAATCGTTAGAGCAAAGTCTTGGTGCTATGACTGCCTCTTTGATGACACCCAACCGTATGGGCGAATATGGTGCCAAAGCGTTGTATTTCTTTGCTAGGAACAGGCCAAAAGTGTTGTTTCTCAATCTCTGGGGAAACATGATGCAAATGTTGGTCACTTTAACGACCGGGGGTATCGGTCTTTGGGTGCTTGTCAATAAGTTCCAAGTAGATATCATTGGCTATAGAGTATTAAGAATTGCTATTCTAGCTGTGTTGGTACTTAGCTTAGGGATTCTAGGAGGAAGTCAACGAAAGTTCAATATCAAAGGCTATACGTTTGCCAGAATAAAAGGCTTTGTGAAACGAATGCCCCCGAGGATCCATATAGCATCCCTACTCTTGTCACTTTTTAGATATGCTGTGTTCTCTTATCAGTTTTTCTTCATGTTGAAGTCCTTTGGCACCGAGCTTGGTTATGTAGAAGCTATGATCGGCATCTCATCCATGTATCTGTTAGCCTCTATTGTGCCCACACTTACCTTGTTTGATGTGGTCATCAAGAGTACCGCTGCTGTATGGGTGTTTGGTCATTTTGGTATTGATGAACTTTCGATACTTTGCATCGCTACCATGATGTGGCTGCTGAATTTTGTACTGCCTAGCATCTTTGGCGGATATTATGTATTGAATTTTAGGCTTGATCCTCCTCACCCTCCCGATCGTTATCGGGACCCTCTCCCCAAGGAGAGGGAAACGTCCCTTTAAACATGATCTTACTCATCATCATATCCATAATCATCTTACTCTATGTCGTATTACTGCTTTGGCTCATCGTAGGGTTTGACAGGGTGAGGTCGTTCCAAGCAGAAGCTGTTGCTGTAAATACCCATTTCAGTATTATCATACCTTTTCGGAATGAAGCAGCGCATCTTCCCAGGTTGCTAGAAAGCCTACGACAAATTGACTATCCGCCTAGCGCATTCGAGGTCTTGATGGTCGATGATGCTTCGGAAGACGATTCGACCCATATCATCAACACTTTTCAACAGGAAAACAACGACTTCTCCATCACGGTCCATCAAAATATCAGGACCTCGCAATCCCCAAAAAAAGATGCCATCAACACAGCAGTCCATAAATCATCCTGTGAATGGATCGTCACTACCGATGCCGATTGTATCGTGCCTGCCAAGTGGTTGAGGATTCTCGATTCCTTTATCCAGCAGCGACAACCCGCTATGGTCGCCGGCCCGATCTCTTATATTGAACATCATGGCCTTCTAGATCAATTTCAACAGCTAGATCTATTTAGCCTCATCGGCACCACCATCGGAAGTTTCGGAAACAAAAAGAACCTATTCTGTAGCGGAGCTAATTTGGCATACAAGAAAGAAGCATTCTTTGAGGTGAATGGATATGTAGGAAATGATACGATCGCCAGCGGAGACGATGTCTTCCTTTTAGAAAAAATGACCGCACAATTTCCCGACCAAGTACATTACCTGAAAAACTATGAGGCCATTGTAAAAACTTCAACCGAGCCCTCTTGGAATGCGCTACTGCAACAGCGAAAGCGTTGGGCGGCCAAGGCTTCGGGTTACCAAAACGGTATTACAAAAATTGTTGGGCTTGTAGTACTGTCGGCAAATCTTTCTATCCTCATACTCCTATTCGGAAGTCTTTTTCGCGCTTCTGACCCAAAGTGGTTTCTCTTCGGGTTCTTATTGAAATTCAATATAGACCTGCTATTGATCCATAAGAGTTCGCGATTCCTTCGACAGCATGTGAAGGGATATCTCTTTGGAAGCTTGCTCTATCCATTCTTCAGTGTGGGCATCGCATTGCAGAGCCTTATTGGCGGCTATCAGTGGAAGGGAAGAAATTTTAAGCGTTAACGCATCAGCCGTTCATCGAAACTGAACTTCTCTACTTTTTTCACCTTTATCTTGCTGAAGTCTTTATGGAGTGGGTTGATGATAAAATTATATTCGCTGGGCACCACGGCCGAAGGCACTTGTAGCACAGCCGCCTTTTCTTCTTTACAGAACTTGGCGAACACCTCTTGCGTGTGGCGATTGTACGGTAGCGAATTCCACCCTGTTGGCAATCGTGTAGCTTTGACTATTGCAACATCTTCTTGGATTTCGACATGAACAAGAATACGATCATTGGGCAGGTCTGCACTTAACTTCAAAGCCCTTAGAATAGACCTCAGCGATCTCGAAGAGGCGTTCGCTGACTTCCTTATCATAATTGGCTTTCTTTGCTAAGGTAGAATACGAAGCCGGAACTACTTCAGAGATCTTGGTCAATGGAAGTGCCACACGCATGCTAAACTTCTTAAGGTCTGAACGGGACACACCACTTCTACTAGCGTGTATGATCTTTAGCTTTGTCTGTGGAGACCTCCCGCCAGTTTCTACAAAATCATTGAGTGATATCGTTTCCATATTAGTAAAATTACTACTCATTTATCAATAGCAAAAAGAACTGTATTCTTTTCTCATAAACTCTAGCATCATACAGACCATGTTAGATAGGCGATCATTCGCTGCATATCTTGACCTGAAACAAAGCAATGATCTAAGCAGAACTCTTCGTTTTTTGCTATTTTTAGCCAACTTAATTATTTCTATGTCGGTTTTTGGACTCAACACCTCTAATCCAGCGTTCAGCAGTTATTTTTGGGGCGGAGGTTCTTCCAGAGGAAAAAAAATGTCGCTCACAGGCATTTTCGTAAAATCAATGTTCTGTTTAGGATTGGTAGCGCTTACAGCTTCCTATACCTGGAAAATGGCCTACGATGGCGTAGACTTGAAATGGTGGACCTCAGGAAGTATGCTAGCGGCCATTGCATTTAGTTTATTGATCTCCTTCAAAAATGATTGGGCACCTTGGCTAACGCCGCTCTATGCCTTGGCAAAAGGACTATTCTTAGGAGGCATCAGTGCTTATGCGCACAAAAGATTTCCGGAACTGCCGCTTCAAGCAGTTGGCATGACCATCTTGACGTTCTTCGTAATGCTTATCCTATTCAAAACGAGGGTCATAAAAGTTACCCGACAGTTTAGAGCCATCATCATTACAGCTTCAGCCACGATCTTCACCGTGTATATCATCACCTGGATACTGAGCTTTTTTGGCATTTATGTGCGTTTTGTATGGGGGACCTCATGGTTTGCGATCGCCTTTAATGTCATCGCTGCCATTGTGGCATCCCTATCGCTTTTTCTTGACTTTGATTACATGGAGCGTTACATAGGTCGCGCACCTAAGTCCAAAGAGTGGGTAGCCACCTGGGGATTACTGATCACGTTGATCTGGTTATACGTTGAAATTCTTCGCCTGATGAAGAAATTAGCGCTCAGGTTTTAGAGCGTGCTCATTTTTCGCTGAAATTTGCAAAGGCACTGAAAAAGAGGTCTGCACGGGTTGGTTGCGCTTCAAGGCCGGATATATCTTCGGCAGCGTCTCCATACTACGATAGATAAGGCTATCAAGGGTCGGCAGTTGTTGTTTGACGACCTCTGAAGCTGAAATGGTATTTATTTGAAGCATCCCGACAGTATCTACCGAAAAATGTATGCGAATAGTTTCGTTGAATTGTTCATTGACCACAAATTGGTGCTTGGTCAATTCATTGTGAAACGCATTCAGGAGCACACTCTCAAAACACTGTTTCTGGAATCCCATAGTGGCCGTCTCGTCACACCCGTCAAAAAGCGGATAGCTGTCTATGTCTCCCCAATCGATCTCCTCGATGGTCTGGTTTGCAATAGATTCTGGGTCCTCTGCTTTTTTGAAATATTCACACGCTTGAGCTAAAAAGCCAATGAAAACCAATATGAGCAAGCGTACCTTCATCCTAGATCATAAGAAAGTGAAAAGTACGATTTTTGACGAACATTTTTGTAACAGCTTTGCCCTATCTTCGTCTCATAGAAAAACTATCGATGGAGTTTGTTTTATTGACCTTGGGACTTTTATTGGCGATACTTGGCATTCTGGGCAGTTTTTTGCCTGTATTGCCTGGGCCGCTAACAAGTTGGTTTGGACTTTTGGTATTGCATTTTACGGATGCTGTTCCGATGAACTGGTGGTTTCTGGGCACAACGCTTGGCATTGCACTGGTAATCTTCTTACTGGACTATGCCATCCCTGCCATTGGCACAAAAAAGTTTGGCGGCAGTAAAGCCGGAATGATCGGTACTTCCATCGGATTGGTCGTGGGCATTTTGGCGCCCATCCCTTTTGGCATCATCATAGGGCCCTTTGTAGGTGCCTTTGCTGGCGAGATGATACATCAGAACAACAGCGGGAAAGCACTAAAAGCTGCCTTCGGTTCGTTTCTTGGCTTTTTAACAGGTGCATTCCTAAAGTTTGTGGTCGCCACCATTTTTCTTGGATTGTTCATCGGAAAAGTATGGGATTACCGTGATGCGTTCTTTCGATCCTGATCCCAGACCGTCTTCTGCCGCTCACGATTTACATACAGCTTTGTCACATCGGGCCTAGAATAATGCCCTGAGGCATCAAAATTCTGCCGCTCTTCGAATACACGATTGAAATCCAAGGTTTGATAGATGATCCCTTGCTTGTCGACTTGGGGTTCAAGAATCCACTCGCCATCTGGCCCAGCAATACACGAGCCGCCATTGGCCAAGGTTTTGGGTGCTTCATTGAAAATTTTATCTAGATGTGGTGTGTCTTTTGGGAAGTCTTCAACAGTCATAGTAGCCGAGACCGAAATGACAAAGCTTCTGCCCTCACGAGCAATGAACCGTGTAATGTCTCTTGTATTGTAGTCACTGCCTGGCCATACGGCAACGTGTAGATTTTCTCCCATTCCATAAAGTGTAGCTCTGGGCAAGGGCATCCAATTCTCCCAACAGTTTAGGCCACCAACCGTAAACTGTTTCAGAGGGTGCGTCTGCAACCCATGCCCATCGCCTGGAGACCAAGTAAGGCGCTCTTCGTAGGTAGGCTGCAATTTTCGGTGCACGGATCGAATGTCGCCATCGGCATCGACGTACACCAACGAACAATAGAGGCTGTGTCCACCACGGTCTAACGGTCGTTCGATGATTCCTAAATAGATGGCCATACGGTGTGCTTTGGCCAACTTGCGTACCATGTCTAGGTCACCCTTCTCTATGACGACAGCATTGCGTGCATAATGCGCATGCAACTCTTTTTGCATCCTGGAATCGAACTGAGCACCGTTGGTAAGACTCACCCAAAACGGATAGCCGGGAAGCAACGCCTCGCCAAAGACGGTCAGTTCTGTCTTGTGAGTTGCTGCCTCGTTGATCGTCTGTTCGATTTTTTCCAAGGTCTTCGTTTTGTTGCCCCACACAGGTGATATCTGTGCCAAGGCTACTTTCAAGAGATTGTTTGCCATAATTAAAAATGCGTTAGCGATTGAAGCGGCATCCTCTACAACGCGATAGCGGGCAGAGATACAGCGGAAAGCGCGGCCCCGAAGGGGAAACGCCCAAGAGGTTACAATATCCTATTCAGCACAAGGTCTATGTCGATGAGCAGGATACTGAACACACCCAATACGATTATAAATTTAAGAATATTGTGTAAGGTCACATACTGCCTTTTGGATCGAGAGTGCCATAAAAGAAGTAGGAATACAGCCAAGGTAACGAGCACCAAATAAAAGTAATAGTGCATCTGCCCGATATGAAAGTGGCGTAACAGTAAAAATATGGGCACTATGGTGAGCACTATCAGCAATGACAGAAACCTTTTAGAGGCGACCTCTCCGTAGACGATCGGGATGGTCTGGTATCCTTGGGCAAGATCACCTTTCATGTTCTCCAGGTCTTTTATGAGCTCTCGCATGCTGATCAGCAAGAACAAGAATGTAGCATGTACAAAAATTACCGTTTCGAAATTCTTATAATAGATGAACACGGCGAAGAACGGGGTGATCGTGAGGATGGCGGAGGTGAGGTTTCCTAGGAATGGTAATTTCTTTAGGCGGTGCGAGTACAGCCAAATGCCGAAGATATACAACGAAAAGAACAGCACTGCCCTGAACGAGACGTAACTGGCACAGAGAACGGCGACGAAATTCAGGATAAAGTAAGTGGTAAGTTTGAATTGTTGGCTTACCAAGCGATCCAACATGGTCTTTCTGGGACGATTGATCAGGTCTTTTTCTGCATCGTAGAAATTGTTGATGATGTATCCTGAGGCGATGGTCAACGCTGTTGCGGTCAACAACATGAACAGTTTTGAATCGAAGATGACTCCACTCAAGGGAAGGTCCGAGGCAAGTATATAGATCGATGCAAGGTACTGTGCCAAGGTCAATACCAAAATGTTGTACCCACGCACCACAGAGAACAGGCTCAATAGCTTGAGCAAGTACATCTTTTGTTTTCGAGAGAGTCCCATGATCGGGACGTTAGAAGTTGTAGACGACCTCTAATTTATGTCCTGACAACACCATGCGAGCATTTTCCAGGTCTTCGGTAAAGCCTAGGATGTAGCCTCCACCACCTGAACCGCATAGTTTCAGGTAATACGCATTGGTGTCAATACCTTTTTGCCACAGTTGGTGGAATTTTTCGGGGATCATGGGCTTGAAGTTGTCCAACACTGTATGTGACAATTTCTTCATGTTCTTGAAAAGCCCTTTTACATCCCCTTTCAGAAAATCTTCAACGCACGAATCGGTGTATTTGATGAACTGGTCTTTCAGCATGTTGCGGAAACCTTCTTGCTTCATCTTTTCCATGAAAATGCTCACCATCGGCGCTGTCTCGCCTGTCATCCCACTATCCAATAAGAACACTGCTCCCTTTCCGTTTTCGCTTTGCGAAGGAATCCCTGTAGGTTCTATATTGTCTTTGCTATTGATCAGAATTGGCAAGCTGAGGTAGCTGTTTAGCGGGTCTAGCCCAGAGGATCTCCCGTGGAAGAAAGACTCCATCTGCGAGAAGACTTCTTTCAATTTCAGCAGTTTATCGCGGGTGAGGTTCTCTAGCACCGTGATCTTATCGTTCGCATACTTGTCGTAGATGGCAGCGACTAGGGCGCCGCTACTTCCTACACCATAGCCCTGCGGAATACTACTGTCAAAGTACATGCCAGCTTCTACGTCCTTCTCTAGTTTTTCAAAATCGAAAGTGGCCAACTCGGTTGGCAATTGCCTCAGATATGCGACAAAGGCCTTTAGGTTGGCATTGGAGTTCGACGCCTCTTCGGAGGTATTGCCGTCCAGCTTCAATGCACCATTATAAAAGTTGTAGGGAATTGAAAGCCCTTTGGAATCCTTGATGATACCGTATTCACCAAAGAGTAGGATCTTGGAATAGAAAAGTGGTCCTTTCATTGTTGCAAAGTTAATAAGTAATAATTAACAATGAAGAAATTTACAAAAGTTTATCATCATAACCCTTTGGATGTCTTGACGATACTTACCAAAAGCCTAATTAGTTCATCTGCTGACCTTTTGAAAGACTGATGATCATCTTCGTCTAGAAAATCTGTTTTAACCAACAACGCTAACCAGTAAGAAGTTTCGTTAGCTTCTTTTAATGCTATGGTCATTTTATTTATGAAATCTGCCTTACTAGCAGCAAATGTTGCTTCATGAATATTGGCGCCTATAGAAGTAGCTGAACGAACAAGTTGTTTTGACAAGATAAATTCTTTGTCTTCAACTTTCAATCGCTTATAAAGCTCAACAACTTTTACAGCGAAGTCAAAACTTTTCTTTTTTACTACACTATCACTCATCATTTTTATCTATTCATTGTTAACTGCTTGGCACCTGTGCCAACACGATCACAGATATAGTGTCCGTTTTGACAAAATGCAACCAACTCGTCCTTAATGAATTCATAAACTTCAGTAGCTTCATTTTCAGGATACAGCAAATGGGCATTGGCTCCTGCATCTAGTGTGAAGCAAAGGTGCAGGCCCGTTTCTTCCCTGAACTTCCAGACCTTGTTGATGATCGACAATGTATTGGGTTTCATGAGTATGAAATACGGGTGCGAGCTCATCATCATCGCATGCAAGGTAAGGGCTTCGCTCTCTACGATCTTGATGAATTCATCCAAATTCCCTTCGGAAATTGCCGCTTTCAGTCTACCCATGTTCTGATGTGCCTGTTGAAATCGTTGCTCTGCAAATGGATGTCCGTGCATCAGTCCATGGCCTACGGTGCTACTCACTTGTTTTTCTCCTTTGTCTACCAACAATATCGTATCATGAAAACGTTGAAAGGCAGGATGTACCTCGTAAGGAAACTGTACGCCGAAAAGGTCTGAACTTCCTTCTATGGCATCATTGGCTCCCCAGACTACTAAGCCGCCTTCTATACTCCTGCAAGCACTTCCCGAGCCCAAGCGTGCTATAAAGGAGGCTTTTTGTTTGAACTGCTCTTCCGAAACTTCGACCATTTGGCTTTCCATCTCTATCAGGCACAAGGCCAAGGCGCTCATTCCGCTGGCCGAGGAGGCGATCCCACTACTGTGTGGAAATGAATTATGCGTACCTATGGTAAACTGATACTGCTTCAAGAACGGAACATAGCTCTCGATCCGTTGAAAGAATTGCAGGATCTTTGGCTTGAAGGATTCCTTCAACTTGCCATCCAATAAGACTTCAACTAAAAAATCTTTGGTAGGCACATCCAACCTTTCAAAGCCTAATGTGGTAGTGGTCGCACAGGCATCAAGTGTAAAGCTTATGGAAGGGTTTGCGGGAATCTGATGTCCTTTCTTGCCCCAATACTTCACCAAGGCAATGTTGCTGGGCGAACGCCATTGCACACTCCCTTCGGGCAAACTAAACTCGTAAGGGTCGGGAATAAAATGCTTCTGGTCCATTGTAGTTCTTATACTTACGCAAAGATACATATAGAATTCCGCTTTGCTCAAAAGGCAAAAACCGAAATTCTATAGTCTACCTCACCCGAAACCATTGTATGGTTTCGACCTTTCCCAAGGAGAGGTGAATCGGAAGCTCTGCCTGCGGCAGGTAGGTTCAGGACAAGGTCATGTGGGATTTTATTAGCAATAAATTCTTATTTTAGAAAACGCTAACCATCTCTCATGACCAAAAAACTCCCCAGAATCCTCATCACTGTGGCTATCTGTCTGCTTATTGGCTTTCTGTCTAGCTTTGCCACAAGATCTTCTGTCGATACTTGGTATCCCACGTTGAACAAGCCCAGCTTTAATCCGCCGAACTGGATATTCGCACCCGTCTGGACCGTGCTCTATGTGTTGATGGGCATCGCTGCTGGCATTGTCTGGAATCGCGGCTTTTATCACAAGTGGGTAAAGACTGCCATTTATCATTTTGGGTTTCAGCTTGTGCTCAATGGCATGTGGAGTATCGTTTTCTTTGGGATGCAGAAGGTGTTCTGGGCGCTGGTGGTGATCATTGCATTATTGGTGCTACTTCTGTTCACCATCAAGTGGTTTCGGGTAGTTGACAAGAGGGCCGCTTGGCTACTATACCCCTATGTAGCCTGGGTGGGTTTTGCCACCGTGCTGAACTTTAGCATTTGGCAATTGAATTATTTAGGTGTTAGGTGTTAGGTGTTAGGTGTTAGGTGTTAGGTGTTAGGTGTTAGGTGTTAGGTGTTAGGTGTTAGGTGTTAGGTGAAATTATCTTACCATTAAGAACTCCAATAATCTAATCATCGAATTATCTAACAATCTATTTATCAACGAGCAAGTTCAAGCATTTTCATCATGGTACGATAATTACGAGCGGTCGCCACTACTTTTAATTTCTGCTCTATCAGATTGCTTGTTAGCTTGGCTTTTCCTGCGCCCAAGGCATAATACAAATACACACAACGCTCGCTGACATGGAGTTCTTCTCCTGGGCATTCCATCTCTTGCAATGGCCCGGCCAAGTCTTTATCTGGCATTGCAAAAAGCAACAAGAAATAGCTTGCCTGCTTTTTTTCTTCTGGAAAAGGGCAATCGTCGAGGATGCCAGCAAGCTCGGCGGCAGAAAATGCAATGGCAGGGACCTCAAAGCCGTATTGCTTCTTGATCGATCGTGAGATCTGGTCAGAAAGGCCTTCCAACCCCTTTGCCTCTACAACAACATTACCGCTTTGAATATAGGTCTTTACATTGTTAAACCCTTCTTTTTCGAGCAACATACGTAGGTCAGCCATCCTGATCTTCTTATGACCACCCACATTGACCCCACGCAGAAAGATGATAAATTTCTCCATTATTCGGCAATCGATTTGGCGGCAATGTAACCGCCGGTCCAGGCATTCTGAAAGTTGAAACCCCCTGTTACGGCATCGATGTTCAACACTTCGCCTGCAAAATATAAATTATCGTGCAATTTACTTTCAAAGGTCTTGAAGTGTATTTCCTTTAATTCTACTCCACCCGCAGTGACAAACTCTTCTTTAAAGGTACTCTTTCCCTCTACCTGAAAGATACTCTTGGTGAGCTGCCTTGCCAGCGCTTCTGCTTGTTTTTTGGTCAACGAAGCCCAATTCAATGTCTCAGGAATTTCGGAGGCTTGTACCAAACGCTGCCAGAGGCGTTTGGGCAAACCAAACTGCATATGCTTTATAACCACATGCTTGGCTTGAAGGGCTTTTATTTCTTGAAAATATGTCATCGCTTCTTCCATATCTTTTTCAATCCAATTTACCTGAATCTTAAAGCGATAGTTGTATTTGTGTAGTGTTCTGGCCCCCCAAGCGGAAAGCTTTAAGATGGCTGGTCCACTCATGCCCCAATGGGTGATCAACACTGGCCCCTCTGCAAGCAAGTCTTCGTTTAAAACAGATACGGAAGCGTTTGTTGCGAGACCCATCAGGCCTTCGATGCGTTTGTCTTGTATGTTGAAGGTGAACAATGACGGGACAGGAGGCACAATCGTATGCCCCAAATTTTCCAACAAGTTCCAGATTTTTGGATTGCTTCCGGTGGCGACCATGAGCTTTTCACCGTGAAATTTACCCTGATTGGTCTGTAGCTCCCAAAGCTGCCCTTCCTTTGAGATGCTTTGAAGTGAATGTCCATTGAGCACTTGGATGCCCAATCGTTTTACTTCGGACAAAAAACAATCGACGATGGTTTGTGACGAATCCGTGACCGGGAACATTCTCCCGTCTGCCTCAATTTTGAGTTCTACCCCTCGCTTCTCAAACCATTCGATCGTGTCTCCGGTCATGAAGCTATGGAAAGGGCCTAACAATTCCTTCTCACCGCGCGGGTAGTTCTTGGTCAGTTCCTTTGGAATGAATTCAGCGTGTGTCACATTACAGCGCCCGCCACCCGAAACTCTGACTTTGGCCAGTACTTCCTTGCCTCTTTCTAGAATGGCGATCTTCAATTTTGGATTGAATTCGGCAATGTTGATCGCTGTGAAGAAGCCCGCAGCGCCACCGCCAACGATGATGACATCAGTCTGCATAGACACGTTCTGGGAAATCGGTAATGATGGCATCCACACCTAGGTCTTTCACTTTTTGAATGTCTTCTGGCTCATTGACCGTCCATGTGCAGACCTTGAAACCTTCTTGTTGAATGGCTGCTATATTTTCTTCGGTCAGGTCTTGATGATCCGGATGAATCGATACTGCACTCAACTCTTTGGCAACTTCAAGTGCATCCATCGGGTCTTCTTCGGTAAGAATGCCGATAGCAATGTCTTTGTTCTTTCTACGGAAACTTCGCAGTTCGTCCCAAGTAAAGCTAGAAACGAGGAAATTTTCGGCACTCCAGCCTTTCTCTTCGATATAGTAATTCACAATGTGTGAGACTTCATCAGCTGTGTTCCTTCCTTTCAGCTCGATGTTCAGCACGTACTGATCATTTAACGTGTTCAATACATCTTGCAATAAAGGGACTTTGTATCTTCCTTCTACAATAAGTTGTTCGACCTGAGAAATGCTTAGGTCTTCAATGTATCCTTGACCATTGGTCGTACGATCAATGGTATCGTCATGCATCAACACGATCTGGCCACTCCTGCAGCGGAACACGTCGATCTCGATGCCATCTACCCCCAACTCTATCGCTTTTTCGACAGATTCGATAGTGTTCTCGGCCACATGACCCAGCGCCCCACGATGGCCAATTACCAAAGGTCCTGTTTTCATAGGCGAACAGTTGTAAAGAAAACCAATTAGTATAAAAACTATGAGCTGGCGGGGTCTCACCTAGCTTGTTGTTTCAGTTTTAGTATCAAGGAAGTGAGTGGCTGCAGTTTCACATTCACACTTCCGAAGCCATTCTTCACGTTGAGGCCATATTCGCCCTGCCCAAACAATTCTTCACTCATTTTATAGTTTCCTTCGGAAAGCTTCCACGCACTTACAAGATCATTGGGTAATTTCACGTTCAGGCTATACCCCTCATCAGTCCTGAAATTAGAGATTATGATGAGTTTTTCGTCTTCACTCCAACGCGCAAAGCTGAACACCTTGTCATCGTAATTGGTAGTGTGTTCTCTGTTATGAGCATGAATCTCTTGATAGTCGCCCATCAGCGCATTGCTATGTAGGGTAAAATTGAGCAGACGTTGATAGAACGCTCGCAGCTCCTTTTCTTCAGAAGAAAGTTGGCCACCGTCAAACCGCTTGTCATTCACCCAACGTTGGTGGTTTGGCACACCAATGTAATCGAAGATCGAGGTACGCGTAGGTTTTCCGAAACCAGCATCTTCTGCGCCTGGCTCGCCTACTTCTTGCCCGAAATAGATCATGGTCGGTGATGTGCTGATCGTTGCAGAAACCACCATGCCTGGCCTTCCTTTTTGGGCATCACCTGCAAAGTCTGGGCTTGCGATACGCTGCTCGTCATGATTCTCTAAAAAATGAAGCATGTGGTGTTCGATATCCTTCAGACCTTCTTGGATCTTCACCAAATTGTCTGTTGAGCCATGACCTTGCATGATATGCTTCAGGGTATCGTAGAGCTCTACCTTATCATAGAGGTAGTCCATTTTTCCTTTGTGAATGTAATCACGGTACAGCGATGGGTTGTAGACCTCGGCCAATAGCAATGCATCGGGGTCCTTCATCTTGATAGCAGAATTCATGTAGCTCCAAAATGCTACAGGTACCATTTCTGCCATGTCGAAACGAAACCCATCTACACCCATGTCTAACCAATAGTAGGCAATGTCCTTGAATTTGTACCAAGAGTCTGGCACATCCTTGTCTTCCCAAAAGGCTGCATGTGCTTTATAGCTCATGGTTGCTAAACTATCTGGCAACAGATCAAAATCCTTACGTCCATCCGGTCTCACACCATAATTTATCTTTACAGTCTCGTACCAATCGTGGAATCCTGGTTGCGACCTACGCGACCCGTTGCCTGTCCATTTAGCAGGCACTTCTTTGAATTTTCTATCGGCCAACACATTGGGGTTACCACCCAACGGTCGGTAATTGTCTTGCCATTCGGGGACTTTGAACTCCTCATCAACGACATAGTAGAAGTTGTTGTCGCGCCTGTACTCTACTGAAGTATCATCGTTGACCCCAAGATCCACTACGCCATCAGGGTTGGCAAGGCCTTGATAGTTGCGTGCTACGTGGTTAGGCACTATATCCATGATCAGCTTCAAACCGTTGTCGTGTGTGCGCTTGATCAATGCTTGAAATTCTTCTAATCGCCTGGCTGGATCTTCTGCCAGATCTGGATTCACATTGTAATAGTCTTTCACGGCATAGGGCGACCCTGCGCGTCCTTTTACCACATCGGGGTCATCGTTAGAAATCCCAATAGCCGTATAATCGTTGATCAATGCATGATGTGGTACACCCGTATACCAAATGTGTGTCACACCCAGTTTCTTGATCTCTTGAAGCGCCTCGTCTGTAAAATCATTGAACTTGCCAACACCATTTTCTTCAATGGTACCCCAAGGCTTGTTAGTGGTGTTGGTATTTCCAAAAAGGCGGGTAAATACCTGATAGATGACCTTTTTAGAGGTTTTCTTTTCTTGCATCGTGGTTGGTCTTTCTTCTTTCTTGGCAGCTTTCTTTTCACAACTCATAGTCGTGACGGCAAAAAAACAGATTGTCAAAAATACATGAATTCCTTTTTTTGAGTGTTTTGACTTGAAAATCATCGTTCTTTTATGAAAAGTTCTATCTTATCTTCCTTTTTGAGTTGAAAGGGAATGGTATAGGTTCTCTGCACGTTGTTCCAGATAGACCTGGCCGCGCTGTTGTTTACCTTGGCGCGCCTAGGTTGTTCCTTCAGGCCGTGGATCACTAGCTTCATCTCTCGATCGATCCCTTGAAAGTTAGGGCCTCTGGTGTTTTCTACATCAATGTACATAAGCTTGTCTTCGGTATCTGCTGAGATCTTGATATACTCGTATTCTCCCTTATCTATGGCATCGGTAGTCTTCCCATCATCATTGTAGAAAAGTCCTTTGCTAAAGTCTATTGCATCATCGTAATAAAAATGGAGTTCCAACTCCTTGGTACTGTATGACGCTGTATTTTGCACAGGTCTCACTCTTGGCACAAAAGCACCTCCGCGCACAAAAGTGGGGATGCGATCTTCTCTTGTATCGAATTCAAGAGTGGTACCGCCAGCATATATTTCGCCTGTATAGAAATCAATCCAATTGCTTGTATTCGGAAAATACACTTTGTGTTTCTTTTCTCCTTTCTTCATTATTGGGGACACCAAGATGTCATTGCCCCATAAGTATGTGTTGGCTATGTTGTAGATACTGTCGCTTTCCTCTTCGAAGAACAGCGGCCGCATCAACGGATAACCTTTGGTATGGTTCTCATAGGCCAGCGTATAATTATACGGTAACAAACTATACCGCAATTCAATGGCTTGTTTAGCCAACTCTTTGGTTTTAGGTGCTTTGTAGACAGCTTCAGAAGGCACGGACTCTTGCGCGTGAGGACGATAGATGGGTTGAAAGACGCCATACTGCAACCAGCGCAGATACAGTTCATCATCGAAATAGTCACCTGCAAAGCCGCCCAAGTCAGAATGCATGTATCCCATACCCTGCATGCCCATTTGCAAGGAAATTTCAGGTTGTGGCTGAAAACCACCCCAGCTTCGACTAACATCGCCGCTCCAGGGGATCATTCCATAATGTTGCGAACCTGAGTAGCCTGCACGCATCAAAATAAAGGGTCTTTGTTCGGGAAGATCTCTTCTATAGCCATGAAAGATCAACTTGGCCCAATCGTGTCCGTAGATATTGTGAACCTCGTCTGCGGTTCCTTTGTAGTGCTGCAAATCGGACGGATGGGCTTCTGGTTCGCCAAGGTCGCCCCACCAACCGCTTACGCCATAGGTTTCTGTCAAGTCTTTGTAGATGTCCCAAAACCATTCGCTGGCATTAGGGTCGTAGATGTCTATAATACCTGCATTGCCAAAGTAGAAATCGAAACGATAGGGTTCTCCCATGCTGTTAGTTGCTAGTACTTTTCGGGAAACGGCTTCGTCCCATTTCTTAGAAGTGGAAAGAATGAAGGGTTCTGAGATAAGAACCGTCTTGATTCCTTTTTGCATGAAATCTGAGATCATCTTCTTCGGGTTTGGAAACGAATCTTTCGCAAACTCAAAACCGCCCATATGACCTTTGATATCCTTGCCAAACCAGAAAAGGTCCAGAATGACGGCATCTACGGGGATGTCTTCTCTTATAAACTTCTCTACGGTAGAAACTGTTTCCGCTTGCGAATGATAGCCAAAACGACTTGAAAAATTTCCTAGCGCCCAACGAGGTATCATGGGTTGCTTTCCCGTCAAGTCGGTGTACTGATCGATAATGTCCAGCCATGTTTCGCCAGCAACTATCTGGTAGGTCATCCGGCCACTGATGGTCTCGTACCTAAGCGTGTTGTTCTTTTTGCTGTCTAAGTCAAGAAAGCCAATCGGCGCATTGTCAAAATGAAGCAGGTATTTATTGGAGGAAATGACGATAGGCATGGTGAAGTTCATCAGTTCTGATCGCTCTTCATACCCATAGTGCGCACGGTTGTACAGTTGAAGTCGATGGCCTCTTCTGTTCATCCCAAGTGCACGTGCACCGCCGCCAAACAGCACTTCCTCATCTGTTAGATCAAGCTCTATCGTTTTCAAGCTATCAGCCACATAACCACGCTTTTCAGATGTCAATTCCTTTCCTTCAAAACTATAAGAGATCTTGAACGGAGATTTTTGGATGACCGCGCTGATGCCAGCTGTCTTATATTCGATCGTGTTCTTTGTTTCTTTTACACTGACCCTTATGGTCGACGGCCTAAGCACTACCGCATGCGAATCATTATCTAGACGCTCGCCCTTAGGGACAAAAGATGTTTCAAGAATGTACTGTGAATAGGGTTTTATGAAATACGTGCCATCATTCGTCTGTACCTCTAGTGCGTTGCTAAGTTGCACATGCGAATAATACTGTCTGTTTGGGTTCTGTGAGAACCCAAACAGCACAAAAGTCATAAGGCATATGGCTGACACTATTCGTTTCATCTGCGATACATTGATTCATGCAATGGGGTCAGACATCTACCTGTGGTGTTGGTGAGATCGTCATCTCTCCGCCATTTACCAGAATAGTGAGGTCTTTGTTCCCTTCCAACTCAAAGTTAGTTCCGGATTGGTCTACGATAACTTTTACTATTTGGTTCCTGAAATTCACCTTGAAGGAATATGCTTCCCACTCAGATGGAATCTTAGGTTCAAAGGAGAGCTTTCCTTCTTTAACGCGCATGCCACCAAAACCTTCTACAATGCTCATCCAGGTGCCCGCCATCGAGGTGATGTGCAAGCCTTCTTCTACTTCTTTGTTATAGTCGTCAAGATCCAAGCGCGAAGTCCTCAAATAGAAGGTGTAGGCCATGTCCATCTTATCCAGTTTGGCTGCCTGAATGCTATGTACACATGGCGACAGCGAACTTTCGTGCACTGTGAAGGGTTCATAAAAATTGAAATGACGCTCTAGCGCTTCGGTTGAGAAATGGTCTTCGAAGAAATAGAAGCCTTGCAAGGTGTCTGCCTGCTTGATGTATGGCGAACGCAAGATGCGGTCCCATGACCAATATTGATTGATAGGGCGCTGTGACTGGTCTAGATCAGCTACCGTGATCAATTCTTTATCCAAGAAACCATCTTGCTGCAAGTACACCGTATGTTCTTCAGAATATGGGAAGTACATGTTTTTAGCTACTTCTTGCCATTCTTCTACCTCAGACCAGTCTAAATTGGTCTTATCCATGATGCGGTCATAGTCAGCAGCACATTCGTCCTGCACTTTCTTGATGTTCTCAATAGCATAGTCGATGCACCATTTAGCAATGTAGTTGGTGTAGAAATTATTGTTGACATTGTTCTCATACTCATTGGGGCCGGTAACACCAAGAATCACATATCTCTCCTTCTGGGCGGAATATGTAGCTCGTTGATGCCAGAATCGAGCGATGCCGATCAAGACTTCCAATCCCATCTCGGGGACATAGCTATGATCGCCCGTGTAGCGATGATAGTTGAATATGGCAAATGCGATGGCGCCATTGCGATGGATCTCTTCAAAGGTGATCTCCCATTCGTTGTGACATTCTTCGCCATTCATCGTAACCATTGGGTACAAGGCAGCACCGTTGCTGAAGCCAAGTTTCTCGGCATTCTCAATGGCTTTTTGCAGATGCTTATATCGATACTCTAACAAGTTTCTAGCAACTTCTTGATCTTTGGTTGCCATGTAGAATGGGATGCAGTAGGCTTCGGTATCCCAATAGGTGCTTCCGCCATACTTTTCACCTGTAAATCCTTTTGGCCCAATATTCAATCGAGGATCTTTCCCGAGGTAGGTATGGTTCAACTGCATGATGTTGAAGCGAATTCCCTGTTGGGCCTTCACATCTCCCTCAATGGTAATGTCTGCCATGTCCCAAATGCGCGCCCAGGCCTGCCTTTGCAATTTCAGCAGCCCTTCAAAACCAATTACCGTAGCTTTGTCATAGGCCTCTTTTGCAGCATTGATGAGTTCGTATTTATCATGGTTCATAGAACTGGTGTAACCACCAAACTTCTGAAGCGTCAATGTTTCGCCCGCTTCAATGGCTTTTTGGTACTCGAAAGCGATCTTTAGGGATGATTTGTCAACAGATGGCAAAACATCTAGCTCACTTCCATTATGCAACAGTGAGGTCTGCATGCTTGTGCAGACATAAAAATAGGTTTTCTCTGTATGCGAGTTGATAAAGGCTCTGTTGCCCTCGTGTCGCACATCGAAGGTATTCCAAAACTTATCGTCCCAATTACTGTCTTCGTTATGGATGCCGGCATCTAGGTACGGCTCAAAACCAACGGTCGCGCTCTGGTCGATTGCCGTCACCGAATAACTGATGGCGCCCACCTCGTCTAGATCGATGCTCAAAAAGCGTTTGGCGATCACCTTCACCTTGCTATCATTTTGCAAAGTTGCCGTGAAGGAGCGCTGATACCAACCTTCTTCCATGTTAAGTTCACGACTAAAGTCGTTCACCTCTTTGCATTTGTACAAGTCGAGTGCTTCACCATTGATGAATACGTTGATCCCGATCCAATTTGGCGAATTCAATACTTTGGCGAAATACTCGGGATAGCCATTCTTCCACCAGCCCACACGGGTCTTATCTGGATAGTATACACCTGCGATGTAGCTTCCCTGAAAGGTAGGGCCTGAATAGCTCTCTTCAAAATTGGCGCGTTGCCCCATAGCACCGTTACCGATACTGAACAGGCTTTCAGAAGATTTGACGCGTTCTGGGTCGAAGCCTTCTTCAATAATAGACCACGGATGTGGTTTTATGTAATCTTGATTCATGGTTTAGGTCGTTACTAATTGGTCTATAAAATGAGGGTGAAATTCTGTAAAGTCCTTAAATATGAAATCGGCATGGTCCAAGACGTCTTCAGAACCAATGCCCACCGAAGTCATCCCTGCTGCATTTGCAGCTGCAACACCCGCAACTGAATCTTCAAAGACGATACAATTCTCTGGCAAGACACCTAGTTGCCGCGCACCTATTAGAAACACCTCGGGATCTGGCTTTGCTTTGGAAACGCTGTTCCCGTCTACGATCGTATCGAAGATATGCAACAGGCCTACTTTTGCCAATATTGCGGGGGCGTTCTTACTAGCAGAGCCCAACGCTATAGGATGGCCTAGCGTTTTCACCTTTTTCAAGAAATCTTCGACGCTAGGTAAAATATCGTCATGCCCCATTTGGTTGACATGGGTCAAATAATCGATGTTCTTTTCGGCTGTCATACGATCAAAGGTTTCTTCGGAAATGGAAACCCCGGCCCAATCGAGTATCTTTTGCAGTGAATCGATTCGGCTGACGCCTTTTAACTGTTCGTTAAGTGTTTCGGTAAGTTCAAAGCCTAGTTCGGCGGCGGTCTTCCTCCAAGCTAAAAAATGAAAGTGTGCCGTATCTACGATCACGCCATCCAGATCAAAAATGAATCCTTTGCTCATTAGGTTACTTTACATATGAAACATCATCTACACGCATAGAGAGTATGGCGGTTATGAGAAGCTGCCCCAGCTGTGACAAGTGCATGCACAGCCTGTCTCCCATAAAAATTTTCACGACCACGCTTTTCCATCGTATCGGGAATTACTTTGCCTCAAAAAAACACAAGATCATCAAAACCATCTATAAAGAATTGAATGCCTTGTGCCCTTTTTGAAATGAAAAGGCTAAAGATAGCTAATTTCATAACCCGAATCACAGGGTCGACTCTCTTTCGACCAAGGTGGTCTTTATGACCTCTGTTACATAAGTTTCTTCATCGACCAGCCCATCGAGTTTGTCGATCAGTAAATTTGCGGCTTCTTCGCCTATTTTTTCACCGTGTTGATCCACGGTCGTAAGGCTTGGATGAGCATGCCTTGACAGCGGTCCGTCAGAGAAGGCCACTACTTTAAAGTCTTCAGGCATTTTTCTGCCAAGCCTTCTGGCTACTTTCATCGCTGCCAATGCATATGATTCGTTAACGGCAAAGACGGCATCAACGTTAGCATTTCTTTGCAAGACCTTTTCGATCTCCTCCTCCAATTCCTGGTAACCGCTGTTTTTGGTATAAGGATTCGAAGCTTTCACCACAAGTTCTTCATTGTATCCTATACCATTTTCATCCAATGCGAGCGCATAGCCCTCAGACCTTAACTTTCCGACACTTATGAAATCTTTAGTTGTGATGAGCATGACTTTATCGCATCCTTTTCTTATGAGTAGCCCTACTGCATTTCTTGCACCTTCCCTATCGTCGACAATGACCTTATCGCAGACAATGTCATCGACCACACGATCGAACATCACAATGGGCACACCTTGGCTTATCGTTTCGTCAAGATGGTGGTAGTCTTTTAGCTGGGAGGTTTCTTTCGACACCGATAATATAAAGCCGTCTATACTTCCATTCACCAGCGTTTCGATATTGATCACTTCCTTGTCGAAGGACTCGTTCGAAAGTGCGACCATTACATGATATCCTCGTGCGTTGGCCACTCGCTCGATACCAGCGATCACTTCCGCAAAAAAATGGTGAACGATCTCTGGGATGATCACGGCGATGTTCCGCGTCTTTCTGTTTTTAAGGCTAAGGGCGATGTTATTGGGCCTATAGTTGTATAGTTTTGCATATTCTTGGATCTTTACGCGAGTGTCCTCACTGATCTCCTTACTATTCTTCAATGCTTTTGAAACTGTAGAAATAGATACATCCAACTCTTTGGCTATCTGTTTTAGCGTGATCTTTTTTTTCATAATTGCCGGCGGTATCCTCAAATATAAAATTTCTAGCACTTGATCTGCTGGTATCTGCCATGAAAAAATGCCTTGAGGCAGAAATGAGGCCTCAGATCCAATTAACATTCCGCACGAATCTTGCTGAGTCTAAGTGGATTCTGACAAAAGGGGAATCGATCATTTTCACATTTTTACTGGCTAAAAATTGAATTATCGACAAAAAAACCCGCCCCTTGTTAAATTTTAACATACGAAAACGTTTTCGCATGATTTAGAGGATCATAATCTTTTATTTTAACACAGATTTTATATATTTTTAACGCAACAAACCAAAAAGTTAACTCAATTAAACTTTATTTCTTATGAAGAATAGTCTACTTAAAAATTGTTTGTTGCTCGCGGCGATCCTATCAGTCGGATTCACGCAGGCTCAAACGGTATCAGGTACTGTTTCTGACCCTCTCGGCCCTCTGCCAGGGGCAAATGTTATTGTCAAGGGCACTTCAAACGGTACACAAACTGATTTTGATGGTAATTACACGCTAGACAACGTGGCTAGTGACGCTGTACTTCAATTCAGTTATGTGGGCTTCGAAACCCAAGAAATCCCTGTCAACGGGCGCTCAACTATCAGCGTCACCTTGCAAGAAAGCACCAATCAACTTGATGAAGTAGTGATCATTGGTTATGGCCAGACCACAGTGAAGGATGCCACCGGAGCAGTTTCTGCGGTAACTTCGGAAGACTTTAACCAAGGTGCCATCGCATCTCCAGAACAGTTGATACAAGGTAAATCGGCAGGTGTGCAAATCACACAATCTAGTGGTGAGCCCGGTGCTGGAATCACCTTGAGAATTAGAGGAACAGGGTCTGTTAGAGCAAACAATAGCCCGCTATTCGTAATTGATGGCGTCCCAGTTTCTAATGAAGAAGTATCTGCCAGCGGAGCAGATATTGGTGTAGGAACGAGCGGCTCTAGAAACCCATTAAACTTTCTAAATCCAAATGACATTGAAAGCATGAGTATCCTCAAAGATGCTTCTGCTACGGCAATCTATGGTTCTAGAGGTGCAAACGGTGTTGTCGTGATCACAACAAAATCTGGCAAAGGTGGTGGCTCTAAAGGAACTTGGGGATTCAATTCAAACTTGATCTTCTCAGAAATACAAGAAAAGTACGACCTTTTGTCTGCGGAAAGTTTTGTTGCACTAGGAGGTGCTGACCTTGGTGGTGACACCGACTGGCAAAATTTTATATTCAGACCTGCCACTTCCACGGACAACAATCTGTCTTATTCTAGAAACTATGGCAAAGGCAATGTACGAGCCACTTTCGGTTACTCTAAACAGTTTGGTATCGTTGAGAACACCGACCTGGAGCGTATTACAGGAAGGATCAATGCCAACCACAGATTCTTTGACAATAAATTGAAAGTAGGTCTTCAAGCAACATTCTCAAGAATAAACGACAGAGTTCCCTTTGTGAGTAGGACAGCGGGAAGTAACGGTGATCTGATAGCCGCCGCCTATTACTCTAACCCCACACTAGCCGCAAACCCAAATGCTGACACATCACCTGATAGAAACCCTGCCAACCTGTTGGCGTACTATGATGACAACACCAATACTAACAGGTTCCTAGGGAATTTATCTTTTGAATACGATGTCACAGAAGAAATCTCAGCCAAATTGAACTTAGGGCTAGACACCTCAGATTCGTCGAGAGCACAGGTAGCCGGGCCACAGATCCTCTCTTTAGGAAACGGTGCCGAAAACAATGGTCGTGCAGCCGTAAGCAACCTGGATACGCAAAACCAATTACTAGAACTGACTTTGAACTACAACAAAGAATTCGAAAACTCTAGATTGGATGCACTAGTGGGCTATTCTTTTCAAGACTTTAATAGAGAAGGGCAAAACATTGTAGCCCAAGGTTTTGGTTTGTTTAATCTAGATGATATCGCTGAAGCAACTCGAGATGCATACAACGCCACAAAAAACTTGGCAAGCAATTACCAAGGCTATGGGGTTGGTGTCATCACGAATGAGGAATCTGCAGGAAGTCAATTCAGAATTTTACAATTGTTTCCTGAGCCTACTGAATCTACTCTAGACCTGCCATCTATTCCTGTTGAGGCACTTTCAGTTGACACTTTTGACAACACTGACGAACTACAGTCCTTTTTCGGTAGGGTTAACTATACTCTAATGGATAAATACCTATTCACTGCAACATTAAGAGCAGATGGATCTTCTAGATTTGGTTCTAACAATCAATATGGTTACTTCCCATCTGCAGCTTTTGCATGGAAGTTAAGCGAAGAGGACTTCGTCGGAGATGCCTTCTCTACACTTAAATTACGATTGAACTGGGGTATTACTGGTAATCAGGATGGCCTTGGGTTTGGTAACTTTGTCAATAGAACCCGATGGAATGCATTAGGCATCAATGCTGGATCAGTACTCTCTGACCCCGCCAATAGCCGAGTAGCGTTTTCCAACCCAGACCTTAAGTGGGAATCTACTACACAGTATGGTTTAGGTATCGACTTTGGCCTCAATAACGATCGATTCTCTGGTAGCATCGACTTCTACAGAAAAGAGACCACAGACATTTTGCTTAACTTACCCGCTGTTCAACCAGCAAACTTTGCCTTCAACTTTACAAATGTCGACGGCACCATTGTTAACCAAGGGGTCGAAGTAGGTCTAGATTACGACATCATTCGCAATGATAATCTCACATGGAATGCTAATTTCAACATTGCATACAACAGTAACGAACTTACTGATTATGATGGTCCAGACTTACAAGCAGGTAACCTATTCGGACAAGGCCTTACAGGTGCGACAACTCAAATTCTTACCAACGGAGAGTCTTTGTTCACGTACAACTTGCGTTTGGTCGACGAAAACTTCAATGTAGATACGGACCCCACAGTGTTGGACAAGTCGGGCCTTCCTGACATCACTACAGGCTTCTCTACAAATGTCACCTATAAAAACTGGGATGCTTCCGTATTCTTCTCAGGGCAATTTGGGCATTATGTCTACAACAATACAGACAATGCACTTTTTGCATCTCCACAGTTGGGAAGTAGAAACAACAGAGAAAGTGTAGTAAACGAAGGAGTGACCCTATCGTCGACTAACCCTAGCACATTCTTCCTCGAAAAAGGAGATTTTGTCAGACTACAATCAGCCTCTATCGGCTATAATATACCCTTGAGTGGAGACGCAGCATTTAAATCAATGCGCATTAGCGCTTCTGGCCAGAACCTATTCCTGATCACGGATTACAAAGGTTTAGACCCCGAGGTAAGCACGACAAACATACCTGCTAACGGGCTTCCGTCTGCTTCTATTGACTATTTGTCTTATCCAAGACCAAGAACATATACTTTAGGACTTAATGTTACTTTTTAGAAAAAATAGATTATGAAAAAACTAATTAATTATGCAAGTATGATGCTTCTCATCCCAATTGTATTTTCATGTACAGATCTGGAGATAGAAGCTACAGACTCACTTATTGAACCTGAAGGCTTTGGAGGTGTCCAAGACATTCAAGGTGAAATCGCAAACATCTCTAACATCATCGCAGGAGGTGACCTAGGCAACCAAGACGGTCTTTATGCCTTGAACGAAGTCTCTACAGATGAATACGTGGTGGCTACCAGAGGAACAGACTGGGGTGACAACGGGAGATGGCTTGCTATCCACAGACATACGTGGAATGCAGAATTACAAGATGTGCAAAGAGCATGGGAGCGACTGAACAGTATTCAGCTTAATGCATCCTTGGTGCTAAACGAAAAAAGTGTTAACACTTCTAGTGGAGACGTGACCGAGTTGAAAGCCGCCGCAAGTTTTTATAGAGCCTGGGCAATGCACTGGATACTTGATATGTGGAGACAAATTCCTTTCAGAGATGTTGATTTGCCCAATAGTGCAATTCCAGATGTGTTGGTAGGCCAAGAAGCGATAGATTTCATCGTAGCAGACCTTAACGACGCCATTGCCGGCTTGCCTTCCGTTTCAGTCGGGGATGGTATTGACGCAAAATCATCACCTTCTAAAGCCGCTGCAAGACATTTACTGGCAAGAGTGCTTTTAAACAAGCATATATATCTAGGAACCTCTGCAGATGCAGGCGACATGCAAGCTGTGATAGATGCCGTAGATGCCATCGAAGCTGACGGCTATGCATTGGCAGCCTCTGGCGATTTCTTCGATATCTTCAGACCTAGCAATGATGTTGAGACTATCTGGTGGTCTCCATCGGATGCGGGTCCAAGAACTTGGCCAACGTTACACTACAATCTTAACTCTCCTGGTAATGCAGGTGGTGGTTGGAATGGTTTTGCCACACTTGCAGAATTCTACCAATTATTTGAAGGCGACCCAGACACCAATTATGCAGGTGATGGCCAAGAAGAACGTAGAGGTTGGGTGCCAGACCCTGCTACAGCTAATTCGGACAACCTTGGTATTGGCTACGGCTTCCTTATCGGTCAACAATATGAAGAAGATGGTACGCCTTTGAATGCCAGAGACAATGTAGGCGGTGTACCCTTGGTTTTCACAAAAGAGGTTACCAAAGCTGAATATGTGGCCCCTGCCGATAATGCCGTTCTAGAGACTGATGGTACCAGAATGTTCAAGTACCACCCAAATGAAGAAGGGGGAGACAGAAGAACTCATATCGTGAAGTATCGTTTTGGTGATTCTTACCTCTTGAAGGCAGAAGCCATGTGGAGAATGGGCGGAGACCCAACAACAATGATCAACGACCTTAGGTCCATTAGAGGAGCTTCTCCGCTACCAGGTGCCGCAACTGAAGCCGACCTTCTAGCAGAAAGAGGTAGAGAGATGTATGCCGAGTTGACCAGAAGGCAAGACTTGATCAGATTTGGTCAGTTCAACAGAGCCTGGAATCTCAAAGATGCCAGTGACCCCTCTAGGCAGGTATTCCCAATACCTATTGCAGACGTACTAGCAAACCCTAACTTGGATCAAAACCCAGGTTATTAATAGTATTTCCTTATGTTTTTTTCAAAGGGGAGTGATTGATTCACTCCCTTTTTTCATGACCTTAGCTTTATATAGGTCTAGCTGAAACAACAAGATGAATATATGATCATGACCCATAAATAACACATACATTTTAACAGCAAATAATTATGAAATAAGCCCATAAATAGGTAGATTAGATGTCATGCAAGGTCTTTTTCCGAGAATGTACAGAAAGGGTTCTTCGACATAATCAAGAACTCATACCCTAGCATTCCAGAACCTGCAAAAAATATTGAAAAGAAAAGGATTGATGAAGAGGATCATTTTATTGTTGGCCGAAACAATAAAACTCCCGTTTTCCTACTAAACTATTGATCAACTAAGAAATGTACAGAGCGAAAGTTTACAGCCTAACCAGCTTTATGACTTTGATCTTCCTTGTTTGCTCATGCAAGCAAGAGGTCGAGAACAAAGAAAAAGATAAAGAGGCAGGAATGACATTATTCTCTCTTCTCCCCTCCGACCAAACTGGATTGAAGTTCACCAACCACATCAAGAATCAGAGAGACTTCAACATCTTTAAGTATCGAAATTTCTACAATGGTGGCGGAGTGGCCATAGGCGATATCAACAACGATGGATTGTCTGATGTCTACATGACCGCGAACATGGGCGAGAACAAGTTGTTCTTGAACAAAGGAGGTTTCAAGTTTGAAGACATTACCGACAAGGCTGGTGTGGCCGGAAACAAACCCTGGTCCACAGGTGTCATGATGGCCGATGTGAATGCAGATGGCTTGTTAGACATCTACGTAAGCAATGCTGGAAATATGGAAGGCAATAACCATGATAATGACCTCTATATCAATAATGGCAACCTAACATTCTCAGAAAAGGCAAACGACTACAACTTGGCCAAGACAGGCTTCTCAACTCATGCTACTTTTTTCGATTATGACAAGGATGGAGACCTTGATGCCTATATTCTAAACAATAGCAACATTCCAGTCAGTAGCTTGGGGTATGCTGAGCAACGCGAAATAAGAGCTCAAGACTGGGAGAACGTTCCACATATCTTTCGCGGAGTAGGAGACCTGTTATTGCGAAATGATAGCGGCACCTTTACTGATGTAAGCGAAGAAGCTGGCATCTATGGTAGCCTTATAGGTTTCGGCCTAGGGGTCATGGTCACAGACATCAACCATGACCTATATCCCGACCTGTACGTCTCTAATGATTTCTATGAACGAGACTACCTGTACATCAACAATCAAGATGGCACATTTACCGAAGACATCAAAAACTGGACCTCTCGCCTATGCCTTTCGGCCATGGGCGTTGACATGGCAGACATCAACAATGACGGCCTACAAGATGTGTTCATCACAGATATGCTTCCTGAAAAGGAAGAACGTGTAAAAGCAGTCATGGAGTTTGAAGGCTATAACGTTTTCAAATTGAAACAAAGCAAAGACTTCCATCAACAATACATTCAAAACACCCTGCAGGTCAACAATGGTAATGGCTCGTTCTCTGAAATTGCTTACCATAGTGGTGTAGAGGCCACAGATTGGAGCTGGGCAGGGCTCATTTTTGACATGGACAATGATGGTTTTCGTGACATCTATGTCACCAACGGAATCAACCATGACCTTACCGACCTGGATTTTGTGGATTTTTTTGCCAATGAAATTGTTCAGAGGTTAGCTTTAACAGGCAAAAAGGCCGCTATCGATTCCATCATCGATAAGATGCCTGTAAAGCCACTTTCTAACTACGCCTTCAGAAATAAAAAGGACCTCACTTTTGAAAATGCATCTACAGAATGGGGTTTAGAGCTTCCAGGAATGTCTAATGGTGTTGCCTACGGAGACTTAGACAATGACGGGGATCTAGACATGGTCGTCAACAATGTGAACATGGGAGCCTTTCTGTATAGAAATAACAGCGAGACATTGACCGGCCATAACTACATCAAGCTAAATTTTGAAGGAACTGTTAAAAACCCCTTTGCTGTGGGAGCATCGATCAGATTATACTACGACAAGCATGAGGTATTCCAAGAGTTGATTCCATCAAGAGGTTTTCAATCTTCGATGGAGTACGGCATGACCATCGGCCTTGGCAAAGCAAAGACGATAGACTCTATCCGCATCGTTTGGCCAGATGACCGTACCCAAAAACTAGAAAATGTAGCTGCTGATCAAACATTACTTCTAAAGCATAAAGACGCCACTAAAAAATTCGTTCCTGCTAAGCATACAAAAGTAAGGTCATTGCTCAAGGAAGTGGTCAATGAACAATTGCTAGCACACGAAGAGAATAATTACAACGATTTTGATTACGAAGGTCTCATCGCTAAAAAATTGTCACAAGAAGGTCCTGCGCTTGCGGTCGGCGATGTCAATGGTGATGGGCACGAAGATGTGTTCGTCGGAGGTGCAAAAGGGCAAGCCGCCACTTTGTACCTTCATCAAGGCAATGGCAAAATAACACCTACGTCCCAGCGACCATTCGAGCAAGATAGTGGTCATGAAGATATCTCAGCAACCATCTTTGATGCCGATGGCGACAACGACTTAGACCTAATGGTAGGGTCTGGTGGCAATCAAGTAGGCGATGGCAAAAGATACCGCGCCAGATTGTACCTCAATGACGGGGAGGGAAATTTCAGCAGATCACAAGAAACGCTTCCGTCAACATTTCATAACATGGCCATTATTGCACCCAATGATTTTGATGGCGATGGCGATATAGATGTCTTTGTTGGCTCAAGAAGTGTGGTAGGTATTTATGGGGTGAACCCTGATCATTTGTTTCTAGAAAACAATGGTGATGGCACCTTCAAAGAAGCAACTGAGCGCAGAGCGTATGCTACCAAAGACGCCGGAATGATCACAGATGCTATCTGGGCAGATATAGATGGCGACAACAAGAAAGACCTCGTGACCACAACCGAATGGGGAACGCCTATCATTTATCGTAATTCGGGAAAACAATTGACCCATTACGATACAAGTCTAGGCAGTCTTCATGGCTGGTGGAACACGGTGCAAGCAGCCGACCTTGACAACGATGGGGACCAAGACCTCATTCTGGGGAATGAAGGTACCAACATACACTACCTGCCTGAGAAAGAAGCGCCGATGAAGTTGTGGATCCACGACTTTGACAACAACGGCACCATTGAGCAAATCATGACACAGCACGTAGACGGAAAAGATTACCCCCTACATCAAAAGAAAGAGCTGACCGCCCAACTGGTATCGCTAAAGAAGCAAAATCTGAAAGCTTCCGACTATGCCGCCCGCTCTATTGATGAGCTTTTCCCAAAGCAGGTGATCGACATGGCCACGGTAAAACAAGTGAACACTTCCGAGTCCATCATCGCCATCAACGAAGGCGAAGGCAAATTCAGCGTAAAGCCCCTACCCTTTCGCGTGCAACTCTCTTGTATATGCGGCATAGCCTGTACCGATGTCAATGCTGATGGCAATCTGGACCTTGTGATGGGTGGTAACAATTTTGAATTCAAACCGCAGTATTCGCAATTAGATGCCAGCTATGGAAACGTACTTCTTGGCGATGGTGCCTTCAATTTCAAATGGCAAGATCATGACCAAAGTGGTTTCTTCATCCGCGACGAGATCAAGCACATTGAGACCTTCAAGGACAAAGACGGGAATACTTTTTTAGTCGCTGCCATCAATGACAAAGAACCCAAGATCTTCGCACTCAATGAATAGATCACTGACTACCATAGGCTTGCTATGTGTCATGATGGGTTGTAGCAAGAAAGGGCAACTGTTTTCTAACCCTTCCCCAAAGGAAACAGGCATCACCTTCGTCAATCAACTCACAGAGACCGACGATTTGAGCATTCTGGATTACCTCTATTTCTACAATGGGGGTGGCGTGGCCATTGGTGACATCAACAATGACCAACTGCCCGATATTTTCCTTTCTGGAAATCAGGTAGACAACAAATTATACCTGAACAAAGGAAACTTAAAGTTTGAGGACATTACTGAAACAGCTGGTGTAGCGGGAAATAGTTCCTGGAACACAGGCGCAGTAATGGGCGATGTGAATGGTGACGGGCTATTGGATATCTATGTTTGCGCTGTGGTAGGGTTGAAAGGTTTTGGCGGACATAATGAATTGTACCTCAACAATGGCGATGGCACCTTTACCGAGAGCGCTTCCAAATATGGGCTAGACTTTGATTCGTACAGTTCTAATGCTGCTTTCTTGGATTACGACCTTGATGGCGATCTGGACATCTACTTGCTCAATCATGCCGTTCATACGCAAGAATCTTTTGGTAAGGCCGAATTGCGCAACAAACGGAATTACGAATCAGGAGATAAGTTGCTTCGCAATGATGGCGAAAAATTTACTGACGTAAGCGAAGAAGCCGGCATCTACGGAGGTGTTAATGGCTATGGGCTTGGCATTGCCGTAGCAGATCTTAACCAAGATGGTTGGCCAGACATCTATGTGGGCAACGACTTCCATGAAGATGACTACTACTATTTGAACGATCAGGATGGCACTTTTTCAGAAGAGATAAAGACCCATTTTGGGCATATCTCACGCTTCTCGATGGGAAACGACGTTGCAGACCTTAATGGTGATGGCAGACCCGACTTGATCTCGTTAGACATGCTTCCCGAAGACGAAAAGGTATTGAAAGCCTCAGAAGGTGACGATAACGTTCAGGTACAAAGGATGCGTACGCACCAATTCGGATATCATTATCAATTTACCCGAAACATGCTTTACGCCAACAGGCCTAGTGGAGATTTTGAAGAAATAGCCTTGATGAGTGGTGTCGCAGCCACTGATTGGAGCTGGAGCGCGCTGTTTGCAGATTACGACCAAGACGGACAGCAAGACCTGTTCATCGCCAACGGAATTCCGAAACGCCCCAACGATCTGGATTTTATCAATTTCGTATCCAGCGAGCAAATTCGTAACAAGATCAACAATACCAAGCTAGTAGACCAACAGGCGTTAGACCTTATGCCTTCGGGCAATGTGCATAACTATGTTTTCAAGGGAAAGAAGAATTTCCAGTTTGAAGATCTTTCAGGAAAGTGGATACGTAAGGATACCATCATTTCTGGGGCGACCGCCATGGCAGACCTAGACAATGACGGTGATATAGATCTGATAACCAATAATTTGAATACCCCGCCTTCCATCTACGAGAACAAAACCAATGAAAGCGCAAATTATCTGAAAATTGAATTGAAGTTCGGCGGGAAGAACCCCTTTGGCATTGGCACCAAAGTATATGCCTATCACCAAGGAAAGCTCCAGTTTCGAGAACTCTACACCGTTAGGGGTTTTCAAGCTTCCTCGGAGCCTATGATACATTTTGGTTTTGAAAAAGCAGAAAAAGTAGATTCCATCAAAATTGTTTGGCCTAACAAGACCTTTCAACTGATGAAAGACGTTCCCACCAATCAAAGGATCGCTGTTTCGCCCAAAGGAGTCAAACCATTCAAATATGGGATTCTTCATCAGCCAAAGAGCCTCCTTTTTGAGCTAACTGACCACAATCTTGGTATCGACTTCACCCATGTAGAGGACAACTATACCGACTTCAACAGGCAAAAGCTCATGCCCTATCAGGCATCAGACAGAGGGCCTGCCATGGCCATCGGTGATTTGAACAACGATGGCGCCGATGATATTTTCTTCGGGGGCTCTAAAAAATTCCCCTCAAAAGTCTTCCTCAGATCAGATTCCACCTATATCGAGGGTGATCTAACCACGCTAAAGCATGATGCTATCAAAGAAGATGTATCGGCCACTATAGCCGATCTTAACAACGATGGTAAAAACGATATTTTCATAGGCTCGGGTGGCGCAGACTTCTTTGGCGAGGCAAAGCCATTGTTGGATGGTTATTTTGTGCAAGCAGATTCGACATTCACTGCTGCAGCGCTTCCGAGAATGTATCAAAATGCTTCCACGATCAAGGTGAAGGATTTTGATTCAGATGGTGACCAAGACATATTCGTAGGCAACCATATCGTTACTGGTGATTTTGGAAAGACCCCCAACTCTTATCTGTTGGAGAATGAAAATGGTGCTTTTATCATAGCAGCTGAGCTTTCACCAGGCATGACCACAGATGCCGTATGGAGCGACTTCGACCAAGACGGAGACCAGGACCTCATTGTTGTTGGTGAGTGGATGCCCCCTACGTTCTATCAGAATGACAACGGACAACTAAAAGAGCAAGACGTTACCTCAGAAAAACTCAACGGCCTTTGGCAAAGTATCCAACCTTTTGACATTGATCACGATGGGGATTTGGACTATCTACTGGGAAATTGGGGAACAAATAGTAAATTCAAAGCTTCGTCCCAAAGTCCGATGAAATTATTTTATGGTGATTTCGACAAAAACGGTCAGACCGAGACCATTGTTGCCACAGAGAAAAACGGGCGTTACTTCCCATTAGTGGGACTGAATGATCTGGCAGGACAAATGGTCTCCCTGAAAAAAACATTCAACGATTACAAGAGTTTCGCAGGAAAAACTGTTGAAGAGATCATTGGCAAAGCATCTCTTTCTGAAGGAACAGTACTAACGGTAGATATGCTTGCTTCCGGTTATCTGAGAAACGATTCAGGAAGGTTCGTCTTTGTTCCCTTCGAGGACGAATTGCAAGTGTCACCTATCATGGCTTTCACCACCCATGATTTTGATGGGGATGGTGCCGAAGAAGTCCTCGCTGGGGGCAATTACTTTGGCGTGAAACCCTATCACGGAAGGTACGATTCCTTCTCTGGCGCCTTGATAAAAAGTGAGAATGATGTAATTTTAGGGTATGAATTAGGGTTGAGTTTCACACAAAGGTCCGTGCGACATCTCAACACGCTAAAAATAAACGGAAAAGATTATCTGTTGGCAACGATGAATAATGACAGGTGCCAAGTATATCAAATATTGAAGTAGATGAAGAAGGCTTTCTCCCTTATCGGACTATTCGTACTGTCCATCTCATGTAAAAAGACAGTACCCATTATCGTTACTCCAGACAACTTTCATGCTTCTGTAGACAAGGTCACAGAAGTAATGGTCCATGACATTTTTTCGCCACCCGTGGCAAGTAGGGTCTTTGTATATCCCAACATTGCTGCCTATGAGATCATGGCACAAAGCCATGAGGATCTAGCCTCGTTGGCCGGTCAGCTTCCCGGGCTGTCACCCATACCAAAGCCCAAAGACAGCATCAACAGTGAATTGGCCGCATTGGTTGCCCACATGGAGCTTAGCAAGCAACTGATCTTTTCTGAAGAAAGAATAGTGGTGCTCCGCGATAGCCTTTTCAATGTCTGGGAAGAAGCCAACGCACCAGAATTTAACGCAGCCAAAGAATATGGTCTAGAGGTGGCTGCGCATATTGCTGCGTGGATGGACAAAGACAATTACAAACAAACACGCACGATGCCCAAGTTTACTGTAGACACGGATGACCCATCTCGTTGGCAGCCCACACCACCAGCGTACATGGACGGCATTGAGCCTCATTGGAATATGATCAGGCCTTTTGCGCTAGATTCAGCGGCACAGTTCAAGCCGGTGCCTCCTCCTGCCTTCTCTATGGAAGAAGGCACTGATTTCTACAACGAACTCAAAGAGGTATACGATATTAGCTTGGACATCACCAAGAGAGGAGATACTTCTGAAGAGGTCGAAATTGCTCAATTTTGGGATTGTAACCCATATGTTTCGGTAACTAGAGGACATTTGATGTTTGCTACCAAAAAGATCACACCTGGTGCTCATTGGATAGGCATTACCAAAATTGCCAGCAAAAAGTCTGACTTTGATGTGGCCCATACCATATACGCGTACACGAAGGCCTCGATGGCGATCGCCGATGCCTTTATCAGCTGCTGGGACGAAAAGTACCGAAGCAATCTGGTACGCCCTGAGACGTTGATCAACGAACACTTTGATGACAATTGGAAGCCTATTTTACAGACACCTCCATTTCCTGAGTACGTGAGTGGTCATTCGGTCGTTTCCGGTGCTGCCTCTGTGGTGTTGACAGATATCTTTGGTGACAACTTTGCTTTTGAAGACGATACCGAAGTGCCTTATGGGCTACCCATCCGCTCGTTCAGATCCTTTGCACAAGCCGCAGATGAAGCCGCTATAAGCAGAATGTACGGTGGCATTCACTACCGTGCTGCCGTTGAAATCGGTGTGAAACAAGGGCGTGACCTCGGATATTTTCTCGTTGAGAAACTAAACATGAAAAACTAAGTCAATCTACCATCCATGAAGAAAATCGGTTTAGTGGTCTTGGGCATCCTTTTAAGCTTTCTAGCCTGGTATCTTTTCATTAGCCCTGCTGATTTTACGGCGACTTTTACCGCCAAAGCCTTGCCAGGCACTCTTAACCAGACATTGAAGAATTGGAATTTTGAAGAAAAAGGGCAAATTACAGGTCAAGAAGGGCTTGGCCATATCGCACAGGAATTAGCATTCAATGACTCTTTGCACCTATATCAATGGTCTTTTAAAGCCATTAGCGATAGTACTTCTAAAGTAAAGGTCCAGATCAAAGACTTAGACCACAGCTTTAAGAACAGGTTTGAAAAAGTGTTCGCGGATACTGATTTTGAACGCCGTTCTGCAACAACGGTCAAGAACTTCTACGATTACATTGAAAAACACCTCAAGCGTTTCAATATTACCTATGATGGTGAAAGTGAGCTGCCGACCACTTACTGCGCTTACATCCCAATACGTGGAAAACAAAACGAGAAGTCCATAGCCATGAGACAAAATTTTTCAATGCTAAGTGGTGTCATGGCCAATAATGGCGTGAGACTCAACGGTACGCCTTTCATTGAAGTTACTGATTGGGACATAGAAAACGACAGCATCAGTTACAATTTCTGCTTTCCCATCATACGTTCAGAAAGATTACCCATTCATCCTACCATAAAATATAAAAGGATCTTCGCGACCAAGGCACTAAAGGCCACTTACAACGGCGATTATACGTATTCCGACAGATCCTGGTATACCTTATTGCATAAAGCCAATGAGCTTGGCAAACAGGTCGAGGCAAAGCCGATCGAGGTATTTCACAACAATCCTAGCTTTGGCGATGAGATGAATTGGATAGCTGAGATCTATATGCCATTAAAATGATACCTTTGCAAGGTTGAAAAAAATTCTCCTCATACTCGTTGCATTGTTGACTTATGGTTGCCAAGACTATGGTGACCTTACCTTTTTAGCAAAGCTCCCAAAAGGTCTCAAAGAGAATTCGGGTATTGAGATATTATCAGAGGAAGGCCCGCTCTGGATCATCGAAGACTCCAAGAACAAGAATCACATCTATGGTGTTGATCTTAGTGGCAATATCGTTAGTGAGTTCAAAATAGCCAATGCCAAGAATCGAGACTGGGAAGATATAGCAAAGGACGGCAAGGGCAATCTTTACATCGGTGATTTTGGCAACAATCGTAACAAGCGTAAAGATCTATGCATCTACAAGATACCGAACCCACTTACCAGTGATTCTAAAGAATTGAATGCTGAAAAGATATCGTTCTATTATCCAGAACAAATAAGCTTCCCTCCTAACAGAAGGGATTATGTATACGATGCTGAGGCTTTTTTCTTTTTCAACGAATTCCTCTACATATTTACAAAGAACCGGATGTCTAGTAAGTTGTTTGATGGCAGATCGTTGGTGTATCGTATTCCGGCCAGGCCCGGAAATCATAAAGCTGAGCTCATCAACTTGTTTGTTTCGTGCGAAGAACGCTTGAATTGTCAGATCTCATCAGCATCAATTAGCCCAGACAATACCAAAGTTGCTTTACTTAGTCACAATCGTGTCTGGATCTTTTCTGACTTCAAGGATGACGACTTTATAGATGGAAAGGTAGAGATCCATGACCTTGGCCATTCTTCGCAAAAAGAAGGTGTCTGCTTCAAAGACAATGAAACACTCTTGATCACCGACGAGCTCGGTAAAAAGAGATCTGGCAGGAACCTTTACGAATACTCTCTAAAAGCTGAACCCTAGCCCAAAGACAAATCGAGAACTATCATCCGATTGGAATAGTGCCAACTGCAATCCAAGCATGTCAGCTCCGTTCACCCATAATCCGCCACCATACGAAGTGTTCCACCTGTTAGAATCCTCATTTTCTTCCCATACGCGACCGTAATCGAACCCACCGTACAGCCCAACTGAAAGTGGCAATATGCCAGTCTTCAGTTTTCTTAGGTGAAGCCGTAAGTCTGTATTTTGATAGAAAGATGTCTTCCCAGTGAAACGCTGATTGCGATACCCTCGCAAACCATCAACGCCGCCAATAGTAGCCGCTTGATAGAACTCAAAATCATCTCCCAAGTTGAAATGTCCTTTTAGTTTGGTGGCCAAGACCAATCTACCGTTCGAGGTCAAACGGTGGTCTACGCTCAATGAAGGGATCACATAGCCAAAGCTTGTACTTTCGTCTGCATTGTTTTTCCATCCTGCAGTCAGTTCGGCTTTCATACCCAATGTAGGAAACGTAGAATTGTCGGCATTGGCATACGCATACCTTGCTTCTGCACCCCAAAACTGCTGTGCGTTGAACACACGATCAGGCAAAATCCCAGGGATTCCTGTAATGCGCTCTGCATCCTGCTCTACTTGCTGCTGTTCATAGGAAACCCCGAACTGGAAGCTTCCGCCTGCCCTACCTCGCCAGATCATTGATGGCATGATCGTAAAGCCTTCCATATTGACACGGTTGAAATCGAAGTCTACCTCTTCGCCAGTAGCAGGGTTGATAACCTCAGCTACCTCTGGATTTTCGGTCTCATTACCAAAATCAAAGAAGTTGGTCGCAAAGTTTGGGCCTGTATATTTTCCGAATAACCCTAAATTCCAATGTCCGATCACATTGGCCCATTCGCCACTGTAGCTTACATCAAATCCACTGGTAGCACCATGAAAGTTTCCTGAGACCTTATGTTGAGAGCTGAATGGGTTTCGCTCAAAACCATAATTGGTAAACACCGCCGAGGCTCCTACACTAAAACCGATATCGGGATCAAATCCTAAGGCTGGCAAAACTTGGGCAGTATTGTTCTTGAGTTTTTTATGGTCATACACATTGGCGTGATAGTCGTCGGTAAGCTTGATGTGCCCTTTGTTGGACTCGAAGGTGTTCTTTCGCGACTTGTGGTCATAGATCTTCACCTTACGCTGATTGGTCACGGCATAGGTGTCATTGTTCAATCCACCAACGATACGTAACATGATCAGCTTGTCGCCAAAGCCAGTGACTTCAAAACGGTCATCGTCATCCAAGCCGTATAACCAGATCTCCTTCGTATGCTCGCACGAATAGGTTCTGCTATGGAACACATCTGCTTTTTTTCCTTTTTTAATGCGATAGCCTGTGATCTTGGTCTTTCCCTCTGGCATACGTTCGATCACAAACCAATCATCCTTATTGGTACCTGTAACTACAGAAAACTTGTTGATGGTTGCAAAGTATGCATCAGAAATGTGATGAAGGTTGTCTCTTCTGCCTCTTAGCTTTTGTTTGATCCCTTCGATGGTAGCATCGTTAACCTCAGCTGGCACATTGGCCAATGCCTCATCAATGACAGCATCCGTCAAGTTTTGTTTGATGGTTTGCACCTGTTGGTCCCAGACAGATTTCTCAGACTGTGCGATCAATGCCACATCCAACGGATAAGGCTCAGTGTTAAACCATTTGGGGTTCTTTAGTTCGTCATCATACGAACGAAGCAGCTTCAACCCGGGGACCAACCTGGTTGCCACGCCAAGCAATGCGCCATCCGACATGATAGAAAATGCCTGGTCACGATCCCTTGGTACCGGTCTGTAGACTTTCTTTCCGTCTTCTTTGAATTCTCCCCAACGCCATTGGTCTTCATGGCGGTCCCAATCACCAATCACCATATCGAACAAACGTGTTCTGATATACGAAGCCTCATCAACAATGATATCCTCGTCTTTATGGATGTTCTTCAACATATCATCTGTACTGATGAGCTTATCCGAGAATCCAAAACTCTTCTTATCACCATGACCACTCGCCGCACGTTCTTCGATCATATACAAAGCATCACCGAACTCATCATTGAATGCTCCGAGTGCATTTTGTCTCGGCACATAATACAATACAGGATTGGTATGAAGAACATTAACTGCATCAGATAGCTTACCAATGGTAAATGGCGCATAGGGATGTGCTCCTGTAAAGATGTCTAGCAACAAAGCCTGGGTGAATGTGTCGTTGAATTGCCCTTCGATAAACTGGTCTTTAAAAGCTACCGCTTGCAGATATTGCACAGCATTCTTACGAAGTGCACGCATCACATACTCTCTACCTTCTTTATCCTCTAAGCGAAGTGAGACACTTTGATGCCCACCGCCCTTTCGCACAGGGATCAACCCACCAAATAGCGTATCAAGATCCACTGTAGGGGCATCTACAGGCGTACTGTAGTATTTCCGGTAACGATCCCCCCACAAGGACTTGTAGAAGCCTCCTTTATCAGTTTCTGACTCCGTATATATAGAAGCCTTCTTTGTCGCGGGAAAGTGCTCATCGTAATTGGCTACAACAGGTTTTTTCTCAGGTTCGAATACTTGTGTTGAAAAGGCCAAGGTGTCATTTCCTTCTTCTACAGCATAGAACTGCACATACGAAGATCCATCTGTATACACATCTAGGCGTGCATACCCTGGTGCCCCATAGGAGAACTGGCTTCCACGTACATTTCTAGTAGCCGATATTTTCGAGCCAGAGCCACTGACGATCTGTGGCAGATTGTCATTGATGATGTATTGCAAGCTATGCTCATGCCCCGAAACGAACACTACCTTTTCGTTCTCTTGCGATAGTGTGATGATCCGTTTGCGCAACTCATTATAGAACGGATGCTGTACATCTGCAGGTGAAACGCCACCTGCCTTTCTTACCAAAGCACCAAGCACAGGCACTGGCTTTATAACTTGACCTGCAGAATACTGCCCGCCATGCGGTCCGTTGGTGTACATCGGGTGATGTATGGTCACGACGGTAGTCTTGCCACGTGCTTTTTTGATCAGGCTTTCATACTCATCAAAGAACTTTTGCCTTGTCTTGATCTCACAGTCATCGTTGATGTTGGGATGTTTGTCCCAATTGGTGATGTACCATTCTGAATCTATCAGGATCAAGACAATGTCATCACTGATGTCTACTTTTTCAATCGGACAACCATTTTTGGGCAAAAAGGCATTCTTGCCCAACGCGGCTTCCACGAACTCCTCTTGTCGCTTTAACCCATAGGTGCCATCGCTGTACCAATCATGATTCCCAGGAATGAAAATAGCGGCTCCTTTAAACTCTTTTACAGCATCGATCTGCACTTGCAGGCGATGTTGTGCCAATGCACGCGCTGCATCGTTTTTCTTGGGAAGTCCATCTGGATAGATATTATCCCCTAAGAAGAGCGCAGTGCTATTTTCAGGCGCTTGCGATATTGCCTTTTGAAATGCCTGCAACGCTGGTGTAGAATTTCCTGCAGAAGCATTGCCAGCATCACCTATCAAATAAAAACTATGCGCTATTTCTTTACCGGCAGGAGTTGTGTTAGCCTCAGCCATCATCTGAGGCCGATACGTGGCACAAGATATAAACAAAAGGAAATATGTCACAAGAAGGATGTGGCAGAAGTTATTGGTCTTCATCTTGGTCTGATCAGGTTAGTTTGGTTTAAAAAAATAGTACCTTTAGCACAATCTAAAGTACCAAAAATATATGACTCCGATTCTCGAGAATGCCAAGGAATATGTACTTAAGACGCTAAACGAGCAACTTCCTAACGGCTACCTTTATCACAATTACAATCATACGCAACGAGTTGTAAAACATGTGAAAGAATTGATAGATGCTGAAGGGATTGATGGAGAAGCTGCCGAAGATCTGCAATTGGCAGCCTGGTTTCACGACATTGGGTTTGTGAAGTCTGCAGAAGGTCATGAACAGACCGGAGCAGAAATGGCCGCTGACTTTCTAAGGCAAAAAGAACTTCCCGATGAGAGAATAGCCCGAATACGAAAATGCATCCTAGCGACAGCGTTCAATACGGAACCTATCACATTACATGAGAAGATCATGGTAGACGCAGATTTCTCTCATTTCTCTTCCAAGAACTACGACGAAGTCTCGTCACTGTTGCGCCAAGAATGGCGAATAACGCAAGACAGATCCTTTTCTGATGTGGAATGGCTAGAAGAGAACATCAGCATGTTCAACATGCATCACCGGTACCACACACCACATGCCGTACAGCATTGGCAACCGCTGAAGCATCAGAATTTGCTGGGTCTGATCCAAGAAAAAAAGAAGGTAAAGAAGAAGAAAAAGAGAGACCGTTTAAAGGAATTAAACCTGAAGGAAAAGCTAGACAAGGTCAAACGCCCTGAACGTGGTGTAGAGACCATGTACCGTGTTACGCTTCGCAACCACATTAAACTCAGCGACATTGCAGATACCAAGGCAAACATCCTGCTTTCGGTAAATGCCATCATCATCTCTTTGGCGCTTTCTAACCTACTGCCAAAGCTAGATAACCCCTCCAACACCTACTTGATCTGGCCCACCATGATCTTTTTGACCTTCAGCTTGATCTCGATGGGGCTTTCGGTACTGGCAACGAGACCCAATGTCACCAGTGGCAAATTCACCAAGGAGGACGTGAATCAAAAAAAGGTGAACCTCTTGTTCTTTGGGAATTTTCACAAGATGAGACTGGACGACTTTGAATGGGCCATGAACGAGCTGATCCACGACAAGGACTATCTGTACTCTTCCATGACCAAGGACCTTTATTTCTTGGGGGTCGTATTGGCCAGAAAGTACAAGATATTGCGACTCACCTACGCCATCTTCATGTTAGGCATCGCGCTATCGGTCATTGCCTTTGCTATTGCTTTCACCAACTTAGAAATGGGGAAAATCTAAAATAGGGAACTTCTCAGTTCCCTATTAAATTCTTGATGCTTATTTCTGTTTTCTAGACCTGCAATTCCTTCATCAGGTCATCATAAGTATAATGTCTTTTGGTATCGTTTCCTTTGTGGTACAACACCTCGGCACGAATGGCCTTTAGACCACTTACGCCTTGCAGCCCCTCAAGCTCTACGATCTCAATGTTCTTAGTGAAGTAGTGCTTAGACTGTAAGAACTTGATATAGCGAAGGTATTCTTCCTCATCTTTCTGTTGTGAGTACACAATGGCAATCTTCCCAGTTTGTGTCAAGCGCTCATCTGTTCCTTTGATGAAGGACTTATCGATGCGTTTCTTGATGATCTCGTAGCGTGCATTGTACGTACCATCTACGTCAAACTGCTTCTCATCCATGCGGAAGCGAATGGCCAATGGCACGCTGTACACCAACAACAACGAAGCAACATCGAGTTTTACTGGCAGCTCAGGCTTCAAGTTGTAGTGTTCGTTCTCCATTTCGCACATCACTTGCAATTGCCACAACCTAAGATTGTTCAAATACAATTCATCAAACTCTAGGTTTTTCACCATCGATTGACCAATGTACATATTGTGCTCTACACCATCGGTCTTGTATCGTTCAAAGAAATGTGGGAACATGGCTTGCGCTTCCTCCTGTCTTTTGTCGATCACTCTCGCCAATTTCTTGTTGATGAGCATCACGCTATCATCATAATTCTTTCGGTGGTCATAAACACTATCGGTCGTTTCATCGATAAAGGACTCGTATTCCTTCACCAACGTTTTAAACGTATCGCTCTTCTTCTCTAAATGGTGAAGCACTGGCTTAATGTCATAGTTGATAAAATCGTTGATGGACTGCTCGCTATGTGACAATAATTCGCCCTTGATACTTTCTAGATGATGCTTCAATCGAAATTGAATCTCTTCATAGATCGGCAGAGACTCTGCCTCATTGGCTTGCCGAAACAACACATTCAAGTGTGAAAGCTGGATCAACAGATCTTTTTGTATCGCGTGGTTTCGGGCATCTGACGACCCTTTGATGTCTATCTGACCGTAAAGTGGGTATACATTGTCGAAAACGATCTCTTGAAAGGTAGGTTGATTGCCTAGCACATCCTCTTTGAGGAAACGTTTGGCCTCGTCTACAAACTTCCAATTCACGGCAGCGTGAATCGAAGTGCACTCGTGTTGAATGATAGCTTCAATAAGGTTCTCTTCTTCAGCTTTAGAGCGCAATACCGCATCTACGATATATGGCATCACGTCGGCCAACTTATTGGCGTTGATACTGTTCAATTCTTTAGGACGTTTCGATACCAATTCCATGATGCCTAGCAATTCGCCATCGTTCTCAATAGGCGCGAAGATGGCACTTTTGATGCCTTGTTCCTTTAATCCCTTGTATGGTGCAATCCCGCCAGACATCTCATGATATTTGTCCACATCCGATATGGAGAAGTACTCATGCTTCTTCACTAGGCTGTCGTATGAGCCTGGGCACAAAGCTGTATTGCAAGTCACTTCGTCTTTTCCGCTAAGCAAAAAACTAGTGATGTCCTCACCAACCACACTTTCTAGCAATTGGTCTTCCTTATTGAAAACCGTGAACCCGGTCTGCAGGTCGTTGATATTGAACAAGGCTTGGAAGGTCTTCTGAAAGTCTTCCATGAAGTTCTCGCTCTTGCGTTTGTTCGAAGCCAATAGATGGGTCTTCAGCTCCGAGATCGATTGATCTGCGGTAACGTCGAAGATATTAGAGATCACAAAACCTTTGGCGATATAACTCTGAGATGGAAACTTCTCCTTCCACAATTCAATATTATCGAAATTGTCGAGCAACTCATCTACATCTTCTTGTGTGATCGGAATGGCCTTCTCGGTTGGGTAGATCTCCATGAAATCGGCATTGTACAAGATCTTGTACGTACGCATGATGCCGTTGGCATCAGGTATGTCGTAAAAGAACGGCCGCTTGAAATCTACATGATAGCCATGATGAAAGGCCAGCACGACCGTACATCCGATGATGTAACGCTGATCTTCTGGCATGTTGCGGATGGTAAGCTCAAAATCTTCACCTGCATTCTTAATGATGTTCTTAAAACGTTCCGAGGAATTGAAGATCAGATTATGGAATGGAACGGATGCCGTTTTGATCTCGTTATTGGTCAATACGTTGGCAAACGAATCTTGTAGTATCACCCCTATTTGGTCTTTATATTTGTCTAATAGAGGAAGCTCTTCAAAACCTTCGCGTAGAATAGGGTACTCTTCAACGACCTTCAGCACGCGGCGTGCCTTGGCTGCCATAAATTCGTCCTTACTCTTGGCTATCTCCTCATATTGCGCGATCAGCTTGTTAAAACTGATCTTCAACAACAGTGGGGATTCGCCCAATTGATTGATGTTGGTCATGGTCTTTTTGTCGAAAAATGGTCTACAAAGTTACGAAAAGCTCGTGATAAGGTCTTTGCATGAAGTGCCATGGCTTTGCAAATACTCCTTTTTTGTTGATCTTTATTGAAAATTATCTTTCCATGCTTTCAGCACAAGCACGTTTGAACAACGCCTATGAAAATGCCAAACGCGTACCCTTTGATGATACCTCCAAGTTCATCTTGTTCAGTGATTGTCACCGGGGCGATAACAGCTGGGCCGATGATTTTGCCAATAATAGGAATATCTACTTTCATGCGCTGAAGCATTACTTCAACAATGGTTTCACCTATTGTGAGTTGGGTGATGGCAACGAATTGTGGGAGAATCTGACTTTTGACGCCATCTTTGAAGCCCATAAGAATGTGTTCCTACTGCTGCAGCATTTCTACGAAGAAGGCCGTCTACATCTCATGTATGGCAACCACGATATGGTGTACAAGAACAAAGCCTATGTGAAGAAACATCTGGCTTCTTTTATCGATCCCAAAGAAAGCAAAAAAGTTTCCCTGATGCCAGAGCTAGACTATCATGAAGCTGTAGTATTGCAACATACCAAGACCGGACAAGAGATCTTCATGACACACGGCCATCAAGCAGATTTCATGAACTATCACGGCTGGCGCTTCAATCGGTTTTTGGTACGTGTGCTCTGGAAGCCGCTACAAGTGGTGGGCATCTCTGACCCCACAAGTCCTGCCAAGAACTTTAAAGAATTGATCAAGGTTGAAAAACGCGTGAAAAAGTGGATCATCACACATAAGAATCTCATGACCATTATCGGGCATACCCATCGCCCTCGTTTTCCTGAACCAGGCAATATTGCCTTCTTTAATGATGGTAGTTGCGTACACCCACGTAGCATCACCGGATTAGAGATCGAACATGGAAAAATCTCATTGATCAAGTGGCAGATCGCTACCAAAGACGATGGCACATTACAGATCGTGAGGGTCTTACTAGAGGGCCCGCAACGAATCCAAGACTACATTACTGATTGAGCAAAGGGCGCCTCCCTTTTGGGCGGTTCTCTCAGCAATTCTATCTATCTGCAAAAAAATCTGTATTATTGGGCTACATTTGATCTTGGAAAAGAGTGTAGGGCGTCATCATTTCCTATGGGCTGGGCCTACTGTAACCCGACCATCTCTCGGGTTTGGTGATTTGAGAAGACTCTTCTAAATCGGATTGCTGAATGAGCACAATAAAGATCCCCGAGCATTTTTTGGAGAACGACACGCGGCAAGGCGCCTATATTATCAGCTATGCGCATCAAGAAAGGTTGCTCAGGCAAAAAGTGTCCTTTGAATACTACACCTTTAGTCTTCTTGTCGAGGGAATGAAAGAAATCCATACTCCGTCAGCTGACAAGAAGATCTACCCTTCGAACTTTTTAGTGGTAAAGCCTGGAAACTGCCTAATGACAGAGACCTTGTCTGAGCGCTCAAACTACAGAAGCAAACTCGTCCTATTCTCCGAGGGTTTTCTTCAAAACCTTATCAGAAAGTATGGTATTCCTGTTTCCGGAAATGAAGTGGCTCCCTCGACTCTCTTTAAGGTTTTTGCCTTTGACGGTTACATCCAATCATACGTTCGGTCTATTGACGATCAGGAAATCTCTCCCAGAATGCAGCAAGTCAAAGCTGAAGAACTCCTGATCTATTGCTATGAAAAATTTGGAGGCGACCTATTCTCTTTCTTGGCCTGTCAATCAGCTTACCCAAACCTCCGACACGTAGTCGAGCGGCATATCAAAGAAAACTTGTCCGTCGAAGAACTTGCCTTCCTGTGCAACATGAGCATCTCCACATTCAAAAGGGCCTTTCACGAAACCTATGGGTCAACACCTTCCAAGTGGGTCAAGAGCAAGCGGTTGGAGCTCTCCAAAACCGACCTGGAGAATGTTAGTCTCAGAGCATCGGACATCTATCTAAAATACGGATTTGGTAGTCTGTCCCGCTACATCAGCGCTTTCAAAGAGGCTTATGGAATCACCCCAAAGCAATTCCAACAATCCCTAGAATGAACTTTTTCGTATACTTTTTGAACAAATTTGGCTAACAAAAAACTTCTTCCTGTTCGGATATTTGCACTCGTACAACCAACAAATTCAAACAAATGAAACGAATACTTTTTCTAACAGCAACTTTGATCCCCAGCATCTTCTGGGCACAGACCTTTACTCTCTCAAGCGATAACGTGGGCGGCCAAGCAACGCACAAAGAGGTCTTTGACGGCTTTGGTTGTACTGGAGACAACACCTCTCCGCAACTTGGCTGGAAGAATGCGCCTAGAGGAACCAAGAGCTTTGCGATAACTATGTACGACCCCGATGCACCAACCGGAAGCGGGTGGTGGCATTGGGTAGTTTTTGACATTCCCGCAAATACCACAAATATCGAAGCAGGAGCCGGGGACACCACAAAGCATCTGATGCCCGCAGGAGCAATTCAAAGCCTTACCGATTTTGGCAAGAGTGGTTATGGAGGCCCCTGCCCCCCAGAAAATGATGGGGACCACCAATACATTATCACTATCCACGCATTGAATACCGATAAACTTGGATTAGACGCCACTGCAAATCCTGCCCTGGTCGGTTTTTATCTAAATAGCCATACGATGGCAAAGTCATCCATCGTAATGTATTATGGCAGATAAACAAGTCTTCTTAGAAAGATTGGACCACTTGGTCCTAACGGTATGCAATATTCAGGAGACCATTGACTTCTACAAGAAACTTGGCTTTGAAGAGGTCACCTTTGGAGATTCTAGAAGAGCATTAAGGTTCGGAAATCAAAAAATCAACCTCCATGAAGTCAATAGTGGATTTCAGCCAAAGGCAGACACGCCTACACCTGGTAGTGCAGACCTGTGTTTCATCGTTTCCAATACCATCGAAGAGGTAGGTCAGATCCTGATCGAGAGAGGTATACCAGTCGTTGAGGGCATAGTAGATAGAACGGGTGCATTAGGTGCTCTTCGTTCTATCTATGTCAGGGACGTGGATGGAAACTTGGTCGAGTTGAGCACTTATGAATCTTCTCATTATTAGAGCAAGAGGGCCATAGTACAATGGAGATAACGGCCTACACTACTTCTTCATAACTAGATCATTATATTGGTCTTGTTATAAAAGTTGAACAGGCGTATGTTCAACTACAGAGAACGTATCCAACTTTTACAGCAATGACAATGGCATTGACAAAGCAACCCTATAGAAGAGGGGCATCAGCAAAGGTCCAGCAAAAATCCAAAAGGGGCAACTTTAACCGCTCTCTGGTGCCAATGCCACTTGTAATCCCTCTAAGTCTTCGGTGATGGGAATTTGGCAACTTAGACGACTATTGTCTTGTACATAGAAAGCTTCAGCCAGCATCATGTCTTCGTCGATGCCCATTTCGGGAAGTTGGTGGTCAGACTGCACATAGCATTGGCAAGAAGCGCACATGGCCATGCCGCCACAGATACCGATCGTACCTTCTTCAGCTAACTCGTACGAGCGTACTACTTCCATGAGATTCATGGCCATATCAGTAGGTGCGTCTACTTCGTGAGAGACACCTTTGCGATCTATGATGGTAATCTTTACGTCTGACATTTATTCTTTTAGTTTTGCCCTGAGTACCTTGGCACGTTTATCTTCGCCATCGTGGCTCCAACCGGGTGCAAAGAAAATATATTTCAACTTATCGGTAAACTTCTTGGCTC
>JANQRC010000053.1 GCA_028284745.1 Flavobacteriaceae bacterium
CTTGACCTGGTCCAAAGGTTGGGCAAAACATGGCCTTTCTACTAAGGGGTCGAACATGTTCACGGGAGTGTTCCCGATAATATGCCAACCTCCTGGTGAATCGTTAGGGTAAATTCCGGTTTGACTTCCTCCGATAGCAACAGCACCTTTGAAGATCCTTTCTCGAGGTGACGCACGTCTGGGAAAGTGGAGCTTTGGGTCGAGCCCACCCAAATACAAGAATCCAGGGAGGAAGCCTACGAAAAAAACCACATAGCTCTTAGAAGAATGCAATGAAATGATCTCGTCGACAGGGATGTTCTTTTTTGATGAAAGCAGTTTCAGATCCCAAGCAAGATCAGCTTCATAGCACACAGGGATCTTCCATTGCTTTCGAATGATATTCTTGTAATCTTTTTCATTCAAAAATACACTTTCCAACATTTGTTCCATATTTGAAAAAGAATATTTTGAATGGTTATAAAACATTGTATACGAGTTATATGTGAAGTTTGAATCAAGTATCACTTCACTATATAGAGATGTAAATCTTTCAGAGAATAAAATAATGTATTTTAGTAGATTCTTGTCAATTTTTGAAGGCCATATCACAGAGACCCCATTGTTTCCTACCGATTGGTATATTTTATCCTCCGCTATCAATGTTTAATAATTTGTATGTTGTTCTTAGATAATTCTGAAGACAAGTATCTAAGAACCTCTATCGTGTTTTGGTGATCTCCATGTACACAAAAAGTGTTGGCTCTAATGGGTACGAGTTTGCCATTTATACTCCTCACCTTATGATATTGCACCATGGTCAAGAGATGGGCGAGCACATCTTCAGGAGTATCGATGATAGCTTTTGGATTGCTTCTGCGAACCAATGAAAGGTCATCCTCATAATTGCGATCGGCAAAGGCCTCTAAGGTCACCTCAACCTTATTTTCGATCGCTTCTTGAGCCAACCACGATCTAAATGGTGCGTACATCCTGGCATCAGGCAATACTTCTTTCATTGCCTTCACCACGATCCCAGCAATGCTTCTGTCTTTTGTCGCTTGATCGTATAAGGCTCCGTGTGGTTTCACATGATGAATTTGCACATCAAGTTTCTTGGCAATGCTGCTAAGTCGTTGCATTTGACCCATCAATGACGCTCCTAACTCATCAAGTGAAATGGGGATTGTCTTTCTTCCAAAATGCTCTTTATCCGGATACGAAGGATGCGCCCCTGCCCCAACCTGATGCTTCTTAGCTAGTTGTAATGCATTTCGCATGGTGGTTTCATCTCCCGCATGACCACCACAGGCAATACTGCATGAGGATATGTAACGCATCAACTGTGCATCGTCTGCAATTCCCTCACCGAGGTCGCAATTGATATCTATAGCGTAGTTCATAATAGCTGTAAGACTTTGGCAATGCTCTTTGCGCCTAAAAACAGGGAGAATAGCAAGATAACGACCGCCAACGCATTATTGTATAGGTTATTGCTGTATTGTTTCATTCGTTGTCTCTTGTTGGCTATCCAAATTAAAAACAGCACTACCACCGGCAATAAGATCCCATTGGCAACTTGGGCAAATTGAATTACCACAATGGGTCTGATACCAAAAGCCGAAAACAAAACTCCCGTGAGAAGTATAATGCCCCAAACTGCTCTAAATCGCTTTGACCTAAGATCATTCCCCCAGCCCAAACAGCCTGAAGCCACATACCCTGCCGCCAGTGGTGCAGTGATCGCAGAAGTGATTCCTGCAGCAAACAGCCCTATTCCCAAGAAATATTTGGCCTTTTCACCCATAAGAGGCTCTAGAGACCTAGCCAGGTCTGCGGCGCTAGTTATCTCTTTAGACTGAATGGCCGTTGCCCCTACAATGATCGCCATAGATACCAAACCGCCCAACAGCACCGATATCAGTGTGTCTTTTCTGGACTTGTGAATATCTTCGGCGCCATGCCACTTCTGATTGACCAAGGCGGCATGCAAAAAGAGATTGTAGGGTACGATCGTCGTTCCTATGAGTGCCGTGACCATGAATACATTTTCTGATGTGATCCTTGGCGAGGTCATTCCGTGTGCTATTTCTGCAAAGGAAGGCCCTGCCATGACTGCAGTGATCACGAAAGTGAAGCTCATTAGCAGCACCAGTACGATCAAGCTCTTCTCGATAACTCTATAATTACCCACATAAAGCAACGTAAATGCCAAAGCCCCTATGACAAAGCTCATATAGTTGAATGACAATGCACCCACCTCAATAACCGTATGGGGAACAATAGTATTGATGCCCAATACGCCTCCTGTTATGTTTCCTGCTTCATAGGCAGCATTGCCAATCACAATAGCCGAGAGAATCACCAGTATCCCTAACAGTTTCAACAACGGATGCTTCAGTTCTTCCCTGATCACACCAGAAAGCCCCTTTTGCGTGACCAGCCCAACCTTTGCTGCCATATTCTGGAGTATGATGGTAGCTATGACCGACACCACCATAGCCCACAGCAACGAGTATCCGAACTGTACACCAGCCAACGTGCACACAGTAACCGTGCCCGGACCTATGAAAGCCGCGGCAACTAATGTGCCCGGGCCTATGTTCTTGAAAAGGTCTTTCAACGTAAATTAGCTTTAAACACTATGGTAACATCTACTAATATAAGGCATATGGTCGCATACCTATGTAAAGATATTATGTTCGTTTCTTTTGGGTAGGCAAAAGAAACGAACCAAAGAAAAGTGCACTTTTCGAAGGAATTCTTCAGTGTATGCTGAAAACCGTTTGTCAAACTCTGCGTTGCGTTGCTCTCGGATCCCAGGGCTTTGACTTCACTTATTCTGCCGAAAGGACGATCAAAGCTTTGCTTTGACTCCTAAAATTATATTGAATTTACGTTAAATCACCTAAAGATCAGGGTTTGAAGATCTGATTCTTAATGGCATACAGCACCAAGCCTATACGGCTCCTCACTTGGAGTTTCTCGAACAATGCCTCGCGGTATCCGTCAATGGTCTTGGGACTTAAGAACATCTTACCTGCTATTTCCTTGTAGGTCATCTCGGTACAGGCATGTTTGAGGAATTCTAACTCCCTTTCCTTCAGCTTTACGATCTGCTTTTCTTCTTTGTTTAGAGAGCCTAGCAGCGTTTTGGATACACGGTCTGAGTAGAAGAAGCCTTTATTTATGACATCTGTCAAGGCCTCTTTGAAAATAGAGGGGTCTATGTCTTTCAGCAAGTATCCTCTGGCGCCATTTCTGAGCATGCGGATGATGGTCTCTTCATCATCATCCATAGAGAGTACGATCACTTTTTGATCAGGACGGTTTGCCTTGAGCCATTCCATGGTCTCTAGGCCATTCATAACGGGCATGTTTATGTCTAGAAGAATGACATCTGGAGCGTTGCTATTGGTCTCGAGCTTTTGTATGAGTTCTTTCCCATTTTTAACGTGGTATAGCACTTGAAAATCTTTGAAGGTATTGATCAACCCTTGCAATGACTGCGCAAATAAGGAATGGTCATCTACAATAACTACGGAATAGGTCTTCATGGTCAATCGGTTGGTTTATTGGTTGGATAGTGCAAAGTTAGTAAAACCCCTTGGTTAGGAGCTGCATCTATGGCGAGAACTGCATTGATGAGTTGGGCTCGACTTCGCATATTGATCAGGCCTGTGCCTTCTACTACGTTGTTGAAATCAAAGCCTACCCCATCATCCTTGGCCGTGATCTCAAGTGAGTCTTCTTTATATAGGAGCTTCACGGATAGTTCGCTTGCCTTTGAGTGTTTGATGACATTAGAGAAGAATTCTTGTAGTATCCGAAAGATGATGATCTCTTCTTTGGGATCAATGGCCACCTCGTTACCAATGACCTCAATATTCGCTTCTAGGAAATTGAGCTTGTTAAACCGCTGCAACTCGTTGCGTAAGGCCTTGTACAAGCCAATATTCTTGATAAAGTCCGTGTTTAATGACTTAGACAATGCTCTTACTTCTTGCAAGCTTTTAGCAACGACCTCAACCGTTTCTTCCAGCCGTTTCTGATTCTCTTCGGAAACATCAGGATGCAGCATGTTCAGCTGCATCCTTGCCACAGAAAGTAGTTGGCCAATGTTGTCATGTAATTCCCAGCTAATGTTCTGAAAGGTCTGTTCTTGGATCTCGGTCTGCGATTTCACGATCTCCTCGTCGAACTTTTGTTTTTGCTCGGCCTTTTCTATCAATAGCTGTGTTTTGCGCTTCTGGAATATGGAAAAGAAGGTGATCAATGTAACGACCATTAATAATAGTATTGCCGAGACAATGATCACCATGGTCTCTACATTGCTCTCTAATAATTGTTGTACTCCTTCTTGCTCCATAAAATTCCGACAATAAAACACGCGTGCATGATAACATTCAAGATGAATACCAAAGACCTATATACCTGGGTGTCAAAACCTAAGTATTCGGCCATTAACCAAATTGGCAAAAAGGGAATGTTAAATGCCAACAGCCCCAGACTAAACCAAAAATATACAGATCTATTCAGCTTCAACACAAAATCACTGTTAAGGACTTCCCTGAAATAAATGAGGACAGCTACCACAATAAAAATTGTTCCAAAAATGGAAGAAGACTTTAGAAAATAGTCGGGCAAACTTTTGAAGAAAAGCGCATCGACAAAAAAGAAAAGAAGAAAGAACAATAACATAATCATGATTAGCCTTTTTACGCTCTTCTCTATCACTAAATATCTATACCACAAAAGACAAAAGAGTGCCTGAAACAAAACAAAAAGATTACTTACAATTATGGTAGACCTTGGATCCTCATCCATCAGGTCGTAATATGCTATTTTGTAGGCAAATTCAGTGGCAGCTATTAGCCACAAGTAAACAACAAAGTAACGGGCTTTGCCTTTTCTGTATTTATAAAAGAAAATACTGCCCACAACAGCCGATACTATAGCTATGAATTTTATGTAAGAGGAAAGAGTTTCAAATACAAATAGTTTTTCCATATTATTCGGGGAAATATGCCCGGCATTATTGAGCGTTTGGTGGGTTTCCAACACCTCCATGCTCCAATGCATGTATACCCGTGTCATCATCGCCTCCTGGTCCTGGTTGGAATGCAAAAAAGCTACCTTGCTGACTGTAGGGTCTTGTAGGCGATATGTATATGGTGGTCAAGGGGCCTTCTTCACGGTAATAACTTTCTGGATTTACGGCCAAGCGCAGTCGAAATCCATTGATCTTAAACCCTTTTTTCTTTGCTTCTCTTTTAGCATAGGCGATGTATGTCTCTAGCTCTTCCACAGAATACCAGCTAGTCCTATTATCCTGGAAGCCAAGGTTTTCCGTCAATATCTTATATCGCGTATCTGTATATCTTCTTGCCCACGCTTTAGCACTGTCTGTGCTTATCAGTTTCTTCTCGATAACACTAATATCTATGTCTCCTTTGGGCGGTTTTCCATCAGGTTTACACGAAGTGCACAAAAACATGCTTGTTGCAATGACGAATAGGCTTAAGATCTGAATGCGTTTCATAGTTCAATTAAATTTTTGATTGGTTAATGATACATCTAATATATAGATTTAGGTATGGAGCCTTCTTTACCTAACGTCAAAGATACCTGTAAACTGACTACTTTTTTCACCGTAAATATCCTGCAAAGCCCGGGGGGATTTTTCCCTGTCTCCTCAACTTAGCAAAAAACACTTATGAAGCCATAGCACTTCACCCTTTTGTTCAGGGGGTTTTTCCTGAAGCGAATCAGGTATTACACACTGTTCCCAGGTGGTAGGTTGCAATAATTTTGATGTCATCAATAAACCAACCATGATTTTCGAGATCCTACACATCCTCAAGGAGGAGCTAAACCATTTCTTGAACCCTATCGGTTCTGTAAAGCCCATTGAACTTGAAAATGTTGCCATCCTGGATTCTGCTGATAATGCAGATCGAGAGACAGACCTTGTCAACAAGGTCGCCATGACCCTTATCAATATCCAAGAAGAAAGTACGCTCAAGAATTTCCCGAATCACAAAATAGAAGCTGGAGAACTCAAATATAAGAACCCAAAGGTCTATCTGAATCTGCACATACTTTTCAGCGCCAACAGAACCACCTATAAAGATTCACTACAGTTGCTTTCACGGATCATAGCGTTCTTTCAAGGAAAGCGAGTGTTCACCCAAGCCGACACCATGGCTTTCAAGTCGGACCCCTCTGAAGATATCGATGTATCGGATTTTAGATTCATTGTCGAATTGCACACCCCTTCTTTTGAAGAGTTGAATTACATCTGGGGGACCTTGGGCGGAAGGCAACTTCCTTCAGCGATGTACAAAGTATGCGTATTGGAACTAGAACGCGACCTGATCAAAGGCGGCGGTGGACTCATACAGGAAGTGCAAGGAGACTTAGCCCATATCAAGAACTAATGGCCTTCTCGATCACATACCGTCCATTGTTCCAAGTGAATATCCTTCACAACTACTTCTTAAGCGATGGTACTGGCGACACTATAGAAAGTGACTTGCTTGCCAAATACGATGCCAGAGGTTTTGTAGACCTCATTCCGACCGATCAGACCATAAGCATTTTGAAAGGCCATAAGATGGTCTTCAAAAAACAGGCCGAAGGATTTACGGTATACATTAAAGTCTCTGGGGACACGGGCATTTTAGAGAGAACTCCGTTTATAGATGTGATACACGAGCTTCAGCTTACTTTTGTGATCAAGGTCATCGATCCGCTTTTCTGGAACTACACGGATCTGCCTTTTAAGGGGAACCTCTTCTATTTTGGCAATGTTCGTCCCACTACCGAACCCGTGTCCTTATCCTTTATTCCTATCTCGTCTTCAACAGATCTGATAGACAGCACGTCTTCATTCCGACTGTCTGACGATGGTGATGAAGACGTGCGCGATGCGCATGGTGCAGCATTGAACGGAGCCATGGGCGTGATTCAACTCAGCATGCGCGGAAACGATAGTATCATCACACTAGCCGACAACTTGATCTTGGCCGATCATCGGGTTTTCAAACTACACTTCAGGAACAGGTCTACCACTTGGAAATACATCAACAGCAGTGATGACACCACCATATTAACAACTGGGCCACACCAGCTTACACGGTTTGGGTCGATTGACATCATAAACGGAAGTGATAGGCTTCCCAATGCCTCAGCGGCAATACCTATCAACAGTAGTAACGAATCAGAAATTTACATTTAAAAACAAACATTATGGCAACAACGTACAAAACGCCCGGAGTTTACGTAGAGGAAATATCCATATTCCCTCCTTCCGTAGCTCAAGTAGAGACCGCCATCCCAGCCTTTATTGGGTATGTCAAAAATGCAACGAAAACGGCAGAAGGCAATCTGCTTAACGTGCCTACCAAGATCTCTTCAGTACTAGAATTCGTAGCACTCTATGGTGCAGCAGCAGATCTTGATGTCACCTCCATAGAACTAACGGCGCTCAATGAGGTCTCAGAAATCATCATGGAAGATCAGTACTATCTATATGAGTGCATTAGAATGTTCTATGCCAATGGAGGCGGCGACTGCTACATTGTTGCTGTTGGAGAATACGGTGAGACTGTTGAAAATGGGGATGGAATCACTCCAGGGTTCATAAAAGGACTCAATGAAGTGAAGAAAGTAGATCAACCTACGCTTCTCGTTGCGCCAGATGCAGTACTCATGGACCAGACCGATATCAATACCTTGTATCAGGCCATGCTTACGCAATGTAACGAGCTTCAAGATCGATTTGCTGTATTAGACCTCAAAGAGAATATCGACGATTACGATCAATCGGTAGAAGATTTTAGAAATGGTATTGGGATCAACTATCTAAAATACGGGGCAGCCTACTCACCATGGCTACGAGCCAACCTGCCACGTGAGGTAAACTATAAAGACATCAAGGGAAAGATCGTTTCAGGTGGTAGCTCAATAGACTTGGCCGATTTGATCACAGACCTCGATGGCAAAGACCTCGCAAATAGGTTAGATAACCTTGTAGATGACCAGGCAGCCATCAATGGTGCCAAAGGTTCATTACATACGGGGTTTGCATCCTACGACGCCAAATATGACCATTTAGTGATGCAACTAAAAGGAAATACCACAAAAGCCAATCTAGAAGCCTTGTTGGGCTATTACACCGAATGCATCGACTTTGTTAGAGACACCATTGATCTGGGCACCAATGTTTCGGTAGACCTCTCAGACGAAAGCATGCCTTCAGGAGATACCAAATACCTCTTTGATCACTTAGTAGACAAACTAAGTACGGCACTAGATTCAACAGTTACCGCATTGAGAGACATGGTAGCTGACTCTACTGCTGGCGGCAGTACGCTGTCTTCAGCCTTGTCACTGACTGCAGCAAGCCCAACAGGATTAGACTACACCGCAGGCGGAACTGCCAACGGAGATTATTTTACCACAGGGACCAACAATACAGAATCTATTTCGCCAAACCTATCTGACTTTGTTGGCCTGTGGAGCAATGTTAAATCTGCCATGGACCTCATCGTAGAATCTGCAGAAAGTTTTGTAGACACACTTCAAGAATCAGCCATCGAGGTCATCCCTGCCCTAAAGGGGATCTTCAATAGCATTTCTTCTGAATTGCTGACCCTACCTCCAAGCGCTACTGTTGTAGGGGCTTATGCCAAGGTAGACAATGATAGAGGTGTTTGGAAAGCACCCGCCAATGTGTCATTAAATAACGTGGTAGGAGTCGATACACTAATAGACAACAAAGAGCAAGAAGGTCTTAATGTAGATGTAGTTGCTGGAAAGTCGATAAACATCATCCGCCCATTTACTGGTAAAGGAATTCTAATTTGGGGCGCGCGCACCTTGGCAGGGAATGACAACGAATGGCGCTATGTGCCCGTAAGACGCTTTTTCAACATGGTGGAAGAATCTGTCAAGAAAGCTACAGAACAATTTGTCTTCGAACCAAACGATGCCAATACCTGGATCAAGGTAAGAGCCATGATCGAGAATTTCCTGACCCTACAGTGGCGTGCTGGGGCCCTACAAGGTGCCAAGGCCGAACAAGCCTTCTTTGTAAGAGTAGGATTGGGCGAGACCATGACCTCACAAGACATCCTGGAAGGAAGAATGAATGTCGAGATAGGCATGGCCGTAGTACGTCCTGCTGAGTTCATCATCTTGAAATTCTCTCACAAAATGCCAGAAGCCTAATTATAACAATAAAGTCAAACAATTAAATAGCATAACATCATGGAAGCATATCCATTACCAAAGTTTCACTTCTCAGTAGATTGGGGAGGCACCAAAATAGGATTCACCGAAGTTTCTGGGTTAGACGTAGAGACCGAGGTGATCGAGTACCGAGAAGGCGCTAGCCCAGAGTATCACAAGATCAAGATGCCAGGCATGCAAAAGTTCTCAAACATCACGCTGAAGCGCGGTACGTTCAAAAGCGACAATGAATTCTACGATTGGTGGAATACCGTAAAGCTGAACACCATCGAAAGACGAGACATCACTATAAAGCTCCTTAACGAGGCGCACGAGCCTGTCATCGCTTGGAAGGTGAAGAACGCTTGGCCCATCAAGGTACAGTCTACCGACCTAAAGGCTGATGGCAACGAAACTGCCATAGAGACCATGGAACTCGTACATGAAGGTCTTACGATCCAAAACGATTGATAGATGGTTCCGCCTTTTGACATCAAGATCCCGAGCTTTCATTTCTCTGTGGTCTTCTTAGACCTTGGGCCCAATGTTGAGATTGGCTTCCAATCGGTCAGCGGCCTTTCCGCTACGGTCAATACTGAAAAAGTTACCGAAGGGGGCGAGAATCGCTTTGAGCATCAGCTACCCACCGGAGTCACTTTTTCCAAGCTTACATTGAAACGTTCGCTGCGAATAAGCTCTACAGTGACCAAGTGGTGCGAGAATGCCATCGAGAATTTCGAGTTCAAGCCTAGCAATCTACTGGTAACGCTTCACAATGAGCTTCACCTGCCACTTTACAGTTGGAATGTCGTCGACGCTTTCCCAACGAGTTGGAAACTCTCAGACTTTAATGCCGAGAGCAGTGAGTTGACCATAGAGACCTTAGAGTTGCAGTACCATTATTTTAAATCGATATCACTCAATGATGTGATTCCTTCATTCTAACAGGAAGCGATATGCCTATAGAGATCAAAGAGCTACACATTCGCATCAACGTTGATGGGTCTAGAGGGGACACACCTTCAAGGATGAGTGCGCAAGATGACAAGCAACAGTTAATTGCCGAGTGCGTAGAGCGTATCATGGAACTGATCACCGACAAAAAAGAACGATAGATGTTCGATTTCATCAATAACGGACAAATGACCAAGCTTAGAATTGAGGCGTATAGCGACCCTCAATTTAGCGACCCCATTGATGATGGTGAGTTCACTGCCTTGATGAATCCCGAAAAATATAGCATTCGCTATGAAATAGAGCACAACAACGAGCAGGCTCCGGGCACCAGCACCAATGCACCAAAATACAACAGACAGCCACCAGGAAGGTTAGAGTTCGATTTTGTATTTGATAGAACGGGCGTTGTACGCGACTATGAACCCAAGGAAAATGGTGTGATCGACGATGTGGAGAATTTCAAGAAAGTAGTGCTTCAGTACCAAGGAGCCAATCACAAATCAAATTACCTGATTTTGAAATGGGGCAGCCTTTATTTCAAAGGCACCATGATCGATCTAAATCTAGAGTTCAAGGTCTTCAAACCAGATGGCGCGCCTATCAGGGCAGTGGCCAAGGCAACTTTTCAGGGCTTCATAGAGAATGATCTAAGGGTTGCCATGGAAAATGCGCAATCACCGGACCTTACACACCTGCGCACGGTAAAACATGGAGATACACTTCCGCTATTATCGTATAGGATCTACGGTGATTCTAAATACTACCTGGAAGTGGCCAAGGCAAACAAGCTTTCCAACTTTAGAAAACTGACTGTAGGGGATCAATTGTTCTTTCCTCCTATCGAAAAAGTAAGCAAGTAAATGAACAACACCAGGGTCATACAAACATCAAAGAATCCAGACCTGATCACCTACAAGGTCTTGATAGAAGGTGAAGAGTTGTCTAGAGCGTATCAAATTCAACAGATCTCTGTAAAAAAGGAGGTCAATCGTATTCCCACGGCTACTATCGTATTCTTGGATGGCGATGTGCCTGCTGAAGATTTTCCGCTCAGCAATGAAGACCTCTTGGTCCCTGGGAAGAGCATTGAGATCAGTGCTGGTTATCACTCTGATGAAGAGACCATCTTTAAAGGCATGATCATCAAGCACAGCATCAAGATCAGAAGTACTTCATCCTTGCTAATTGTTGAATGCAAAGACGAAGCTGTAAAACTTACAGTAGGCAGAAAGAGTAGCTATTACTACGAGTCCACAGATGCCGACATCATAGAAGAGATCATAGACAAATATGGTATTGACCACCAAGTAGAAGCTACAAACGTATCCCATAAAGAGCTTGTACAGTACAACTGCAGCGATTGGGATTTCACCATCGCACGCGCACAAGCCAATGGCAAACTCTGCTATATAGATGATGGAAAAATCGTCGTAGAGAGCCCAGACTTGTCTCAAGATACGGTAGAGACCGTTACCTATGGCGCCACACTATTGGATTTCGATGCCGAGATAGACAGTAGACATCAATTCAATAGCGTCGCTTCTTTTGGATGGAGCCATGCTGATCAAGAAGGCATTGAAGTAGAAGGCAACAACCCTTCGGTAGCTATCAACGGAAATCTCTCTTCAACAGACCTAGCCGATGTGATCGGTGTGGAAAAGCTAGAGCTTAAACACGGAGGCAAGACCACAGAACCTGAACTGCAAGAATGGGCCGATGCCAAATTCAAGTTTCAGCAAATGGCACAAGTGCGAGGCCGCGCTAGATTCCAAGGGATACCCCTGGTAAGACCCGGAAAGATGATCGAGCTCCAGGGTGTGGGCGACCGCTTCAACGGCAAGGTCTTCATCAGTGGCGTACGTCACTTGATCACCGAAGGAAACTGGACCGTCGATGTACAATTTGGCTTAAATCCCGAATGGTTCTCAGAAACCTTTGAAATAAGCCCGCAACCTGCAGCAGGATTGCTCTCAGCCGTGCCAGGCTTACAAATTGGGGTGGTAAGTCAGCTGCAAGACGACCCTGATGGTGAAGACAGAATACTAGTGAAGTTCCCGATCGTAAACCACGAAGAGCAAGGTATTTGGTGTCGCATCGCCACCTTAGATGCAGGCGAAAACCGAGGGTCGTTCTTCAGACCTGAAATAAGCGATGAGGTCATCGTCGGCTTCATTAACGACGACCCTAACGAAGCTGTGATCCTAGGCATGCTAAACAGTAGTGCCAAGCCTGCTCCCATACAAGCTAGCGACGACAATCACGAGAAAGGATTCGTCACCCGAAGTGAAATGAAAGTACTCTTCAATGATGATAAAAAAGCGATCAACATTGAAACACCTGCAGGAAAGAAAATCGTTATCGACGAGGATGCAGGAAGTATGGTGATCGAAGATGAGAATAGCAACGTGATGACCTTTGACAGCAATGGGATCACTGTAGAAAGTCCAAAAGACATTGCCATCAAGGCATCGGGAGATGTGAATATCGAAGGAATGAATGTAAACATAAAAGCCAACGCCAACTTAACAGCAGAAGGTGGCGCCAATGCCGAAGTCTCGGCAGGTGCCATCGCAGTGCTAAAAGGAAGTTTGGTGCAAATAAATTAGAAAGATGGGACAACCAGCAGCCAGAACAACCGACATGCATACCTGCCCGATGGTAAACCCTGGACCGGTACCACACGTTGGCGGGCCTATTTTACCTCCTGGCGAGCCTACAGTGATGATCGGCGGCATGCCTGCAGCCAAGGTTGGTGACATGGCGATTTGCACAGGCCCGCCAGACAGTATCATTATGGGATCGACCACCGTACTGATAGGCGGTATGCCAGCAGCCAGAATGGGCGATCCTACAGCACATGGCGGTGTCATCGTTCAAGGATGCCCAACAGTCTTAATAGGATGATCATGGAAAAAGGAAAGTCGTTTTTAGGAACTGGATGGAGTTTTCCTCCTGAGTTTGACATAAAGTTTAGAAAGGTGACCATGGTCTCGGATGAAGAGGACATCAAAGAGAGTCTTCATCTACTCTTGACCACAAGGCTAGGTGAACGTATCATGCTGCCCAAGTATGGGTGCAATCTTGAAGAAATGCTCTTCAGACCGCTAAACCTTACCGTAAAGACCGAAATACAAGACCTAGTGACCACGGCTATCCTGTATCACGAGCCAAGGATCGATGCAGAAAAGATAGAGATCGATGATTCCAATCAACTGGAAGGAGAACTGTTGATCAATGTACACTATAAGATTCGTGCCACCAATTCGCGAAAGAATTTTGTCTTCCCATTCTATAAAAAGGAAGCAACTGACAACATCTAAGTATGGACACAAATTGTAACCATAAAGGCATTCAACTAGAAAGAAACGGCACGGACCAACTGCAGCGTTTCTTGAAGATGCTGGATCCTGCCAATACAGCTTTGGTCGATATCTCTACTGCCGATTGGATGGACTTTGCCTTTCAGTTTGCCCAGTACATCAAATACTTTGACACCCATCTGAATACCCCCATTACCCATTGGCAAGACTTTTTCATCAGAAAAGATGATATCCAAGAAACCTTGGATGCCTTGGAGAAAGATGAAGACCTAACTCCTCACCTTGCGCTTTTTGTTTGTTTTTTAGAGCTGATCACCCTTAGTCAAGAGCGCTTCAATCAGATCACTAAAAGACATTTAGACTTCTATTATAAAGAAGTCCTTCGTCTAGACAATAAGGCTCCTGTGGCCGATCAAGCACATATCATCTTCGAATTGGCAAAAAATGCCATCGCTGTGAAGGTAGATGAAGAAACGGCTTTAGAAGGTGGTAAAGATGCCTTAGGAAAAAAGCGAAATTATCATACGCTCGAAGAGTTCATTCCCAACCAAGCAAAAGTAGCGTCTTTGCGATCCGTGTATCACGACAAGGTCAATCAGGCGATCAAGTATGCACCTGTTGCCAATTCGTATGATGGTTTTGGAGAGGATTTCCCTGATGATGATATCAAGTGGTGGCCCTTCGGGCATCCGCTAAACAAGGCTAGTTTCCCCGGACAGCCGGAGCAGCCCAAAGCCAAGCTTGGCTTTGCGGTTGCTTCACCTATTCTAAAATTGAAGGAAGGCACCCGAACGATCGCCTTCACCTTCAAACTATCGGGTGGCTCGTCTACTTCCAACTTTGCCAAAGCTTCGCTACCCAACGCGCTCGAGGTCTTGTTAAGTGGTGAAAGAGAATGGATTCCTGCGGCTTTGCAACTAGACCAATGTACAGTTTCTAAAACCAGCTTGAAAATTGTCGTAGCCATTGGCGAAGGTAGTGATGCGATAGTTCCCTACGATCCTGAGGTACTGCTCGAGAATTTCACAACCATTAGTCCAGTGGCTCGATTTCTCTTCAAAAATGAAGATGATAATTCTGGGTACTCGTTGCACCAATTCCTGGTAAAAAGAAAGGTCACTGAGGTTGATATCGCTGTAAAAGTAGAAGGTATCCAAGAGGTTATTGTAGAAAGTGACCTAGGTCGTATGGACGCTTCAAAACCCTTCATGCCTTTTGGTCCCCAACCTATTGAAGGCAGCAACCTATACATCGGTCATGAAGAAGCACTGGCCAAAAATTGGGATGATATTACGTTGAACCTCAAATGGAAGGACACGCCCGAGAATTTCAGGGATCATTATCTGGGCTATAGAAATAGGCACTTGAACAACTTGGGCAAGAATACCTATACGCTAGACACCAATAATTATACGGAACCTTCTCATGACAACGGATTGATCATTGACGGAGACAGCTACTTCAAAGTAGATATAGACACACTAGAAGACAGAGATTGGACATCTAGAGAAACCAACGAAACCCTGTTTGTCAACATCCCTGGGAGTGGGTTCTTTTCAACCTTTCAGCTAACGTCTGGAGCAAATTCGTCCTCATCAACTACAACAACATATTATGGTACCTTCAACAAGAAGGTAGATGTGCCACAAGTGAAGTCTGACATCGAAAAAGTACTGGGCTATAAGGTCAATCAGAATTACATCGTTGTCGACAACATTGTCTCGTCCATCGGCACGACTTCAGCACCAAACTTTTCTGCTTCAAGCAAGCAGGGTTTTATAAGGCTCACCCTCAAGCAATCATTCTTGCACGAGCTGTTCCCGAAGATCTATGCAGTGGCCATGGCCAAACAGGACCATTCAGAGTTCGAAAGCGGTTCGTGGGTAACCAAAAGCGCCTATATCCCACAAGAACCCTACACGCCACTGATCGAAAGCGTACAGATGACGTATAGCGCATCTACAACCAAGAAACTAGATATCGCTACCAGCAACCCGAAAACAGCGCTGAGTGATTACCTAGACGAAAGTGTTGAGTTCTTCCATGAGCATCCGTACGGACAATCTGAAGAACACCGTTACCTGAAAGGCTTATTTGATTTCAGTGCGAACGACTACTGTACACTAGTTCCTCAATACGACCATGGAACGCTGTATATCGGCTTGGAAAATGCAGGTGCCATGCAACAAGTTGCCTTGCTTGTACAAGTACTGGAAGGAAGCGAGAACCCAACCTTGAGCGAAACGGAAACGTATACGGATGACGAACAGCTCCAATGGCACATCCTAACCAACAACCTCTGGAAACCCTTAGACAAAGATTTCATCATCTCCAACAATACAGATAATTTCTTGCGCTCTGGCATTGTCAAGGTTTCCATACCAAAAGAAGCCAATAGTGATAATACACTGCTACCAAAAGGTTTTCATTGGCTGAGAGTGACACATACCAGACCTTTTGATGCCGTCTCCCAAGTAAGGGACATCATGGCGCAGGTAGTACTTTCAGCGTTTAGCGATAATGATAACGAGCTATCGCATCTAGAAAAAGGGCTTCCGGCCGAAACGATCAGCAAGATGGTCAGCAGGCTGGCACAGGTGAAGCGTATTTCTCAGCCTTTTAACTCTTTCAACGGAACCCCCAAAGAATCAGATCAAGATTTCTATCGCCGTATCAGCGAGCGGCTTCGGCATAAACAACGTGCCATCACCATTTGGGACTATGAACGCTTGATCCTTCAAGAATTCAAATACCTATACAAGGTGAATTGCCTGAAACACACCAAAGATGATGATTTTCTGGCTCCAGGCGAAGTTGCACTCGTAGTGGTACCCAATGTGGTAAATCAAAACATCTATGACAGCTACCAACCTAGCATCAGCAAGGCCAAGCGAAACGAGATAGAAACATTCACCAACAAACTGAACACACTTCACGTCGAAGCCCTAGTCGAAAATCCCGATTATCGAGAGGTGAAAGTTTCTCTTGAAGTACGCTTCTATGAAGGCAAAGACGAGAATTTCTACAAAAAGCAGCTACAGTTAGACATTTCGAAGTTCTTGGCGCCTTGGGCCTTTGAGGAAACGGCGGCCATCAACTTTGGCGGAACACTGCACAAGAGCACGATGATCCACTACATCGAAAAGTTAGACTATGTAGACTATTTGAAGAACCTGACACTGAAAGTTCAAATGAAAGCCGCAGATGGCACTCTAGAATTTAAATACATGGATAAGGTGATCAGCGAGACACCTCGTGTGATCCTTACTTCTGCAAAGCCAGAACTCCATGACATCACCGTGATACAAGAAGTAGAATGTACAATAGCATGAGCCAAACAGCGATCACCATACCAAAAGACACCAGTACGCAAAACGACCTGGACTATGCATTCTTAAGAGCAGAAGGCCAAAGACACCTTGAAAAGATCGCCACCCAACTCTGGACAGATTACAACACGCACGATCCCGGCATCACCATGCTCGAGATGTTGTGCTATGCCATCACCGACCTTTCGTTGCGAATCGAGACACCCATCGAGGATCTGGTAAAACGTGGTCCTGATGACATCAAGGTCATTCATAAGCAATTCATCTCAGCTATCAACATCTTACCCACCAAGCCTGTTACAGCTTTAGACTACCGCAAGCTTTTTGTGCATCTAAAAGGTGTGAAAAATGCCTGGATAAAGCCTCATGCCCAAACCATCTATGTGAATTGCCAAGAGGAGCATATGAGCTATACATCCCTTGAAGGTCTAGATGATGAAGTAAAGACCAAAGCATTCGATTTGCAAGGACTCAACGATATCTACATAGACTTTGAGGACGATGTGACCGAAGCCGAAGAAGCAATGGTCATAGATAAGGTGCACGACCTGTATCACGACAATAGAAATCTCTGTGAGGACCTTGTAGAGATCTGTAAAGTACCAGAGCAGCATATCTGGCTATGTGCTTACATCGACATCGACCCTGAAGCCGATGAAGAATATATCTTGGCGCAGATACTCATTAAGATCGAAGACTACTTCTCTCCTTCCGTAGATCTCTACTCATTAGAGCAGATGTACGACAAAGGATATACTACAGACAGAATCTTTGAAGGCCCCATCCCTTTTCCCGATGCTTGTGTTGCACCCACCGAAGAAGCACTAGAGGGCGAATCCGAGGTCACTGAAATGCAAGGCGGATTCATTGATGGTGCCGAATTGGAAAAAGCGGAGCTCCGTAAGGAAATCCGACTTTCAGACCTTATCCACATCATCATGGATATCAAAGGCGTAAAGGTCATCAAAGATATCGCTATGAAGCCCTGTGGGGAAGAAGAATTCGACCCTTGGATCATCTGTATGAAAGAGAATCACAAACCTGTGCTCTGCTGGAATGCCGAAAGTGAAGCTATCGAAGACGAAGGCTGTGGCGATTGTAACAGCAGTATTTTCAACTTTACAAAAGGATTGCTACCCATTGGGGTGAACACCAATAAGGTCATCGCTTTTATAAACGAGTTTAAGGCTGAGAAGAAGAAAAACCTCGATAAGATAAAGACGGAAGATGTTTCCTTCCCCGAAGGAAGTTTCACCGAATCCGATCATTACACCACGATTCAGAACGACTTCCCTGAAACCTATGGCATTACCGAAGTAGGGCTTCCTTCAACGGTATCAAAACAACGAAAGGCCAAGGCCAAGCAATTGCAAGCATATCTGTTATTCTTCGACCAGATCCTGGCCAATTATTTTGCACACTTAGGCAAGGTGAAAGATCTGTTAAGCGTTGAAGGGCAATTGGTAGCGTTATACACCTTCAACTCACTCGGTGAGGTCACTGACGAAAAGCTAAAGCAGACGTTCTTCTCACAAGAGGTGGAAGACATCAAAGAGTATGAGCAGATCACCGAGGCTAACATAGATGATAGATTGGTCTCCATCATGAATTCCCTGAAGACCAGCACATTAAAGAACAGTGATACAGTCTTCTACGAACATCGCAATCAATTGCTAGATCATCTGATCGCGCGTTTTGCCGAGAAGTTCAGTGATTATGTCTTCATTATGAAATCCTTATACGGAGATAGCGCCAATCTTGAAATATTGAAAGCGAAAGCTTGGTTCCTTAGAGACTACAAAAAGATCAGCTGCGAGCGAGGACGTGCTTTCAACTATTGCCATGGAGACGTTTGGGATACTGATAATGTGAATGGCGTACAAAAGCGCATCGCCAGGTTAACAGGCGTACAAGACTTCACCCGAAGAGATTTACTAAAAGACACCATCGAGGTCTATCACGAAGATGATGAGGATGGTATTACCGAGTACCGTTGGCGCATCAGACACGATGATGGCACCATCTTGCTATCATCTAGCAAGCATTATCATAGCCAGCAAGCTGCTTTTGCCGAACTGTTGCATGCCCTCGATCTAGCCAAGGACGAAAGCAACTTCGAGCAACGAACAACTGCCAGCGGCACCTTCACCTATTACAATTTGGTAGATCCAACGGTGAGTGACACCACAAGCGAAGCGTATGTGGTTGCAAGAAGGATCGCTTATAAGAAGTTGGTAAGCGAGGCCGAGGCCATGATGCAGGGGATTGTAGCATTTCTAAATGACAAAGCCTTTGAAGAAGAAGGCATGTACATGATAGAGCACATCTTGCTGCGCCCTGACCTTTACAACTCCGAAACGGTAGAAAAGCTCAGCAAGGAACATCCAGAGGTCGTCCCAGATGCGAGTCCAGAAGATTTCATGACGGCCTGTCTAGATGCAGATTGTGTAAGCTGCGGGCCTCTTGACCCCTATTCGTTTCGGATTACTGTCATACTTCCGGGTTGGATGCAACGCTTTGGCAATCTCGATTTCAGAAAATACATGGAACGCATCATCCGTACAGAGCTACCAGCACATGTGCTTGCCAGGATCTGCTGGATAGGACATGTAAAGGGCATTGTCCCCGACGAAGAGAATCACATGCTGCAGATCCAGACCAGATACAAGGCATTTTTAGAGCAATTGAAAGGATTTTGCGAAAACCCGCCAACAACCACAGCGGAGATCGAAACCTATAGAGATACACGCAATGAATTCACTGCGTGTTTAAACAATATACATACTATTTATCCTCCAGGACGTTTGCACGATTGCAACAACGATAGCACGGAGGCAGAAGGAAACAAGATCATTTTAGGACGAACGAATATCGGCGAACAGTAAATAAAACATCATGGAAACACTCATCAAATTAGATCCGATCAATACTGGCTACAGAACCTTTGTCAATGACCAAGTGCTCACAGCATCACACCTTAATGAGGTGGTCGATTATTTTGAAGACCAACATCGATTGACAAGAATCTGTCTTAACGGCGTAGGCATCGTCTGTGGGCTTGGTATCGGGTTCAACGGAAGAGATACGATAAGTGTTTTTGAGGGTTGCGCAGTAACCACTGATGGAGATCTGGTGAAATATACTGGAGGCATTCACGAACATTACAAGATATTCAATCCGAAGGCAGAATATCCAAGGTTTGATGGGTTAGACCTTTTAGAGTTGATTCCAAATACAGAAGACACTGAAGACGAAGATTCGATCGTCGATCTCGAAGATCTAGATAATAAAGTTGTGCTATTGTATCTAGAACATTTTGAAGAAGATGTAGCCGAGTGTACTTCCACAAATTGCGATACTCAAGGAAGGCCGCAACATGCCGATATAAAAATATTGTTGATCGATAAGGACGATGCGATAAACATCAGCAACCAGGAGTTGGACCCAATTTTCGATAAGCACAATCAAACCAAAAACTTTTTAGGACTGCCAGATATCGATGTTCGCAGGGTCATCCTAAGAAACAGCTATATCGCCAACGCCAATGGGCAAACCACCATTTCAAATAATTCGAACACTAAAAACTATTACAGGCTCAAAGAATCCTATGCGAAGATCATTAGGGATTCGGGTGTGGTCAACGACCTCAAAAAAGGAGTCGATGTGCTGTTCACAGACTTTGCCCAACTTATAGATACGGGTTCGCTCGGAACCAATGCAAATGCCTTAAAAGCAAGGATCGATGCCCTTTTCACGATCGACCTTAAAACCATACCCCTAAGCATACAGTACCTGTACGACCTTTTAAAGGACCTGATCAACACCTACGACGAGATCAAACACTTGCTCTATGATTTACGTACGGAATGCTGCCCCGATATTGAATCCTTCCCTAAACATGTTCTATTAGGAGAGCTTTTCAAAGAAGAAGAATATTACCAATGCAGACATCGCTTCTACCCTTCTCCGATCATTCCTAACGGGGATGAGAAGCTGCAAGAGATACGTTTGCTATTATTTCGCTTTCACTTCATTCTGCAAGAATACAGCGTAAGCATTTCACCAAATACGTCGATCAAGGTCACTCCTTCTTTAGATTACGACCATGTCCTTAGCAGAAGGGCCATTCCTTACTATTATGCGACCAGTAAAGATCTGGTCGGGTCATGGTCTTATTACATGACCAACCGTTATAAATACGATCAAAACCTAGCCTACCACAGATCGAATCTCTCTTCAAGGAGTGCCATTCAAAGTCCTTTAGACCATAATATCGATGATAAGGATTTCTTCAGGATAGAAGGCCATTTAGGAAAAGACTATCGCACAGCCATCAGAGAAATAGACCGTATTAAAACTGAAAAGGGACTTCCGTTTGATGTGAAGGCATTGAGCATCGATGAGACCTTAGAGGGTATAGACCCAGACCAGTACAAATGTCATTTCGAAGACCTGAACGCCGTGCTCAAAGCGTGGCGTACCGAACAAGACTGTTTGAATGCGGGTGTTGCGGCCTTCTTTTCAGGGTTCAGCAGACTCTTGCCTGATGTCAATAAATACTATCCGCTTGCAGAGGTGCAAACGGCCAACATTGCTGCCGAGACCGAAATGTTCTTAGCAGACAACTATACCAGAAGAGCTACCGTAGACACACAAATGTTAAAGGCATCCTACAAAGACCAACTATGCTTCAACCCAACCTACTATGTAGATACTGTAGTGGATGATAATCTCTACAAGGATGAAGAAGTCATCGGAAGCATCGTGAACGACGCCATTAGGAAAAATCCTCAAGGATCCGCAGACGAGATCATAAATACCGTGAGAGCCGTTGTAGACAATGACGAGACCATTTCATCCTGGGATGCGGATACCAAACTGATCGCTGTAGAGCAACCCTATCATCTATTGGCCTATGCAAAGGTGGCTACCTATTACATTCCCAATGCAATTGCCGAGGTAGATGATCTGCGCATTCGCAACTATGGCGATACCATGAAAGCCTTGTGCAAGTATGTGGAAAAGGCCAAGAAGACAATGACCAAGACCTATTATGCAGGTGAAAATAGAAAAATGACCACGGGCTATGAGCGTCAGTATGCATTGTTACTCAACCAACTGTCGATCAATTGCTGTGCTGCCGAAAAGATGGAAGTCTTGTTGAAGGAAATTCAGAAGAGGAAGCTAGAGATCCTAGAGAACAAGCTCCTGTCCAAATTCGTAGAAAAACACCCGGGATTAGAGCACAAGGCCGGTGTACCCAAAGGTGGTACGTTTGTATTGGTCTATAAAGGCAGAAGAAGGAAGACCAAAGAAAGGCCCAATAGCGTTATCGAAGCAGAGATCGCCAATGTTGAATTGCTAGAAGAAGTCAGAAATGCTGAAATCATGATGAGCCGTACCATGACCATGAGCGCACAACCTTCCGATCAACCCATGGCAGCCGAAGCGAATACCATCACTTTGAGCTCAGGAGCCACCATAGACAGGCGTGATATCGAGGTGAATACCGATGTGGCCCGTATAGATTCTTTGGTACTAGAAAGAGCGCGAGATGCCTTCTCCATCCCAAAAGACAACATCACAGAATATACGGTGCTGGCCGACTTTGCCTTGCCTTACAATTGCTGTTCAGATTGTGCACCCATAGCGTTCATTGTCCCTGAACAACCCATTTCCTTGCGTCTACCTATTGATCATATCTGCAGAGACGAAGAAACACGGCCCGTCGCCTTTGAAGTCGTACCAGCCGATGGTGTGGTCACTGCCGAAATAGAAGCTGGTAATGGTGGTGTCGTACTCAACAACGGAAGATACTTCTTCGATGTGCATCAACCAGGAGTTCCTGTAGGCGAAGAGATCCGATTCAGGGTCAATGACCAGATCACCGATTGCAGGATCATTGTTTTTGAAAAGCCACAATTCAGTGTTTCAAGAACTGAACCTAGCTATGGAAGTACTCCAAATGGTAGCCCATTTGCAGATGTGAGTTTCTCAGTATCATCCGATCAACCATTCCCCGAAGGAGTTGCCTTCCAGTGGGAATTTGGAGATGGCAGCACAAGTACTGAGGAAAATCCGAGAAAACGCTATTTCTTACCTGTGAACACCAACAATATCGTCAATCCATCCTTGACGGTCACAAACGGCCGATGTGGCCATACCGAAGAGGTAGAAGAAATTCTGTTTGAGATCGAAGCCTCGATTTCGCTTGAACCCAACACGATCTGTCTTCCAGAACGTCGTACTGAGGGTATTCCTATCTCAATGACGGTAACTCCAAGCAATGCAAGCGTAGAAGTGCTGAATGGCATACAAGGTATAGAGGTAAGAGACAATAGCGTTGTCATCACACCAACTTTCAATGCATATGGTACTCCGCTTACATTTGGTGTAGATGGTGAAGAAATGGAAGAAACACTAACTGTAGGCATCATGCCAGATAGCCATCTTTTCTGTCTGGGCTATCAACAAGACTCTGATGGAGATGGCCAACCAAACGACCTTTTCTTAGTGGGTGCCAGCTCTAGCGAAACTCGTAACTGGAGCTACGAATGGGAAGTCACACTGTTTGATGCGAATGGTGACCAAATTAATAACCCTGAAATTTCGATCAGCAATAATCTAGTGGGCTGGGATGTGGGCCAAACTGGTAGCAATTCTGCCACTATAACGGTCGTTGTAACCCAGACACACACAGACGACTTTGCATGTTCACAGACTATTACAGAGACTATTTTCTTGAACGAACTACCATGTAGCAAGGGACAATTTGCTACACTAAATGTCTTAAAGGAAACATACTATGACATATTCGAAGAGTTCAGCATCACTAATCCAGTATTGGCCGAACTAAGGAATCGTATCCTTGAATTGCTATTGTTCTTTACAGACGATGACAACCAACACTTGTATCAAAGCATCAATGTTGATGAAGCCATTGCCATATTCGAAAACTTCTTCAGAGATAATGCAGACTGGACACCAAGCAATATCAGCACACCTGAAGACCAAGAATTGTTCTCGCAACTCATCGTTTTTGTGTATCAAATGATGCAAGTAGTCACAGGTTGTACAGACGACCCTGATATATCAGTTATGAATGAGGTCATTCAAGAGGTGTTTGGTCGTTTTGGTGGACAGAATACCGGAACATCGGCAATGATGAGGTCAGGAGACTTTAGTGCAGCAACCAACACGACAAGACTTCGAGAGTTCAGACGAATTAGCTTGTTAGACCTTGCCAACGAACGATTGTCACTCGCAGACATCAATACCATCATCAGAAGACTAAATGATTGACGAACAGCAACATATCGTTCATAGAGTACTGGTAGATGTCGATGTAGGCGACGAGAAGTTAGCTTACAAGCTTAAGGACAACATTGACAAACTACTTTCAGACAAGATATTCCCGATCATTGAAAATGAATTATCTACGATCTCTGAAAATTATCCAGAAGGCATCATCCGGCTAGATAAACTTTCACTGGAGTTAAACGGCCTCGAGTTCGACAATGGTCAGCAAATAGCCAACATCGTATGGAAGGAAATGGAGAAGCAGCTCAACGTATTCGCCAAAGAAAATGCGTTGTCGGACAGCAATACGGCAAAGGCCACATTCATTTCACCTGAGAAAAGTGACCTTGAAGCGTTCTTATATTTTGTAGAACATGGGAAAAGCCCTTGGTGGAAAAATGATATCAAAGCGCTTATAAACGATTCACTATACAACATCATCGAGCAGCCAGATTTCCATCTGAAATTGAAAAAGATCCTGCATTTACCTCAAGCAAGACAACGGCTATCAAAACAGCTTGATGATGAACAGTTGCTAGCAATTCTTTACTCCAACGCGGTTGATAAAGTTGAAGCGAAAAAGCATACCGAATTAAAAGATATCCTCATCACGATTCCGTCTGAATTAAAAACCGTCTTTTGGGCCATTGCTGTTGAACATTTTGCATTTGAACATAAAAGTATCCCGAAAGCCTTCTTCAGAAACCTCGATACGAGAGCAGAGGAACGGATCGTTTGGGTTTTAGAGACCATGACTGGCGAAGTATTCATGGTAGATCAAAGGTCTAGTGAACAGCAGCCACTAACCAAAAAACTCAGCGGTCAGCAAGCTCATGAGCATGAGTTCGAGAACGCTTCAAAAGAATTCGATAGGCTCTCACCAAGTCCTGAAGGCATCTTGGTAAAGAACACGGGAATCGTACTTCTCTACCCTTTCTTGGAAGCATTGTTCAAAAAACTAGATTTCTTGGATAGTGAATCCACATTAAAGGAAGAGAAGAAGACAGAAGCAGCACACCTTCTTCATTACATTTCCACCAAACAATTGCAACCCTATGAAAGTGATCTTCTGCTTGAGAAACACCTATGCGACATTCCTTATCGAAAACCGATCGAGCGAAATATAACGTTAAGCGAAGCGGTTTTACAAGAAGCAGAAAATGTACTCATCAGTTGCCTCGGTCATTGGTCAGCCTTGAAGAGCGAATCTCCAGATGCCTTGAGGAGCACCTTTCTACAACGAGAGGGCAAGCTCATCAACGAAGAAACAAAGACACGCTTGATGATCGAGCGAAAAGCACAAGATATCTTATTGGACCAATTGCCCTGGGGGATCCATCTGATCAAGCTTCCCTGGCTGAAGGATCTATTATTTGTTGAATGGTAAAAAAAGAAAAAAATGACTTCACTACTACAAAAGACCACAAGTACAAACAAAAGACGTAAAGGTGATTCGTTTATCCAACCTAAACTGAAGATCGGCAAACCCAATGACCGTTATGAGCAGGAGGCCGATCGTACGGCAGATCATGTCATCAATAAAAAAACCGACAGCCTTCCTAAGATACAGAAGATGGAAGCTGGTCAAGAGGAAGAACTACAGATGAAATGTGCCGCATGCGAGCAGGAAGAACAATTACAAACCAAGTCAAATACTGAAACGGCTTTGCCTAACATTGAAAGTCAGCTTAGCGCTACAAAAGGTAGTGGGCAACCCATGGAAAACAATATCCGAGCTGAGATGGAAGCGGGCTTCGGAACTGACTTCAGCAAGGTACGGATCCACAATAACAGCAATGCCATACAGATGAGTCAGCAACTCAACGCACAAGCCTTC
>JANQRC010000016.1 GCA_028284745.1 Flavobacteriaceae bacterium
GAAAGTAACCCTGTGAAGGTTATCCTGACTCCCAATTGCCTTGCTAGGTCTTTGGATCTCTGCAGTGCGCCATCTTTTTCAGGTCCGATCATGCACAAGGTGGCATCATAGCCCTGATCCAGCAATTCCTTCAGCACTCTGACAGCCATCAGCGGATTATAGATATCTGCAAAAGACCGCACCCACAAAAGCCTTGGCCTCACATTGCCTCGGTTCTTGAAAATATAGCTATCTATTTGTATGTTGTTCGGAATTTGCACCACATCAGCATACCCATACTTTGCAAATACCTCTTTCAAAAAAAGTGAAGGAGAGACCAGCACGTGAGCATTGCTAAAGATGCTTTCTGACATTCGAGGGCTGTTTTTGAGTCGATGCTCTAGATCTCCGCCATGAAGTATGGGAATATAGTTCATCTTCAAAAGCTGACACAATTTGGCCACAAGAAACGCATAATAGAAATTTGCCGTGCTATAGGTGTCTATCAACACCACCGAAGCCTGTTTTCTGTAATTCCAAACTGCATACAACATATCCAGCAACCGTAGCGATTTGTTTTGTTTGTCAGAGGCTGTCTCTACATCATAGCCTTCGCCCCGAAACAATTTGCTTAATGTTTCGATGGTCGTCGGAGTCTTTCCATGGCTCGAGATGATATTGCCTATGTAGAGTATCAATCTATAGATAAATTATTGAGCTATGGTCTTATCAGGTTTTAATAGCCGTCAAAATCGATCAATTCAAATAAAATGTCTTCTTTATCTATTTGCGGCATGTTGCCAGCAAGGTCTTTGAGTATAAGATTTAGAGGAGCCGGCCTTAGTTTTTTGGGCAATGTAAATAGCAAGCTTCCTCTTTTTCTATGCTTTGCCAATCCTATCCACATAGTTAAGAATGACCTTCTGGGTTCCAGGTCACCTAAATCCTCATCAGATATGTGCATGATCGCATCCAAGAAACTTTTGTGCGTCTTGGACCTCACCTGATCTCCATGGTAGTAGTATTCACTCTCCGGGTTCTTCAACCTCCATCGCAAAGCCTCTTCATCCCTTACTGATCTCATTTTATAGTCGTCGCGGTCATAGGAATAGCTACCAAGGCCTATTTTCACCTCTAGCGGGGCGACCAACTGAAATCCAAGTTTCTTTAAAAATCCATGAGTACTGTTTTGGTTGGCTACGCCAATCACAAAATCATATCGTTCTTCTTTGGCAAGTTCGTAAGTCATGTTTGCCAACTTAGTAAAAAGCCCTTTGCCGCGATGCTCAGGATGTGTTGCCGTATTGAGTGACAGCAATCCTTTGTACAATTGCGCTCCTATTTGATATTTGACGGGTATTGTAACATAGTGCCCAGCCAACTGCTCTTGAAAATAGGCATCGAAGCCTACTGCTTCTCCGTCAGGATTTTCTTGATATTGCCAACGAAGGAAGGATTCAGTGAATTTTGCCGTTTGCGGGAAAACGAGGCTAAGCAACTCTGAATATTCTCTTATACTGGCGTCTGTGGTTTGCACTCTGGAAAACCTATACGCCTCACTATGGTCGCTCATGATCTGATAAGAAATTTTTATACGTATCTATATAGAATCCCTTCTCCAGTATGGCATCCAACCTAGAGAACACATTTTTCCTATTAAAATTTATCAACCAATTGAAGAACGGATTATCGTTGATCTCGGGATGCATGAATTTTTCTTGTTTTGTATCAATGTCGTACGGATGAAAATAGCCCGTTAAAGGTATCTCTTTATTTTTGAAGGTATTAAAGTTAGAATTTATCACAAACTTTGGTAGTGTTCTAAAATAAATTCCACCAGAGAATGCGAGTTTTAATGGGCCATACGTCTTTATGGACATGGGAAACTCTATCATACCACTATCCAGCCTTTTGATCTCCTGTCCAAACCCTTTCCAACCATAGAACGGATTGCTGGCAGGAAAGACCGAACTAGAATAAGTAAAGCCTGTTCTTTTCAAAACGTCATATGCCCATGGAACGTCTTTGGTCAAAGAAAAATATGGCGCTCTAAATCCCACCACATTCTCTGCCCCAGCTTTATACAAGCTTTGTAAGTTGTTATTGATATCGCTCTCAAATTCTTCTTCTGTCATTTTGCAAACTGGCAAATGAGTATTTGTATGGGCACCTATCTCGTGACCTTCAGCAATGATCTGACGAATTAGGTCCGGATAGGCTCTTGCAACGTCTCCTACCGTAAAGAAGGTACACTTATATTGATTTCTTCTGAGCCAATCCAGATATGAAATAGTGGTTTCAGGCACTCTCTCACTGAATGAATTACCATTTGGCATCCTGAATCTGATGTCCTCTAGATCAATGCTGAATAAATAAGGATGTTTCTTCAAGGGTGAATTCGTTTAAGTATCTATTATTCTAAGCGGTACAGTTTTATGTTCTCTATCTGATGAACCAAACGAGCTCCTTGAACTATCTCTTCTCTAGTTACTAGATAGTTAGCTCCTTTCTTCTTGAATACGCTGACCTTGTCTTCCAATGTTTTCATAGCATCTACTTCTTTTCTATCAAGATACCATCGGACAAACTGCCTTGGATTGCCCTCTATCAATGATGCTGAGCCTTTTGGGTCTAAAATCACCGATCGCTTCGCAGAGGCCCTTATGATAGGAGGCCCCACAAAAACATCCTCCTGTTCAGTGTTCTTAGAGATATAATCCATCATTTGATCAATAGGCAGATATGTTTTTCTTTTCTCAATGCCTACAATATTAATATTTCTAGGCAATATGGTCCTGACAAGGTCATCTCCTATAATTGGCACCTTATCAAAGAAGGGAGCTTTAGCCACCAGCAAAATAAAAATGAATAGAATTGAAATGGAAGGAATTGCATGTCTATACTTCTTCAGACTCAACAGAAGATATGCCATGGCAAAGTATGACGGTATGATGGCGAGTTTCTGAAATCTGATCATTTGAAAAGCCATCCGGATGTTTGTGCCAAAAATATCGTTGGCAAGTCTCTCTACATAAATTGAAATACTTGAGACCAATAGTATCATCATCAAGGTCAAAACCATCAATTTGGCTTTGTTCATCATCTGGCTATCCCTCAAGCCTAACAGAATGACCAAAACGATCGGAGTCAAATAAAATACGACCTTAGCGATGGACCACTGTTTGAAAAACAACAAAGGGTCCTCAAAGAACAAAGGTATCCGGGTATGGAAAGCATCTTTAAATATATCTTTATCATAATCGACAGCAACAATGTCTGTCTTGGAGAAATAGGTATATAGAAAAGGTAGCATCCCTAGCATGATAAGCCCCAAGGCCGGTAGAAGAACACCCGACCTCAACATATTCAATTCTCCATAGACCACGGCATACCCGACAGTAAATACCGTAAAGATCAGAATACCTCCCAAGCCTGTTATCGCATGAAAGTTGAACACAAGGCCGATAAGAAAAGCTGAGAGCCAAAAAAGATGTTTCCTGTTGTCCAACAATAAAAAAGGGACAGGCATAAAAGTTATAAATATCGTTCTGGGCATTATGGACCATAGTTCTGTAATTCCCCACACCTCTAGCCCTGGAAGCCAAACTACGCCTCTAATAAGGAGCGAAACAGTCAATGCCGCCCAAAAGTTCTGGGTGAACCTGTAGAACAGCAAAAACCATAAAACACCGTACAACACATTGGCCACAAGCCCCATTAGGTTTAGAGCCTGTAAATAATCTCCATCTAAAAGTTGGGCAACATATCGCATTGGCTGAACGAAAAAGGGAGTGTAATACCTTACATTATCCAGATCATTCAAAAACAGATCTTCTTGAAACAGATCAGGGTCATCAAACTTTTGACCTATTGGCACAATGCTCTGCACATCTGAGGCAAGCATGCTGTATCCTGAATCCAGGTGCTCCCAATAAAACCCTATAGCGATCACAAGATTTATGATCAGCACGATGATCAAGTCTCTATTTGAGCAATCCCGTTTCATTCTTACCATACTGCATGACATTTGTGTCAAGATGCCTTAGGGGTTCTAAAAATGTCATACTGTATAGCCTGAAGCAACAGTTGAAACCCTAAAATAATACTTAGTGTAATTATCATGATGGTGCCCGTTGGCGCTAAAACATCATGTGAAGTATGATACCACCAGCTATAGCTTCCATAGATAACACCAAACAAGAATAATGGGACGCCAAATAGGAGATGTAGCGAAGTTATGTTGAAGTCGTATATGAAGTAGGTTTTTATGATTCTCTTTACAAGAATTCCCACAAGTTCGGGGAAAAAGACAAATGGCATCTTCCAAACCTGCATCGCTGACTTCTCATCACCATATATGGCGGGCATAGGTATATCTTTTATCCTAGCATTTTGATAGTAGAGCTGTGATAGCAGTGAGGTCTCAAAAAAATATCGATTCGCCACTTTAGAAAGTTCAATGTTCTTGAGCACGTCTGTTCTTATGGCAAAAAAGCCATTGGTCGGGTCAAAGTTGTGCCAATAACCTGTGGCCATTTTGGTTAAAAATGAAAGTCCCAAATTTCCCATTCTCCTCACGACGGGCATCCGCTTTAGGGCACTGAAGTCCCTGAAACGATTTCCCTTGGCCATCTCACATTGTTCTCTATCTAGCGCAACGACCAACTGTGGGATATAGCTTGTGTCCATCTGATCATCTGCATCAACCTTGATCACATAATCGGTTTGTAGTCTGATCGCTTCTTCAAACCCTCTTTTTGAAGCTCCTCCTACTCCCATATTCTCCATATTCTCTAGCAGCACAAGCTTGCTGGCAAAGCTAGACGTTGACAATTGTTCTTTGGGTAAGGGCTGTAGGCTCTTGTCATCTACTACAATGACCTTGTCAACAGCATCGGGCAGCTTCTCAATTACATTTACTATATGGTTGGCAGCGTTGTAATAGGGGATAACTACAGCTATTTTCTTTTTAGGTACCTCTGGGTTCATCTTTTTTAAAATATAAAGGAGAAATCAATACTGCTGATGCAAAAAGAAACAAGCCCAATATACCAAATACAGGTCGATATACATACAGATGTTCTCCAAAAAACAGCGTCACTATCATTCCTAGCACCATCCCTTTTAGCGATAAGTCTAGCGAAGAAAACCTTCTCAGATCAATATACAAATAGCCAAATAGCCATCTTATATACAACACCAATCCCACCAAGCCAACTTCATTTATCAGTGTCAAGTAGATATTGTGGGCTGAGGCCCCATAGGTGATATAGTTATTGAATCCAGTACCAAATGGTATCACCTGAGGATTACTCACCAAATATTTTATGTATCCCAAAGATAAGTTCTTCCTACCTGAACCCAGATCTTCATATAGCTGCACCACATTACCTTGCATGACTTGGGATGGGTCACTTATCCTGTCTACAACCCTACCCTGAACAGTATCGATAATTCTTCTTAGAATCTCAAAATCATAAAAAGACAATGCCACCACAAGGCCTCCTATCAAAATTGTGATGTGCAAAAATCTACCTGTCCTCCTCATGAAAAAATAAGAGGCAAAGATCAAAATACCCACATAACTTGTGCGAGAGCCACTAAGCATCAATGACAGCAATCCTGAAAGGATGGCTAACAGCAAGAGCCATTTCCTTATAACAATAGGTCTTTCAAAGTACACACCCATCAAAGTGACAGATGAAATGAACATGACCATTCCTAATACTATCTTATTGGGCCCGAGCGTACCAGAAAAAAAACCACCGTATGACTCTTTATCCACATCGCTCCAAAGATATCCTATTACTCCCATGTGCTGTAACCAAACGATTACAGAAGCTGCAATGGTAAGAAAGATCATTGCATAGATGAACTGTCTGTAGCTTTTTTTGTTATGCATGAGGATGAGGAAGAACACATGTGAGAAAAAGAAGATCAAAAAATGATACATAAACAGAACCGTGCGCAGTATCCATATGTAGCGTTCTGTTACTATACTTATCATCATGGTAAGTACCATGGTAACTAGGGCCCACCTAATAAAATCAAACAACCTGCTCATATAGGTCCTGCTCCTGATGAAGGCATCAATGGCCACTTTATTGATCAAGTACTGATAGATGACCAAAATACCTACAAAGTCATATAACCTGAGTTCGTTTTGGGCTGTGAGACTGTATCTGAATACTGCAAGATTATAGTAATAGGAGCACAACATCAGCATCAAGACCACCTTCACCTGCTTAGAGTCGGCAATGCGATATAACTGGTTTTCTATGTGTTGTAATCCTTTCACGTAGCCTACGAGCTTTGCAAATGTATCTATTTTTTGTTCTTAGGACATGTACTCATCTACATATCAGCTATTTATTCGGTATTGTGTGTTTGTCTTTCTTGGTCAGTACTTCTTGATAGAGCATTTTCAATTTTTCAATGACAGCTGCTTCGCTAAATTCACTTTCAACCCTTTCCTTCAGATTTGAAGCTCTTTCTTTTGCTAACAATGAATCATCCATCGCTGTCATGATCGCAGCCGCCAGAGACTCATGATCCGATGGTGGTACTAAGATCCCATGATCCTTATTGGGGATCACTTCAACTGCTTGACCAACTTTTGTAGCTACTACTGGCAACTCATAGATAGCATATTCTAACAACGTTAATGGCAGTCCTTCAGACCTGGACGATAACACCCCTATGGTGCTTTGGGCTATCACATTGGGGATGTCGCGCAAACTCCCGTAACAGAATACACTATCCTTCATGCCGAAAGCAGCTATAGATCCTTCGATTTCTCGGGCATGGTCATCTTTGAAGTTCTTTCCGACAAGATGAAGCGTCCAGTCACCATACCTTTCATGCACTACTTTAAATGCCTTCAACAGCGTTATGTGGTCTTTCTGTGGTCGAAGGTTGGCGAGGCATAGAATTCTTTTCCCTGGGATCCCAGCCATAGCAGTTTGTTTCTCAAAACTAGTGTCATGCGTCACAAAGTTGTGCATCTTAACAACGTAGGAAGCCCGCAATGTTTCTCTCGCCCACTTTTCCAAGAGGTCATTCACTGAAATTATTGCGTCGAACTTTCCTGAAAACAGCTTGAGTACTTTATGCTTACGCTCACTTAAATGTTCGCTATTCCCATAATGGTCATGCCATACTATTCTGATGCTGGGCATGAAGAACTTCAATAGCACGGCGACAAAGAATGATGTCGAATGTGCATGCATGACATCAATTTCATGTTGGCGCACATACTGTTTCAAGCGCCAGATAGCTTTTATATCTAGTGTGCCACGCTTGTTTAGAAATAGGTAATTGCATCTGACATCCAAGCTGTCTTTTAGGATTCCCTCGGCTCGTGTTGCGCACAGACACGAGCCGATTCCCGCCTTGGCGAGCCCATTGGCGATGTTCACAGCCATTCGTTCGGCACCTCCAGCCTCTAGCGTATCTATGAGCTGAAGTACTTTCATTTGCCCAAAGGTCTTTTTACGAAAACAACAGGGATCACTATGAAAAATAGACCATATACAGGTATCATGTATCGTAGCAATGGTACCACCATCAAAGACATCGACCAGAAGTACAATGTCAAGACCAACAGGGCAATGCTCAGAAAACGTAGTTCGACACTCAAAGACAGTGATCGATACATGCCTGCCAACATCAATACAATGACCGAGAGGCTTAGCGGAAGTATCACGGCTTCCTTTTTGGAATTCTGACTATCTAGACCGTACCAAACGCGTTTTGCCTTATAGGCATAGAAAACGATCACATTCCACGGGTCTTTCTTGAATTCTTCCAAGATGAAGTCAAAAACCTGGCCCGTGGTCTTCATCTCGTCTCGCTTTGAAAAGAAAGTATCACTTATGTATGACACTTCCTCAGGCAATGGTATCTGCTCTTTCCATTTCTTGTTGTTGAATGAGAAGCCATCTCGCAAGGTCGCCAAACCATGACTAGACAACAGGACCACCCTGTCTGTCTTTATATAGTTGTGAATGGTCCAAGGTGCGATGGTCAAAAAAGTGAAACAGGGGATGACCAACAACATAGCGACCATGTTATTTCTGGGAATGCGTTTACCGATGAAGAAAAAATAGGACACCAGCATGATGTATACCACTGGAAGCAATATACCAATAGGCCGTATCAACAATGACAGCCCCAAGAATATAGAAGCCCATATCATGTTCTTGACCAAATTATCCTTTACAAGGCCTCTAAAGAAAAAGAACAGCGACCCGTAGAGGAAGAAAGAAAAAGGTACAAGGCTTAATGGCTTGTAGGTAGCATAGATGATGAATGGAAAGAACACAAACATCCCATACGCTAACAATCGGTGTTTCTTGCTTTGAGTAAATAACGAGGTGATCTTGTAGACCCACAAGGCATTGCAAAGAGTAATGGTGATCGAGAAAGTGGAGGTCAATACCACTCTAGGAATGTGCAAGCTATCGCTCAGTTTGTACAAAGCTGCTAACATCAATGGGAATAGCGGTGGAGTTCGCGTGAATATTCGGCCGTAAGGTGTTTCGAAACTGCCATGCTCCAGTAAGCATACAACAGCCTCGTGATAATCATTGTTACGATCATCTAAAATACCATAGGTGCTGAAGAGCAATTGTGCAACTACATACACGGGAATAGCCATTGCTGTGATCAACAACAGCCATTGCCTTTCATTCATCATATGTAGCTTTCTACGCAATTCTGGTAGCATTAGAGCAGTTTTTTTATTTCTTCTTCGAAGGCCTCCAAGGTATAATTTCTAGACCATTGCATCGCTGCGTCGGACATTTCTAGACATTTCTCCTCTTCCTGTACTAAAGATAAAACACCATCTACAGTTTCTTGCAGGTCATACGAAATAATACCGCGTTCTCCATCGCCTAGCATATAGGGAACACATGAAACTGGAGATGCAATTGGGATAGCACCCCAAAACATGGATTCTGCCACTGCCTTTGGCCAACCTTCTGACTTGGACATCAAGAAAAGGAAATGTGTCTCTCGGTAGGCCTTCTTTACTATACCATGGTCTTGGTTGCCGTGTAAGATGATATGGCCTTTTAGTGAATGCTGCTTGATGTAGTCTTCAATTGATGCACGTTCTGGGCCATCTCCATAGATATTCAACCGTGCCTGCAAACCTTTGTCTAACAATGCTTTGACAACCTGGCAAGCCAGCAGCGGTCTTTTGCCTTCGGCCAATGCACCCACAAACATGAAGTTGAATGGCGCGTTAAACGAACGTCCTCGCACCACTTCTTTCTCCTCTTGTTTGTAGGTCGCTGTAAAAAATGGAAGTATGTTCTTGTTTTGGTTGTCCCATTTCCCATAGACCAGCACATTGATGTTCTTGGTCAAAAATGTACTTCGCAAGATACGTCTTTGCAACCTGTAGCTGATCGGTTGCTTGCTATTTGGGTCCCAATTGCCCGCGTACTTGGCCGTTTTCACCTTATTTGGAAAAAAGATCTGCACCAAGCATCCTAAAAGCCCAATATTGCCCGGGCACCGCAAATGAATATGATCTGCCCACCTACATGCCCTTGTCAAGATGACCATGTTTCGCACACTGTCGATCACTGCCCTTGTTGCTTTCAAAGGACTTGTAGCTTCGATATATGAAAGGTTGAACAAGGTGATATCTTGCTTATCAAAGGGCTCGGTCAACACTTCATAAGGATAGGTAATAGGTGAAGCAATGGCTATTTCTTCTGCATATTTGAACCAGATGTTCATCTCCTTCACATAAGGCGCATAGGCTTCAAGGCCATTTTCAGTACGAAATGTCGGGGCGTTTGTAATGACCAGGAATCGCATTATATATAGCCTTCAGAATTTTTATCACTTATCTTTCTTGCAGGAACACCTAGCACTGTAACATTGTCTTCTACATTATCAGTGACCAATGAATTGGCTCCTATCACAACATTATCACCTATGTTTATCTTGCCAGCTATGGTAGCATTTGCTCCCATGTACACATTGTTGCCAATAACAGGTACTCCACGACGTTCTCCTTGGCCGCTGACACCAATAGTAACTCCTTGTGAGATATTGCAATTCTCACCAATGACAGCATTCGCATTTATGATGATGCCGCCAAAATGCCCTATGTAGAACCTTTTTCCAATGGTAGCTGTATACGGAAGCTGAATACCTGTCACGACTTCTATCCACTTTTGTTGAATGACAGCAAAGAACAGCAATATGCGCTTAACAAAACTAGGTAGTTTGGATCGATACACCTTATTCGCCCATCTGTAAACAAACAGTGCCCACAAGCCTTGCTGCGTGACCAGCAGCATAAAAGTGGCCTTCCCGCTGTAGTGCTTGTATTTTTGTATGTCGCTTCTAAAACTCAACTAGCTATGTCTGGGTTTATTTACTAGTAAACTAAGCCAACCTACAATTCTGCCAAAGGATTCTGTCATGGCTTCGTAACGCTTAGGTCCTGTAATGGCATTTAGGATTCTTACAAACGTAAGCAAAAGTGCTGTTAGATTCCACTTTGATCTATGCAAAAGGTTTGGATTCGGGTACTTGATCCGCCAAACGTACCAGCCATTCCTAATGACCATCTTTCCATACGTGTACTTGTTTGGTCGCCCGGCTGCATTGTGATGGTGTGTGCATCGTGCACTTGTATTCACATACAGTTTACCTTTTTTGGCAAGCCTTAGGCAAAAATCAGCGTCTTCATATAATCCGTAGCCATCAAAGTAATGTGAAAATGCCTGTTCGTCAAAAATACTCCTTCTGTAGCTCGACACACCTCCCATGAACATTTCTACCTCATATATTTTGTTTGAAGGTGGTAAGAAGCCAACGGGTCTTCCATGTGAAGCTTCTGGCATATATCCCGGTGGCGAATTGTCGATGAGGCCTAATCGCTTTCGCAATACATACCGAGAACCTTCAGGTCGAACAAAACCGTCTAAGACAAAATGCCCAAGGTCGGGGGTTTGACCTTCCAACGGTTGCCAATTCACCTCGTTGGTGATGTATCCACCAACGGCAACAGCATCGGGGTATTTGGTATAGGTGTCGATCAATTGTTGAAAATAGCCTTCCTCTAAAATAATGTCATCGTCCAAAAAACAGATGACATCAGCATTTGGATCTGCTTTAGAGATTCCGATGTTCCGTTGCTTGGTCAATCCGCGATCCTTATCATCAACCAGGAAATAGTTCAAGTTCTCAAAGTTGTTCTCTTGGAGTATTTGAGATGTACGTCGGTCGTGCGAGGCATCGATCACCCATATCTCGTCAGGGTATACATACTGCTTCTCGACAGAACGCATCAGGTCTGACACAGCCTGTGGTCTCATATAAGTACATATGATCAAAGAGAACTTCATACGGTTGTTGCTAGTTTTCTCGCCCAGTATTCAGATACCTTCCACCTTTTCATAAAGCGCCGGTAATATCTGATGGGATTCTTGAACTCTTGCTGCCTGTAAAACTTGATCAGTAGGATGGTCTTGTACCCTAAGAGCTGTTTTTTTGTAGTATGCCTATGACGGTACAACATCAGCGTTGGTGAAGGCTTGGGCAGTACTTGCTCACTTTCCCAAGGAAATTGGTGACTTGTTCGAAAGCCTCCGACAGGCGCCTTCAGGTGTGTGATGGTCTCTTTGGGAAAATATAGGACATCAGCACCTGTGTTTCGCAATTGCATGCCAAAATCGATATCTTCCCCAAAACCGTGCTCATAGGCCAGGTCGAATCTTAGTTGCTTCAACATATCGCTATGAACAACGCTACATCCCGAACCAAACGTAGGCCATTGTATGACCTCAAAGGAGGTTTGCTCATCATGTTCCCTGAGGCAGCTAATGGTCAATGCTCTCTCACCATACTGGTGTAAGGTCGCTAGTGACCTCTCTAGCAGGTCTTCTTTAAATCGAATGTCGTCATCTGCCAAGAAAGCCCAATTAGACGTAATCTCTTCGATCGCCATGTTTCTGGCATTGCACGCACCCGTTGTATGTGTGAATAGGTGTTTTACGCGAAAGGGCCATGACTCGGATTCCAAGTAGTCTAGCTCTGATGTACTTTCGGGTTCGGGGTTTTGCTCAACAATGATCACACTATTGGGCAGAACGGTCTGTATCGACAGGTCTCTTAATACATCATAGAGGTATTTTTTCCGCCCAAGTGTAGGTATGACAACATCGATGGTTTGGCCAGAAACTTTTTCTGGATGCTTGGACACTAGGGAAAGCTCAGGTCTTACGATTCGCTTCGCATAGAAAAGACTCTTCAGGAAACTCCACAGAACGATTCTTTTTTCGTGAACCATCTTGTTGAGAAAAAGTAGGGTCGCCCAGTTTGCTTTGTAGTGGTTCCTCACAAATCGGAATAGTTTCGAATTCGAGGCTCTTTCAGTGTTCGTAGCTGGTGCATTCGATTTTAACAATGTGGGAGCAGAATAGCAACATAACCCTGATGGCATTCCTACCTTGGCCATGGAACACAAGAAGTAGCCCAATCCTCTTTGCTTTTCAATTGTATTGAATTTCCTCAAAATGTTAGCCTTGACCACACCAATGTCGGCACTCATCAACCATGTTGGATATCTTACTTCCTTATTCACCTGTATGAACGGAGAATCCTCTACGTACCCAATGTCATCAGAAAAATAGCTGCTCTGCGCACTGTATGAGAATAGCATGCAGTCATGAAGGAACAAGCGGTCGATCTCTTCAACATCCACATGATCGTACAATGCCTCATCAAACCAACCAATGATACGGTCAGGAAAACGCTCTGCCAGTTGACAAAGTGTCGTGGCAAGCGTCTCAGAGGTATCAACACTGACCTCATGCTCGTTCTTTGCCATATCAATGACCTTGACCAGAGATTTGCCGCTATTGTGAATCATGGCGATCATGGCAGCAACGATTTAAAGAAGTCAACATAGATATCGGCAATGGCGCTTATGTCGTAGTGTTCTTCTACCCTAGCCCTGGCGTGCATACCCAAGCTAGTTGCTTTTTCAGGATTCTTTAGAATTGCCAGGATAGCAGCTGCACATGCAGCTACATCGTTCGGGTCGACAAGAATACCGTTCTTCCCGTCTTCGATCATCTCTTGAGCCCATCCATAGTTGGAGTTCACAACAGGCCTTCCCATCGCCATCGCTTCGACCGTAACCATACCAAATGTCTCTGCCATTGTGGGAAACACGCAAACACTCGATGCTGCAATGAGGCCTTTTATTTCTGCATAAGGAACCTTCCCAAGATAGGTGACATTCTTTTTGGCACTATCGGAAAGCAATGTGTTCATCATTTGCCATGTAGATGAATTTCCACTTAGTGCATCTGGCGAATCACTACCGGCAACTAGCAGACGAACCTCACTGTCTTGCTTATGCAATTCATTGAATATCTTGGCCAAGGCCAATGCTCCCTTCTTACGGACCACAGTACCAAAATTCAAGATCTGATGTTTTTGGGACATCTCTTCTTCTATGTTGAAGTTGTCTAAAAACAGACCGTTAGGTATCACTGCTGAACGTTTTTTTTGAATCGAGGGGAAAAGTTCCAGCGTTTTGTCTAACGTGAATTGTGTAGGTGAAGAAATCGCATCTGCCTGGCGGATCGCCTTTGCTTCGAAGAGACGGTTCTTTCTTTTTTGTGGTCTTCCCTCGATATGGCAAAAGTAGGTGTCGCTTCCATGAAGGCGGAGCACCAACGGCACTTTAAATCTCATAAAGGCTGTGATCCCTGTCCAATCGGGAGCTTCAAGAATCCCTATGTTGTATTCGTCAATGAATTTGGCAACTTTCTTCTGGATGTGCTTGCGATGAAAATACCATCCCAAGGCACTGTATTGTCGCTTTCTTATCGTAATGACCCGTATTCCTTGATCTGTAAAAACATCCTCTTTTTCCTGGCCGTAGGCTATTACCGTGACTTGGATCCCTTTTTTTACAAATGCCAATGCCAGGTTGTAGATACTTGTGCCTATTCCGGCACTGTGCTTTATGCCGGGAGCTGGATATTCTGGTGTGATATAAGCTATATGTATGGATCGGTCTTCATGAACGATACTTGATGATATCGGTTTCTCCTTCAAGGGCTCTTGACTAGTCTCCATGTTCTAGTACTTTTTCGTCCACCGTTTCGACATCTAGCTCATAGTACATTGGCAGCCTTAGCAAACAATCGGTAAATCTATCACTGTTCGCAAGTTCTCTACCGTCGTGCATGTTCTTGTAAAAGGGGCTGTTATGCAAGCTCAAATAATGAAATACCGCCAAGACCCCTTCTGTCTTCAAGTGGTCTATCAATTTAGAGCGTTGTGCTCCAGACCTACACACTAGATAGAACATGTGTGCATTATTGGTTGCATATTCGGGAATATGCATTAACTGGATCTCATTGTTGTCGGCCCAGTCTTGCAAGTTCTCATTAAAATATCGCCAATGGCGCAATCGCTTGCTTTGGATATCTTCGATATTTTCAAGCTGTGCCCACAAGAAGGCTGAAATGATCTCGGATGGCAAAAAAGACGATCCAAGGTCTACCCAGGTGTATTTGTCAACTTGCCCTCTGAAAAATTGTGCTCTATTTGTTCCTTTCTCCCAGATGACCTCTGCACGATCAATGAAACGATCGTCATTGATCACCAACATCCCACCTTCGCCAGATATGATATTTTTGGTCTCATGAAAGGAAAACGTGGCCATATGGCCTATGGATCCCAATGGAATGCCCTCATAATATGAACAAACCGCTTGGGCAGCGTCTTCAACCACTATGAGGTCATGTCTTTTGGCAAGCTCCATGATAGTGCCCATATCACATGCCATACCCGCATAGTGCACCACTACTATCATCTTAGTTTTCTCGCTTATCAATCCTTCAATGAGCCCAGCATCGATATTTGGGTGGGTGCCATATGAATCTGCAAACACTATTTTAGCACCTTGCCTCACAAATGCCAATGCCGTTGACACAAACGTATAGCTAGGGACGATCACCTCATCTCCTTGGCGGATATTCGCCAAGATCGCGCACATTTCCAAAGCGTCTGTACAACTTGTGGTGAGCAGTGTTTTCTTGAAGCCGAATTTTTCCTCGAAAAAAGTCTGGCATCTCTTGGTATACTGACCATTGCCAGAGATCTTACCACTCTTTACAGCGTCTTCAATATATTGTGTCTCTTTGCCGGTGAGATAAGGTTTATTGAATGGGATCTTTATCAAAACGGGGTGAATTTAGCTTTCTCTGGAAGTAAGAATTTCATGAAGGCAATCTCAGGGTCACTACCTTTCTTTGTGTATCTTCTCGAAGAGGTCACAAAATAGCTGAAGTTGTCATCCTCGACCTCTGCCTCTGTTTCAACAATCCTTATCAGATTTGCATCTACGCCCGACATGGTCAGGTATTGTTTCATTTTTTCGGTCTTTTTGGACAAAGGAACCTCTTCAAACTGATATCCTACCTTGTCAGAGATCGATTTGGCAGGTATGCCTGAATAGATCTCATTATACTTCATGTCCTTTGTCACAACAGAGCCAGCCAATGCCATGGACTTGTCCTCAGCCTTGATCGGAGAGACCAATGTTCTTCCCACGAACCATACATCATTGCCTATTTCGAGGCTCTTTTCAGATAAAAATCTACACCCTTCCAAAGTATCACCATATTTTATATGGCTCCATAGCTGCGAATGTGCCCCAATGCCACAGTTGTTGCCGATCACAACACCTCCGATCGAGTCTAAGATCGTGTATTGCCCCATCCAAAGGTTGTGACCAATGTTGCATGGTTTGTATCCATGAATGTTACTTCCGTGATGGATCTTAGAATAATCTCCTAAAGAAAATTCATCACATAATATTTGTACGTCATGACCAATGTACACATGATCGCCAATGACTATTCTATTTGCCTTGCCATTCACGCCCCTGATGGTCGCAGTCGGCTCAATATGGGTGCCTTTTCCTATTGAAATTTCTCTTGCTTGAATGTTCTTGAATGTCTCCATCTTATTCCAATGTTTCCTTTACTATGTATGTTGGCCTGGATTTTACCTTGTCAAAGATCTTACCGAGATATAGGCCAAGAACTCCAATAGAAAATACGATTATTCCAGACAGGAACCATATTGACAGTATCAAACTTGTATACCCTTGAACAGATATACCTCCATATAGATAACGAATAAGGTAAAAAAGCCCCACCAGCATGGACACAACAGAAATGAACAGACCTAGAGTAATGGTTATCTTTAAGGGCTTGTTTGAAAAAGTTACGATGATATTGAACGCCAATCCAATGAGCTTTCCTATTGTATAGGTAGACTTTCCTTCTTTTCTACTACCATGATTCACATCGATAGCGACCTTCTTGAAGCCAACCCATTGGACCATGATCGGAAAGACCTTGACATGGTCTCCCATCTTAAGTACTGATCTTATGACATCACGATCATACATCCCAAAGTTGGCGATCGAGCTATCTTGTTCGGTGTTTGTGAAATAAGACAATAGCCGGTAGAACGACCTTGAGCACATCTTTTTAAAGAAACCGTCTTTTCGAGAGCTTCTTCTAGCCAGTACCATATCGTATCCTTCAGCTGTCTTTTGATGAAGTTTTGGTATTTCTTCTGGAATATCTTGAAGATCACAGTCCATCACGACGATCCAATTACCCGTAGCTTTCTCTAGACCAGCATGAATGGCATAGTGTTGACCAAAGTTTCTACTAAGCCTGATCCCTACTATGTTTCTGTTTTTCCCGTGGGCCGTGCATATTTGACCCCAAGAATCATCGGTGCTTCCATCATCTACCAATATCAGTTCATAAGATACTTCCATCTTCGTAAAAACAGCATCTAATCTCACAGATAACTCTGTAAGTGTATTTTCGGCCTGATAAACAGGAACTACAACCGATATTTCTTTTTTCCCGACCAAGTTGATCTATTCAATTATTGTCTTTAACGAATCCCATATGCGCTCAGAGGCTTTTGCAGGATGATCAGGCCTATTGATCACCTGATACCATTGGTGGGTCATAGAGGTGTCGTTGGCAATGCCCAAAAACATGGCATTTACCTTCTGGAGTGTCTCTTCCTTGCTTCTAGACCATACAACCGTTTTTTCCTTATTCGGCATTGACCTGAAATGTACATACTTGTAGTTCTGCCCGATATCGCGGATACCTCTTTTTAGCTGAGGTTGCTCGTAGTCGAAAAACAAGCATGGCTTTTTGTGGATCACAAAATCGAACACCATGGAAGAAGCGATGTTGCACACAAACTCGCTATGATGGCAAACATTGACCAATAGCTTGAAATCTTCCTTGGTCGGCATTACCTGGTCCCAACGTTCGCCTATGGGCTTCCATAATGGGTCGATAGAGACAATGACATCTTTGTATTCTTCTAACACAGCATCATATCTACCTGTGAAATCGATGGGTACCTTACGATAGATGATGCCCACATCCTCTCCTTGTTCTTTAAGCTTCCTAACGGCAATCGCCGTGTCCTCAAGATAATATTGGTCCAAGGGCGAAGTGGTGATATCATCCCCAGAGAAGCACAGGTATCTTGTATTTGGGCTTAACCCGTGTGCTTCACAAAACGCTGCTCTGGTTTGAAGTAAGGATGTATCATAATGTGGTTCGAATTGAGGCGTTCCCGTCACAAATACTTGTTCATCTCTCACAAAGGGGTAATAGAAGTGCAATTCTTTCTTCATGTGTGCGCTCCATACAAAATAGTGGTCGGTCTCGATCACCATGGTAGCTTTTGGCAGATTATCCCATGAGAAGATCCATGTTGCTGTAGGTATGCCCAGATCTTGCGCTGCAAGGATCGCAGGAATTGCTTGCGTTGGGCGTTGGTTGGTACAGAATACAATATCTGGGCGATGCTCTTTTAATTGCGCCTTACAATAATTGTATTTAGGTGACTTTCTAGTATCGTGCTTTATTTGTTTGCGAATAGCCTTCACTCCCTTTTCTGTGGAACCAAAGACCTCCTTATAGCGTACAAACACACTTTTTAGGATGTTCTTTGTGGTAGCATAGGGCAGCGGGAATCTGTAGGTCGGGTATACTTTGTCCTTGAATTTCTTTTGCCAAAGCGCCAATTCCATACGCTTGCGTGCCCTGCTTAGTGTACCGATAGATTTGTGCAAGCGGTGTTCTTCAATTTTTAGCTCTTCGTACCCTAATTGCTCTTTTAGCGGAAAAACGGTGTTGTTCCAATACACAATATCGAAACCGGCTTCCTCCCCTACTTCTTTGAATTTTGTGAATGCAAAGTTTCGCAACCCTACGCCGTCCGGTAGTAGTATGAATACCTTTTTCTTCATTAATTATGTTCGAATCAGTTAAACCGAAGATGCCTTCTTGAACTTCAACTTGTCCCTTTGTACTTGCTCTATATCAAGAATGTCTGCCTGCTTGTATGCCAATGAATCGTACACAGCATTTAGGTCTCTTGATAGTTTTCGCATGCCCATCGGCTCTAGGGAAGCCGCATGATCGGTGCCCTTCCATGTACGGTCTAGTGTGAAGTGACGTTCTATGATATTAGCGCCCAACGTAAAGGCTGCGACATCTACTGCAATGCCCAAATGGTGACCAGAAAACCCTATGTGTCTTACTTTTTCACCGTATTTTTCTGTGAGCAGGTCTATGTCTAACAAGCATACTTTATCAAAAGGGACGGGATATCCTGATGTACAGTTATAGAGCACCAGGTCTTGGCCTCTTCCTTTAGTTTCAAAGAATGACACCAGTTCTTCGATCTCAGATTTGGTGGTCATTCCAGTAGAGATGTGTATCTCTCCACGGTAGTTATCACACAGCCAGCCAAGCATCTCGTAGTGATTGTTACACGCTGAAGGTATCTTGATGAATTTTGGGTCTAAAGAAGCGATTTCCTTGGCAGAAGTGGTATCCCATACAGAAGTGGAATAGGTAATGCCTATCTCTTCACAAAAATCTTTTAGTTCTTGATGTTGGTCCCTAGTGAATTCTAGGTATTCTCTATGGGCACCGTAAGTGTCACCATATGAGTTCACGGGATTGGGATGCGGGCTGTTGTATTGTTCCTCGGTAAGGAGTTCCCTGTTGTTTCGCTTCTGAAACTTTACAGCGTCTACATTGCAGAAGATCTTGGCCACTTTGATCATTTCCTTGGCGATCTCCATTTCACCTTTGTGATTGCAACCGATCTCTGCAATGACAAAAGGTCTTTTATAATTACTCATAGCGTAGGTTATACTTTTGAATAAACTCACATGCTTCACGAATTGCACCAGCTGCTGAATCCTTGCTCAGCACAATATCTGCTTGCTGCTTGACCTCTGTGGTGGCATTGTTTGGCGTAAAAGACCACCCAACAGAACAGATGTTTGCAAGGTCGTTGACGTCATCGCCAATGTAGGCAATATTTGCCATAGAAAGCCCTTTTTCGTTGACAATGTTGTGTAATAGGGCAAACTTGTCTTTCACTCCCAGATAAACGTTGGTGATCTTCAGCTTTTTCATTCTTTGCGCAACCAACTCGGACTGCTCAGAAGTCATAACTATCACATCTACAGCATGTTGTCTGAGTATTTCGAGCCCCATTCCATCTCTCATATCGAATTTTTTGGCCATTTCGCCGCTAGCATCATACCAGGTACATCCATCGGTGAAAACGCCGTCTACATCCAGCACAAAGTGCGTGATCCTTTGTTGCTGCTTTTTTCTACGTTGGCGTTGCATCAATAGCTGCTCTACAATGAGCCAGTCTTGCTCTGAGTCGATCTCGGTCAATGAATCCTCAGGCATTGCTACAAGACCTATCTTACCACTTAGCCTATTCTTTGAAGATCGCAATGCTTCTCTGGTAGTAACATACACTGCTCCATTTTCGATCAACAGGCCTTCAAAGTCTTGACGCCTTGGCCTCTTGAAAATATCATAGTTCATTGCCATACCTGCTTTGTCCCAGGCAAATCGATGGGCTCTAACAACAGTCAATGCGCTATCGTATTCACCAGAGACACTTTGCAGACAGGCATTGATATCGCTAGCTTTGGTGAATGGCGATGTTGCCTGCAGCAGGCATAGAACATCGAAAGCATAGCCGATATTCTCACAAAACTCTAGTATGGCACTTTCGGTAGAAGCAGTATCCGAAGCACTTTCTGGGCTGCGTTCCATGACTTTCACCTTGTTGGTCCAGGTATATTGTTTCTCTACGAAGTCTATGATGTCTTGATCGTCTGTGAACACATATATTTCATCGAGCGAAGAGAAGATGGCTTCGGCAAGTGCCCAACAGAAGAGCGGCCTGCCCACCATTTTACGCTTGTTTTTACCTGGTATTCCTTTTGAGCCTTTACGAAGGGGTATCAACCCTATGGATCTAGACATGAATTCTATGCTTAATGTTATAGCAATAATAATGAAATAAACAGGATGAAGTTAAGGAAACCGATCAGAATTTGCCCGATCTTTATATTTTTACAACGGTATCCTGATACATGCAGTGCTAAAAAATTTCATATCTATATGGACGATGTAATCAAGGCTTCATGAATGTTTTAGAGTTATTCACTCGTCATCAATGTAAACTTACAAGAGCAAGTGTTCTTCTTTGCACTATGACCACCTTATGTTTTTTCATATTAAAGACGTCTATTTTTCTAGGTTATCCTGTACCCGTAGGGGATGAACATTCTATACTAAGTATTCAAACAGCAATTGAAGAGCATGGTTTTATGAGAACTTGGTCTTCTGGGAATTTTTCGCCAGTATATTTTCTTATAGCCAATCTGCTTAAACCGTTTTTCGATAACAACCTCTACCTATTTAGATCTATTACCGTTGTTGCGCACATGCTTTTGTTGATCGTCTCTTTCTCCTTTGCGATGCGTACACTGAAAATAGCAGGCTTCTTCATGCAATCCCTTATGCTATTCTTTGTGTCTTGCTTGGCTTTGCGAATATATTGGCAAGGAATAAATGACAGTATATTACACTTGTTCACCTTCCTTCTTTTTACGAACATCTATTTCTTGAGAAAACATTGGCATATTCATAACATGTTGTCTGTTATTGTCCTCATAGGCCTACTGTTAGGCACAAGGTTATTCGCATTGCTGATCGTACCGGCCATTTTTTTCTTCTTTACTGACCAATGGAAAAAAGTTACGGTCATATTGATATCGGGGATCGTGCTTGGCTGTGCATTTCATATACCTTCTATTGTCAACGGAAACGGGTTTGCTAGCATAGATAAGAATCCTGAAAGCGGGCTTAATTGGTTTCAGAGAAATCATTTGTCGCAATCATACATATACGAAGGCAAGATTCCTGATGGCGGTAGAGTTTCGTGGGATGAGGTGCGATCATATCTTTCTGAACATGGTGCGCAAAGCCTTCCCAATTCTATATCAGAGTCGATCTATTTTGAACCTGTATGGACCATCAAAGAGTTCTTTAACGATTTTTGGTACTCGTTCGCAAACATCTATTTACCATATATTGGTATTGGTCCCATTCTTTTCATATTACTTTTTGTGCCGTATAAGAGAAACGCCATAAGAGCTTCTCTGGGCAATGATGCGAACTATGTTTCTGGCGGCATATTGGCTTTTTGGGCATATACGGCCATCATATCGCTGGTTGTAATTATGCGAATAGAACCACGGTGGTATTTCCCTTTTATTTTTCTGGGGATCATCCTCACCCATTTCATCATACAAAAACAGGCTAACGAAAAAAATTTAGGACTCGGTCTACTCTTTTTGAATGTACTTACCCTGATGTATTTTCAAATTCATTTTATCTTTTTTGAATCCAATCCGTTCAGAAGTTTCTTGAAAGAGACCATCAGGCCTTATATTTCGTAAACCACATCGAGGCAAGCCCGCAAGGCATTCGCTGGAACTTGATTTTTGATCTCGATCATCGAGTAGAGAACATTAAATACTATTTTTGCTGAACAACTAATTCATTCAAATGGCGCATAAAACCAAAAAGATTGCACTCATCACGGGCGTCACAGGGCAAGATGGCGCCTATTTAAGTCAGTTTCTGCTTAAAAAAGGATATACGGTACATGGTATCAAACGGCGATCATCATTGTTCAACACACAACGCATCGACCATCTTTACCAAGACCCACATATCGAGGACCGTAATTTTCACTTGCACTATGGAGACCTAACAGACAGCACCAACCTGATAAGGATCATACAAGAAGTGCAGCCCGATGAGATATACAATTTGGGAGCCATGAGCCATGTGAAGGTTTCGTTCGACACACCTGAATACACAGCAAACGCTGATGGTGTAGGCACTTTGCGGATCCTTGAGGCCATTCGGTTGCTGAACTTGGGGAAGAAAACAAAATTCTATCAAGCCTCTACTTCAGAACTTTACGGAAAGGTCATGGAAGTCCCACAAACTGAAAATACGCCCTTCTACCCGAGAAGTCCTTACGGCGTGTCCAAACTTTTTGCGTACTGGACTACTGTGAACTACAGAGAAGCCTATGACATCTTTGCATGTAATGGGATTCTCTTCAACCATGAATCACCCATACGCGGCGAGACCTTCGTGACCCGAAAGATAACCCGTGCCGCAGCCAGAATAGGTTTTGGCCTGCAAGATATGCTCTACCTAGGAAATCTTGATGCCAAGAGAGATTGGGGGCACGCCAAAGATTTTGTAAAGATGATGTGGATGATCCTTCAACATGACCAACCTGAAGATTGGGTGGTCGCCACAGGAACTACCACCAGTATCAGAGAGCTAGCGATCATGGCATTTTCACATATGGGTATAGAACTTGCCTTTGAAGGAAATGGGGTCGATGAGAAGGGCTACGTGAAGAAAAGCACAAACCAACAATATCCTCTGGAAGAAGGTAAACAAGTGATCGCCATAGATCCCAACTACTACCGCCCTACAGAAGTTGACCTGCTTGTTGGTGATGCTACCAAAGCGAAGGAGATTCTTGGATGGGAACCTGAATATACCCTTGATTCTTTGGTAGCAGAGATGATGCAACATGACCTAAAGCTCATGGAAAAAGAACGCTTCCTGAAGAAGAACGGATATACCATCCCCAACTATTTTGAATAAGCTTTTTGATGAATAAGGATGCTAAAATTTACGTAGCCGGCCACAGAGGACTTGTTGGCAGTGCCATCAAAAGGGCTCTTGAAACAGCAGGATATGCAAACCTTGTTGTTAGGACACGCGCAGAGCTAGACCTCACCGACACCAGTGCAGTTGCCGATCTCTTCAAGACAGAAAGACCTGAGTACGTTTTCTTGGCAGCAGCCAAAGTAGGAGGCATCGTTGCCAACAACACCTACAGAGCCAGCTTCTTGTACGACAATTTGATGATACAGAACAATGTGATGCATCAAAGCCACCTGCATGGTGTGCAAAAGCTTTTGTTTTTAGGCAGTACGTGCGTATATCCAAAAAATGCTCTGCAACCCATCAAGGAAGAATACTTGTTGACCGATGCTCTAGAATACACCAATGAGCCCTATGCCATCGCAAAGATCGCTGGTCTAAAAATGTGCGAAAGCTATAATCTGCAACACGGTACGAATTTCATCTCGGTGATGCCGACCAACATCTATGGCCCACACGATAACTTTGACCTTGATACTTCGCATGTGCTACCGGCCTTGATACGGAAGTTCATCTTGGCAAAGTATCTGCACGAGCAGGACTACGAAGCGGTACTAAAAGACCTAAGGCTTTCTTCTAAAGAGGAAGCGGTCACCTACTTGAAATCAAAAGGAATTACCGAGAACGCAGTGGAAATATGGGGTACTGGCAAACCCAGAAGAGAGTTTCTTTGGTCTGATGACCTTGCCGATGCTTGTGTTCATATCATGGAAGGAGTAAATTTTGAAGATACCTTCGACAATCCTTCACATGTGATAAACACGCACATAAACATTGGCACAGGAGAGGACGTTTCGATCAGTGAGTTAGCAGCTCTCATCAAAGATCATGTGGGTTATCCAGGTGAATTGACCTTTGACCATAGCAAGCCCGATGGCACTCTAAGAAAGGTGACCGATGTGACCAAGCTGCATAACCTTGGATGGAAACACAGCATATCACTTGAAAAAGGTATCGTACAGCTGATCGACTGGTACCGAAAACATGGCACTGTTTGATAATTTTCTCGTACCTAGTCGGCATACCAAAAGGTAGGCAATGGCAAACTGGGAAATGGCGTATTGTCGCAATCTAATGGGTGCGGAAGTACCGTTTGTGGAGCCTTATCCCTTACACGATCTGCTCTATAAAAGGTGAACTCGGCAGCCCGTGGTATCCTAACACCATATCTTACATCTTCCCCACTCACATTGTTAGGGTGAATATGTACACAAACATGATGCTGCAGCAGCTTCTCAAAAGTGGCATTGGCCAATTTGAAGAACTCTCTATCCCAGAATTTATGAAGGTTGTGAAACTCCACCACGACGATCCTAAAGCGCTTCAACAGTGCTTCAGAAGCATTTACAAGAGTGAGGTACTCATAGCCTTCGATGTCCATTTGCAACATTAGATCGTCATCGTCTCCTTGAATAGTACTTTCCACCCAACGATCAAGCGTTATAAAGTGCTGATCGTTGATCGGCCCCACGAACTTCTTTAAAAATTGTAACCGTGGGTCGGCGGTACCTGGCCCATCTACTGATTTGTCTGCCAGATACAATTTCATACCGTAGTCAAGACAATGAAGCTCAAACTCGCTCATCCTTCCCACTCCGGGCGAAAAGCACGCATAAATATTCTCTAGGTCGTCTGGCACTAAGTAGCCACCGTCTTTGTCAGGGCCAAGTCTAACGAGCTCTTTATCTACTTTGTAGGGTCGCAGCGACCTGATAAGGTTCTCTACGGAAGTCTTATCTGTTGCTTTTTCAATGTAATGACCACGACTGATCATTAGGTCGATAAACTTCTTCTTCAAAAAATTGATCATACGCTGGGTTGGTTTATGCTGAAGTAATCTTCTTCAGGCGTTGTGTTATGGCTGTCAGTGCCAACGTTCTCTTTTCTTTGACGAACGCGTCTCCTTGCCCACTGATGCTATTATATACATCGATACACGCATTCATTCTTCCAATATATTCTGTATCTGACATATTCTCAACTAGGTCAAACAACGCCTTGGGTCCTTTCAATCTGGAATAATCTATAAAGCTGTCTCTCGGAAATAGCTGATAGATCCCATTGTTGCCATAGTAGATAGGCAAACAGCCATCTGCGATACTATCCCATATCTTCTCGGTGACATAATTATAGGCCACTGTATTCTCAAAACAAAGATTGAAGAAATACGGGGCCAATATGTCCTTTTTCCTACCGACCCAGTTACCCGCGCGGCTGTCTTCCTTTGATACACCATCGGGCCATCCCTTGCCAAATACATCCATCGCTCCGAGTTTATGGCCTTCTAGACCTATTTTGGATCGCACTTTGATCAGGTCGATATCAATACCGTCCTTTAGGAGTTTAGGCGTTTCCAGACCTTGATAGTACGACATCAGCCCTACGATCTTTCTGCTGGGAATCGTAAAATCCTGCGGCAATGGGTCAAGTTCTTCATCGATCAATCCTGCATGAAAGGACAAAGGGCTTACAAACACATCGCCTGTGTAGATGTTCATCACATGGCATTTCACCAATCCAAGATAGGGTTTGACAATGGAGTCGAAATGTGTATCGAATCTCGGTTCGAGCGTCCAGATCAGATATTTCTTCCTACTGAAGAAGCGAAGAAAATACTTTTTGAGGTGCTTTAAATTTTGTGACATGATCACATCGGCCTGTTGTATGTCGTCCGTTATCTGAATGCCATGTTCTTCCAGAAAAGGCAGGTCCATAGGGTGAAACCCGCCAAACGGCGTATATCGTACACTTTTTTCAGTGAATACTTTGATGCTATTCATAGTTCGTCGGCAATACTTTTATAGGCCGCTAAGACGCCTTCTCTCACGCGACCATACTCGTAATTAGGTTTGATCTGTGCTAGGTTGAACTTCATGGCTTCATGCAATCGTTCTTTTTCAGACAACGCGAGTTGCACCAAACTGGTTATCTCCTCGACATTTTCGCAATCAGAGATCAACAATCCATTCTTTTTGTGCTGAATGACCTCAGCAGAGGCATTACCTGGGTTAGACTGTATCGGAAAGGCGCCCATACAGACCGCCTCGAGCAAGGTGTTCGGCATTCCGTCTGAGTTGCTATTGCCAATATACAGCAAAGCTTCGCCCATGAGTTTCAATATTCGCTCATGCGGAAGAAAAGTTGTCAATGGGAATAGTTCTATATTGAGGGATCGTGATAGTTGTTCTTCCTGAACAAAAGTGACCACTTCGTCATGTGCTCCAAAGACCACGACCTTATGGCCTTTCAACTCTTCGGAACAATTCTTCAAAGCCTTTATCACTGGAATTGCCCTTCCTGACCTTCCTTGATATCCCTTTACAAGAATGGTCTTTCGATCTTCCAAGGGAAGGATATGAGCATCAAACACAGAGAAGTCATAACCGCCACCGCCTGGGAAGACGCCTAAGGCTTTCCCTGCAAAACCCATATCCGTTGCCAAACCTAGGTCCCTATGACAGTCAGCAAACATATGGTCTACACGCGGAAGTACTGCCTCGATATCTTTTCTGTATTCGGGGAGTTCTTTAAAGTAATACAGGTCGCTGCCCCATGAAGAGTAGACCCATTTAATAGTTGGATGGTCTTTCATCGTCTGAAGAATGGGCGTACAAGAAATGTACAGCACAAAGCTGTGCACCACATCGGGCTTTATCTCTTCCAAGGTCTTTTCAAAGGCGTTCTCCAGCTTGTTGTCCGTTATACCAGTAATGGCATCATGCACCTTCGGTAGGTTTCGCTTCAAAAACGTTCTTCCGAAGGTGAAGAAACGTTTTTTCCAGCCTGTGATCTGATGCACCCATGGTAGCTTCAGTGCACGCCCTTGGTCCCTAATGTCGAACCAGTACACTTCATGACCAGCATCTTTGAGTTGGGCGGTCCAACGTTCAAAGTGCATGGATTTCATGGAAACCATCAATATCTTCATTGCTTTTTCATCTTTTGTCTCAACACGCCCAGCCCGATCATTGCTAGAATTAGCTTTACAAAGACCTTAAGGGTCATCTTCTTGAAAAAGACCTTTGTATTGCAGTACTTGATCGTATCCGATACAAGCATATTGCGTAAACACTTCAACATCTCTGTATATCGACTTGCGGTGAATGCCTTGTTGATCAGCCCTCGATTGGTGTTGCATATTGCATGTGACAACCAGGACCTTTTTAGGTCATACCTTTTAACGAATTCCTTCCGTCCTCTGTATGAGTCCAACAATGCAAATATGTATTTATCAATGTTGGTGGCATGGCTAGCACTACCTGGCAAGACCCTATATACTGTTGTCACATGATCCAAGTAGTGAAGCTTTGATAGCTGTGATGCTTCTAAGAAAATCCGTGTATCACCGATCATTGCCTTTTTGAATTCAGGCCCTAGTATCTCAACTATCCTCAACAAAAGCTCTTTTCGTATTACTATTGTTGGGAATTCGATGAACTTGCTGATGAGCATTTGCTCAACAGATCGGGCATCATTGAAATGGCGTTCAGGAACATCAACAAACTGTTGTTTGACCTGGTCAAAGAACTTGAAATGTGTGTAAGAGAGTCCATATTCCTCATGTTGGTCTAAGATCCCGACCTGTTTGGCCAACTTGTCTTTATCTATCCAATAATCGTCCCCTTCGCACATGGCAATGTAATCTCCCTCACATTGAGAGATAGCATATAACAAGTTTGGAATGACCCCGAGGTTTTTCGTTTGGTTTGTATAACGGATCCGATGACTACTTGGGTGAGTTTTAATGATCTCATTGATGACCATATCACTGCTATCTGGCGATCTGTCATTAGATATGACCAATTCAATATCAAAATCGGCCTGCTGCTCCAAAACACCCAAAATAGCTTGTTCGATGAAAGCTTCATGCCCATAGGTGATCATACAAACGCTTACTTTTGGGGTGGTATCGCTGCTCATTACTCTGCTGAAGCACTTTTAGATCCTATCATAAGCGTTAGCTCGATACACTTACTTATTTGGTCAAATTTGTAGCAATATGGTGAAGTTCTATGGTTTCTGATAATTTCCTCCAAAATAATATCATTCGCCAAGTACATATCGATATACGCAGGGGTCTTCCTATTTAGAATTTTCTTCAACTTGGTCTTCATCATCCGAGATTCTTGCCCCTCTTCTACCCTGGCATGCACTACATCCCCATGGGGGAAACTCTGGAGACTATTGCAGAATCCTTTTATATCATGCTCAATGTTAACGAGTTGGATATGATGGGTAGGGAGTTTGAGAGCATCGTATCTCTCCTTTGCTGGCAAAGCTCCCCATTCTTGCCCTATGTTCGCTTTTGTCTTCTTAGTGACTTCAGCTATATGAAAATAGGCATGATTGATCTGCTCTAAATGTGAATGGAAAGGCGCTTTGCTTCCTTTGCTACGGTAGCTCTTGGGATGCCACTGGTGTAGCATTAGGGTCTCATGGTCATAGAATGCTACCTTGTTGCCATTGTTTTTCAGCCGCAACAGTACATCTGCATCTTCGGCGCCCCAGCCATGGTAAAACTCATCATAACCATTGATGCCCAACAATTGTTCTGTGTTGAACAATGTAGTGCCTGATAGCTCTCCTTTGAAGGCGATATGGTATTCGGAAAAAGGTTTTGTCTTCAGAGATTCTTCTTTATCTAAAAAACCATATTGAAAATAGTAGGTGGTATCGTCTTTTGATAATGTCACCAACTTTTCAATCAAATGCGGGCTAAAGATCAGGTCGATGTCGCCCATAAAAAAATAGGGCGTTTCACATTGTTTCAAGGCGATATTGATGGCCCTGCTCTTGTTCCATAACTGATCCTCAACAGGGCATTGCAGGAGTTTCACAAACGCATAGGTATCACAGAGTTCTCGTATGGCAGTTGAAAACGCTTCTTGACTACCGTAGTCGACCAAGATCACGGTAAAGTCCATCATGGTCTGGTATGCTAGAGATTCCAAGCAGTTTTTAGCAATACGCAACTCTCTGTCTCTGTATGTAAGGACTATGGTGATCATGTATCCTCGAGGGTAACTGGGCTTCCCAGTTTAGTTTTTGTAATATTAATGAATATGCCGATAAGTCTTGTCGATCGTTTGAAAAAGGTCTCTTGCCTCAATTCAAACAACAGCCATCCTACTGCTTTAAAGATATCATGTTCTTTGGCTTTCTTAACAAAGACAGATTTAAGAATCGACCTGTATCTTCCAGAAATTGCCCGAAGATATTCTTTATTTGATACTTGCTTGGACATTTCATCAAGAATGAACAAAAAACCTTCAGACAATTTGGTCTCTCTTTTTCTCAAACCTACGGAAACCCCTATATCATATCTATGTACTGAAGTTTTAACGTCTAAAAATTTGGCTACGCCGCCCTTTCTAAGTGTCCAAAGGTATAGCGGCCAATCGCCTGTAACGACATGCTCCAAAAAGCTCGGCAACGGATATAGGTTCGCTCTTTTGATGAGCACGGTCAGGGTTGACATCTTGTTGCCTTCGACCAGGTCTATGAAATCGTATGCTTCCTTAACTGGTTTTCCAGCAGGTGTGCAGTCTTTTCCGCTTGGGTCCAGGAATGTTCTGTCCGTAAATGATATGACCATTCTTGGGTCTTTAGAGAACTCTGTACACTGAAGTTGTAGTTTCTCGGGATGCATCCAGTAGTCATCTCCTTCGCAAATGGCGATATAATCGCCTTGACACCTATTTAAGGCATTGATGAAATTTCCCATCATCCCCAAATTTTGCTCATTGCGTTGATACTTGATCTTATCTGGATACTGCTCTTGATATTGTTGGCAGATCTTTGAGGTTCCGTCTGATGAAGCGTCGTCGTTGAGAATGATCTCTACGTCGCACTCGGATCGTTGTTGTAGGATACCCTCTAGGCATTGGGCAATATAATCCCTTTGATCGTAGGTAATGACACAGACTGAAATTAAACATTTGCCCATGTGCCTAAAATAACGAAATGTTTTTGTAGGCAGCAAAAGTTAGCCATCAGAACCTTAACAATCCTCTAAATCTGTGGTCTCCTCTTCCCAAAAGTTTAAAAAGTCTGTAGGAACTGTTGATGCGGAACAATGCCAATTGTGTCTTGAGGGTCTTGTCGATATTGAATGTACGGACAAATCCTAGGCATTTTTCACAGCTGTCATAATCTTTCTGAGCCAGCGCAGCACGAAAAACTCCCACGACCATCCTGACAACGGCCTTGTTTATGGCACTATTCTTTCCCGCAAGTTGCACAACTGTCTTCTTTGCTTCTAAATAGGAATCAATTCCGTAGGCAATGTTCGCATAGAACCGTTTGGTGGATGATCGATGGCCTTGCCGAATGTAGGCGATGCTGTCATTCGCCATGCCTGCTTGCTTCACATGACGCAATGTGCGGGCATACAACTCATGATCTTCTAGAATATGCATGTCTTGCCGTATTGGCATGTGTTTGGCCAAGAAATCTCGACGCCATAAAGGTGCCACCATCAAAACTGAGAAACTTCCTGTGGCAAAAGATTCAAAAATATCATCTGGAACAGACGCTAACGATTCGGACCCTCTGAACTCATAAGGTTCATGGTCGTCAAAGAAAAAAAGCCGTCCGATCACAACTTCAGTGCGAGGAAGCATTTTCAGCATCTTGTTATTGAGATTGTCCTTGTGCATGAGATCATCACTATCAAAGAACTGAATATATCTGCCCTTGCTATTCTCAAAGCCTATGTTCCTGCAGGTACTGGGCCCTTTGGGCGATCTATCGCCGCGTTGAAACACTCTGAATCTTTCGTCTCTTTCGCTATACGACCGGAGCAGCTCCAAAGAAGTATCAGTAGAACCATCATCGACAAGTATACACTCCCAATCTTCGTACGACTGTTCTTTGATGGTGTCTAGCGTTTCGGCCAGTAGATCGGCGCGGTTATATATTGGAACAATGATCGATATCATTCTACATATGCCCTTGTTAATGCCTTGATAAAAATACCTTGACCCTTTTTTCCTCTGAAATATTTTTTCGTACCAAAGACCAGGTAGAGAATTAATCGTTGCCTAAAAGATAGGCCAATATACTTGTCTATACTATCTCTGGCATTGGTAAAATATTCTTTTTTCACGCTTTTGCGCGCATAAAGTCTAGTGATGGAAAGAAACCATTGTTTACCGAACCTGACTTGAGACAGCCGAAAGAAATCATCGGACAGATGGTGATGAAGCGAAGCGATGAATACTGGCACCGCTTTGAACACATTGGTATAGAACTGCTCTGACCTGGGGTGTTCTATCCCTGCATAGCGATAATAACAATCTACATCAGAGACGGAGATAAATCTTGGCCTTAGATCGTGTAGCACCCGCACATTGAATTCTATGTCTTGGAAACGTAATAGTTGTTCATTGAAACTGATCTTGCCTTTTATGAACGTACTCCTGTACATGGTTCGCTGTAAGTTCCAAGGCAATGTGCCTTCGGTCAAAAAAACTGAAAGGGCCTGCTCCCAGCCATCATTGTATATTTTTGGATGTGAATAGTTTATGTCTTTACCCTCCATCAACACACCCATTGAAAAGATGGCCATATCGCAGGGTTCTTTTTCCATCAATGCCACTCTACCGTCCAAGCACATAGGCAGCATTAGGTCATCACTGTCAAAGATGATCAGGTACTTTCCGTTCGATACTTCAATACCGTAATTCCTGCAAGCATTGGCGCCCTTTGCCCTTTGCTTTGGCCGTTCGTAGAATTGAAAACGGCTGTCCCGCCTTGAATACCCTTCAACAACGCTTTGGGTATTATCAGTACTTCCGTCATCTATCACGATGCACTCCCAATCTGCATAGGTCTGACTCGCTATGGAGTCTAAGGTCTCCTTGATCAGCTCGCCGCGATTGTATGTAGGGATTACGATGGAAACCATCATTATTGATCATTGATTCAGAAGAGCAAACAAATATAGCTGATGATCAACATCATTATTTTTGTCTCTCAGTAGCATACTTACTTTATACATTTGCCTGTAAAGCTAGCTATATTGATCTAACTATCTTATCATCTACAGTCTCTAGTAATATCTTTATTTTGTCTTGCACATTTTCAATGCTATATTCTTTGGTCAAAATCATTCTGTTATTATCACTCTGAGACGTTGAAAGCTGTTCGTCAATTGCTGATTGTGTCAACGCTTTGACTGTAAAGAGCTCTAAGCCTATATTCTTGTAATACCTATAAACTGGGCTTCTCGAATTCAAAAAGACCTTAGCACCCATATAGCCCATGGATACGATATTCCCGACACCTTGTTGCCTTACATTGTTAAAAATAGCAGTACCGCATGTGCCGATCAAACGTGTATAATCATCAAGTGGCATGAATTCTGTTAAAGGGTGAAATCTATCGCCAAGGTATTTTTCACCGGATCTCAGCACAAAGTCCCGATAGGCCTTTGTATCTCCATAGCTCAAAGGGACTATTACTTTACGATCTTCAAGGTCTAGTTGAGATAATTTTAAAAAAACATCCGCATGATTGTTCGCAGCCGATGATGAGTTGCCCACTAGAATATTATCTGAAGATATGCGCTCATCTACATCAAGCCACTGTTCCAGGCTGCCATAAGTAAATGGAGCATATGTCGGTGCAATCCCTATTTTATGAATTAACTTCATTTCTGTTGGAACAACGGGGACAACAATATCGGCTGCTCTAGCATCTTCATAGAAATCGCCATATGCATCATTCAAGACCTTAAATGGGTATACTTCGCCAAGTTGCCTTTTGAATCTCGACATAAAAACAAAAGACCGGTATGCTGTAAGAGAGTGTTTTAAGCGATCAATTGCTTTTTCTTTAAGAGTCTTGGTTGAATTAAGAAAGTTCTGGGTTTCTTTCAAAAATAATTTAGAATTGAGATGAGGCCAATCTTGGTACAGGTCAAAACCCCAGACAAACCATACTTTTAGCACATTGGAGGATACTTTTCTTAAGATCTTTCGTTTTCTTGGGTCTAATGAATGGAAAAAAATAGCATCTGCTTGTTCGGATAACTGACCTGAAAACTGTTCGTAATCTTTCGAATCTTCCAGAACCACTGGTCTAACAAGCCTAGACCTCACATACTTTAGTTTGTGATCATGATTGTCTACAACAACAATATACTCGAACTGTTGTGGGTGTAAAGATTCAAAAAGTTCAATAGTGGTATCTATGAATTTATCATCATGGAAAAGATGTACTATCCTCGATCTTTTGTTCACTCGATTAAATGTCTGTATCTAGAAATTCTCTTTTAACTACTGCTGGAACCCCTGCTACCATCACATTATCAGAGACGTCATTGATGACTACGGCACCAGCTGCTATCATAACATTGTTACCTACAGTTACATCAGGCAATATAGTCGCACTGGCCCCAACAGAGCAACACTCGCCAATGACTGCCCTACCCAGCACAGTAGCACCAGGAGATATCTCGCAAAAATGGCCGATCGTAACATCATGATGAATCGATGCTCCTCGATTCAGCAACACTCCTTTCCCTAACGAAACCGAATTACTGACAAATGTGTTGCACATGATGTTGCAGCCTTCACCAATAACCACCTCATGGTTGCCGACCGATGCAGACTTGGCAATGATCGAAGTGAAACGACCTCCTATGCTTTCAAATCTCTCTACGATCCTTTTCCGAACATGCGTACCGCCAATACCGATACCAAATCTATTGTTGACAGACAAGTATGCCATCGCAGCTTCTATGTCATTGAGTATTTTGTACTTGCCAAAGAAGTCTTTCCGAGCCGGGACAGCGATGTCGTCATAGAACACGAGATCGTCAACTTGGTTTTCCTCCAGGATCATCAAGACTTCCTTTGCATGAGCTTTTGCACCAATTACTATCATACTATGTCATTGATCGTATTGCAGATAAATGTAACCTGGTCCGTACTCAACGCCGTATGTAACGGCAGGCACAGCACTCGTTTGGCTATGGATTCTGAAACAGGCATTTTCACATATTCAACATAAGGTAGTGTATTTAATGAAGGGTAGAAATATCTTCTTGGGTAGATGCCATGCCCATTAAGGTGACGCTCAGCGACCAACAAAGCTTCTTCAGATCCGAAGAATATGGGATAGTAGCTATGGTTCCAATCAGTTCCTGGTCGTATGGCCAGCCTGTCGATCTTGTTGAAGTTGAGCATCTGGTCATACGCTTCGACCACCCGCTTTCTTTCAGCAAGGATATGGTCCATGTATGGTAACACACTCAATCCCATAGCCGCTTGAAGCTCAGAGATCTTTCCGTTGACTCCCAAGCCATGGAAGCTCAATGGGCCATCATGACCAAAGTTATGAGCGTAGTAAGAATGGTGAAAGATATCATCACTATCACAAAAGATGGCACCGCCTTCACCCGTGTGGAAAACCTTTGTGGCATGAAAGCTACACGTGCTAATATCACCATAATTGAACAGTGAGCTACCTTTGTAACTTACCCCAAAGCAATGAGCAGCATCGTAGATCACCTTGATGTTATGCTGCTTTGCGATGGCCGCTATGGCTTCTACGTTACAGGGATTGCCATACACATGCGTAGCCAGTATGGCCTTTGTCCTCGGTGTGATGGATGCTTGGATCTTCGTCTCATCTATGGAGAGGTATGTCGGGTCTATATCGACAAAAACTGGCGTGCACCCTTCCCAAACAATACTCGAAGTGGTGGCCACATACGAAAATGGTGTCGTGATGATCTCACCACCGTTCCCAAAGAGCTTTAATGCGATCTGTATAGGGATCGTGCCGTTGTTCAGTAAGAACATATGCCTCACATTTAGTTTTTTCTTTATCTTTTCTTCGAGTGCCAATGCGAGCTTGCCTCTGTTAGTGAGCCAGTGAGAGTCAAAGACCTCTTTTAAAATCGTGCTATATTCCTCCTGGGGTGGAAGAAAGGTCTTTGTGACATATATTTTATCCTTGCCAATCATGAAGGTTCGTGTTTTACTTCGGCCACACACCACAACCCGGTGATCATTTCACTCTCATGAAAGCTGTCAAGCTTTGCCTTTTTATCTCTCTTATAAAGATATTTGATCACTGGCATCATAAACTTGGTCATCCATTCTTTCTGGGCTCCGGCCAATCCTCTTCTGACGTAGAGTGCCAGCATTGAAGCCATACTTGCATCCCATGAGCCAAATGCTTCCATTTCGTTGATCGCAAACCCCGCCGCTTCGACCAACCTTTTTAATGCAAAGGGAGTATAGCGATACTCGTCGTGGGGTACATCATGCAAGGTCCAGAGGAAAGGAATCGTGATCAAGACCTTACCTCCTGGGGCCAAAACCCTATGGACCTCTTTCAAAACAACTGCCGGGTCCGGAACATGTTCTAGGACTTCGATAAGCATTGCTGACTCAAATGAGTTGTTTTCCAAAGGAATGCTTACCCCATCCCAGTACACCTCTGGCTTTATTTCCATTTGGTAGGTTGGATTCTCAATGTCCAGACCTATATAGCTATCAATAACGGCATTTTCCTCTATGATGGCCTTATAGGGTTTTCTCCCACAACCCACATCGAGAAAGTTACCTTTAAAGTGAGTCTTCGAAACTTTTGATATCAATGCCACTTTCTGCTTTAGCGGATAGTAAACATCGATATTCTTCTCACTTAATTTTAAATCTCTATAATCCACCATGACAATTTAGCAAATTTCCCACTGTAACTTAGGGCGGATCACACCGATCATTTTCCCAAACCACGCATGATCCCTGTTAGATGTTTCGATAGATTGCCATGCCAGCACATCATGAACATCCACTATTCTCCTTGAATTCTCTACTAGAAGCAGCCTCAATCTATAGTTGATGTCATTAAGCAGGTGCTTCGGAATCGTAAGCCATGCCTCGTGAATTCCTTTTTCTAGGCCAACTACGGGTGATATCGTGTTGAAGATCGGGATATCATGCTCTGAAGAAAGTACAACGCTCAGGTTGAAATTCTTCATATCCTTCAAAAGCTCAAATCTGGTATATATCTTCGTATCGCTGGTTATAGAAAGATCGTCTTCCGAAACGAGTTTCACCTCCAATAAGACCGCACTTCCACCTCTTGGCGCATCTTCTGAACCCTTAGACCATTTTTTATGGTGTGCTTGGTTTTCAAAGAAATCACCCAGATAATGATCGACTGTTTCATGAACGTCCCCTTCACGCACCACTTTTCCTTGCTCTAATAGAATGGCTCTCGTACATAGATTTTTGACAGCTGCCATATTGTGGCTCACAAACAAGACCGTTCTACCATCTTGAGAGGAGACATCCTTCATCTTGCCGATAGCTTTTTTCTGAAATTCGGCATCCCCTACTGCCAATACCTCATCGACCACCAAGATATCTGGTTCTAGGTGGGCAGCTACGGCAAACGCCAAGCGGACGGTCATTCCGCTGCTATAACGTTTTGTGGGGGTATCGATATAGCGTTCGCATCCCGAGAAATCCACGATCTCGTCTATCTTCGAAGTGATCTCTGACCGAGACATCCCTAATATGGCACCGTTGAGATAGATGTTCTCTCTGCCTGTCAATTCGGGGTGAAAGCCTGTGCCCACTTCCAATAA
>JANQRC010000046.1 GCA_028284745.1 Flavobacteriaceae bacterium
TAGTAGCGGGGACTGGACTCGAACCAGCGACCTTCGGGTTATGAGCCCGACGAGCTACCTACTGCTCTACCCCGCGATATCGGATTGCAAATATACAACCATTCTGTCAAACGGCAAACTTCATTCCAAAATTGTTTCATTGCGCATTCCTGGGTAATTGTTCACCAATTGGATCTTCAGGTCACCATGGTATTTATCGATATATACACTGAAGTCCTCGCCAAATTCCACTACTTGCCATTGACCACGATCATCAGGAAATGCATGCACAAATTGTACTTTTACGTCAGGATAGGCATTGACAAAGCGTGCCGAAAGATCAGCCTGACCTCTGTACTCGACAAAGGTTACCTCGCCATGTAGAGGAATGTCTTCAAAAGAACACTCTTGACCAAGCTGTTTGTCTTTTACACTGGCTACGGTCAAACCAAGCAATGGGGACAGCAGTGAACAAATGATCGGCTTTTTCATGTAGAATGGTTTATAAGTATGGCAGCAATAAGAATACCAAACATAACCCTATTCCGATTAAAATAGATATTTTAGAGCATTACACCATGAACACGATCAACGACCTTATAGTAAGACTGCTTCCCTATACCGAATGGGCCATGCTGCTGCTGCTGATTGGCGGAGGTGTATTCTTGGCGATCTACTCTCGCGGACTCCCATACCGATATTTCAAGCATGCTGTTGTGATGACGCTAGGCAAACAATCCGCTAAAGGCGAAAAGGGTCAAGTCAGTTCGTTTCAGGCATTGTCATCGGCAGTGGCTGCTACCGTGGGTCTGGGAAACATTTCTGGGGTGGCCATTGCCATTCATGATGGTGGCCCAGGAGTGGTCTTTTGGATATGGGTCACTGCTTTGCTTGGCATGGCGATCAAGTACTATTCGTGCAGTTTGGCGGTCATGTTTCGTGAAAAAGATGACGAAGGCACTTGGCAAGGAGGACCTATGTACTACATCATTCAAGGCATGGGCAAAAAAGCAAAACCATTGGCCACTTTCTTCTGTATGGCAGGATTGGTCGGTTTTTTAGGGGTCTTTACCGCCAACCAGTTTACCGATACCTTCATACAAGTGGTGCAACCTGAACAAAATGTATATGCTTTGGGCGAGTTCAGCTGGAAACTGACCACAGGAATTATATTGGCCATCATCACTTCTTTGGTCATCTTCGGCGGATTGAAGAAGATCGTCCGTGTGGCAAGCGCATTGGTGCCCTCGATGGTGATCTTATACTTTTTGGCAGTATTGATGATATTATTCATGAACCTTTCCAGAATCTTACCATCGCTACAGTTGATCTTCATCGAAGCATTCAACTTTCAGACTATTGTGAAAGGAGGCTTATGGGGTTTGATCATCATAGGAGTACGAAGAGCGATGTTCTCTAATGAGGCAGGTTTGGGAAGTGCGCCGATGTATCACGGTCAATCCTCGACAGACCAACCGATCCATGAAGGTCTAGTGGGCATGTTGGGCCCTTTTATCGATACGATCATTGTGTGCACACTAACGGCGGTGGTGATCATCATCAGTGGGGCATATCTGGATGGCGCTAGTGATGGGATCGTCATGACGCTCATAGCTTTTGAAAAAACCCTGTTTGGGGTTGGTGATGTGGTGTTGATGCTCATTGTGGCTGCTTTCGCCTTTTCGACCTTGTTCACCTATTCGTATTACGGGGTAAAGTGCTTGAGCTTCCTCACAAATCCAAAGGTCGGGAAGTTGTTCAACGTGTACTTTGTGATCATGATCATCTTTGCGGCAGTAGCTTCACTCGAATTGGTCAAAAACCTCATCGACCTTTCGTATGCGCTGATGTTGATACCAAATATGATAGCTGTGTTATATTTGTCGCCAAAAGTGAATAAGGCAGCAAAAGATCATTTTGATCACCGTGGTAGAAGGCACTTTTCCGAAGAATAACCGAACAAAAGAAATGAAGGTGAAGCATCAAAGTGCACGAGCATGTTAAATTTAACTAGAATTCAGGTGAAAAATGCATAAAGCCGGATTTGTAAACATCATAGGCAACCCCAATGTAGGAAAGTCTACCTTGATGAACGTGTTGATGGGCGAGAAGCTTTCCATCATCACGAACAAGGCACAGACCACACGTCATCGCATCTTGGGTATTCTGAATGATGAGAATTATCAAATAGTATTCTCCGACACACCGGGGATCATCAAGCCGGCCTATCAGTTGCAAGAGTCGATGATGAACTTTGTAAAGTCGGCCTTCCAAGATGCAGATGTGATGCTCTACATGGTAGAGATAGGGGAGAGGCAGCTAAAGGACGAAGCCTTTTTTAAGAAGGTCACTACGACCAAGATCCCAGTACTTCTACTGCTGAATAAAGTAGACTTGTCCGATCAAGAACAGTTAGAGTCGCAGGTTGCTTTGTGGCAAGACCAAGTGCCCAATGCCGAGATCTTTCCGATTTCTGCTACTGAAAGGTTCAATATCGAAGCAGTGTTGAAGCGAATCATCGAATTGCTGCCCGAATCCCCACCTTTCTTTCCCAAAGACCAGTTTACCGACAAGCCCGAACGCTTTTTCGTCAATGAAGCTATTCGCGAAAAGATACTACTGAATTACAAAAAGGAGATTCCTTATGCGGTCGAGGTTGAGACCGAGGAATTCAGAGAAGACGAGGACATCATCCGTATACGTTCGGTGATCATGGTAGAGCGCGAAACCCAAAAAGGCATCATCATTGGACATAAAGGATCAGCACTAAAACGTGTAGGTATGCAAGCGCGTGAAGACCTAGAGAAGTTCTTCGACAAGAAAATTCACCTTGAACTGTATGTGAAAGTGAACAAAGACTGGCGTAGCAACAAGAACCAACTAAAACGCTTTGGGTACGATCTGAAGTGATCATTCTGCTTTATTCATTCGAGAATAGCGGCACATTGGTCTTTGAATTACCTTTAGCAAACCATGTCATCGGATGATTTTGAGGTATTCGCTTGATTACTCCTCCTTGATCTCTATCATACCACACTGCATCGAATTCTCCTTTTGTAGTGATCGCTACCCTCCATTCTTGGTCTAGTAAGGTCGAATCTGCATAATCAGCGGTTAACTCATCCCAATCGGTCTTTGCCAGTACTTGCGGGTCCAGATGGGCAACGACCTCAGATTCATCTAAAATGGCGATCCAGATAGGTTCGGATAGATGTTCGATCCTGTGGTTTTTGCCTTTTGAGCCCCAGCCTATCTTTATTTCGGCACCACCCCTTATACAATTGATCAACTTTTCTTTGCTACCTTTCAGTGTATTGCCCTCTTTGTCATTCTTGTAAACGATTTTATAATTTGAATTTACGTTTTCCTGTTGACAGGAAGATAAAAGCGCGATCACTAAAATAAATAGTACCTTTTTCATGGACAATAGCGTTTATTTCTTAATAACTATGAAAGTGTCTCTTGCATGAAGCGGTACAGCCGGTGCATCTCTTCCCTTCCGGCAGATTTCCCCATTCTTCCCATAAAATAAAGGACAAACCAAAGCACTGCCACCAAGAACATGCCGACCACTTGCATGATGAATTCCTTGTCGATCGACCAGTTTACATACGCCCAGATCCCGAAGGAGATAAACAGACAGACCACCACAAAATGTGCGAACATAAAGAGTGTCCAAATTCCGGGATTAGGGCCAAACAACCCACGCACCAAGGTTTTGGAATCTTCGATAGGTTGCGTTTCTAAATGTAGTTGTGGCGACCAAAAGTGTTGTTGTGCTTTCGGGATTCTGATAAAGACATGATGCGTGATTCGCGATACCACAAAGTTTTCGGATTCACTCTCTTCAAACAACGACAAGATGTCTTCTTCGGGCTGTTCTACCTCGAACTTAAACCTAGGCCGTAGGACCACTTCATTGCTTAACGCTGCCATGCTTCGTTGACTTTTGAGTATCAACAAGGTACTATTTTTTTCGCACTAAAAATACAGCATGGGGAATTCATCCTCTTTGGTCAAAACGACCATCGCCTCGATGTGAGGGTTTCATAATATTTAGCCTACCTTTGCGCCCATAAACAAAGGGAATGAGCAATATCGTAGCCATTGTGGGAAGGCCCAATGTGGGCAAATCTACCTTCTTTAACCGCTTGATCAAGCGAAGGGAAGCAATTGTTGATGAAGTAAGCGGTGTCACACGTGATCGTCATTATGGCAAAAGCGATTGGAATGGCAAAGAATTTACGGTCATCGACACGGGCGGATACGTGGTGGGAAGTGATGACATCTTCGAGCAAGAGATCGATAAGCAAGTAGAACTTGCCATTGACGAGGCAGATGCCATCCTCTTTCTAGTAGATGTAGAGGCAGGTATTACAGGCATGGATGAAGATGTGGCAGAGATTCTCCGTAAGGTTCAAAAACCAGTGTTTTTAGTGGTGAATAAAGTAGACAATGCCATGCGCGCGGCTGACGCCGTAGAGTTCTATGCGTTGGGCCTTGGCGAATACTACACCATCTCTGGGATGAATGGCAGCGGTACGGGTGAATTGCTTGACGCACTCGTAGAAGCATTGCCGGAAGTTGAAGAGGAAGAAGCGGATGACCTGCCGAGATTCGCAGTGGTCGGAAGACCCAATGCGGGCAAATCATCCTTGATCAACGCGCTCATCGGGGAAGACCGCTATATCGTAACGGACATTGCAGGAACTACGCGCGATAGCATCGATACGAAATACAATCGTGTTGGGTTTGAATTCTATTTGGTAGATACAGCGGGGATTCGCAAGAAATCAAAGGTGAAGGAAGACATCGAGTTCTATTCGGTGATGCGTTCGGTACGTGCTATCGAACATTGCGATGTGTGTATGCTGGTCTTTGATGCCACCCGTGGTTTTGATGGTCAGGTGCAGAACATCTTTTGGCTGGCACAACGCAACAACAAGGGTATTGTGATCTTGGTGAACAAGTGGGACCTTGTTGAAAAGGACAATCATACTACCAAGCAGTTCGAGCAGATGATCCGCAAGCAGATAGAACCCTTTACCGATGTGCCGGTCATCTTCATTTCGGCGTCGACCAAGCAACGCGTGTACAAGGCGATAGAAACAGCCGTTGAAGTCTACAAGAACCGTAGCAATCGCATCTCGACAAGCAAGTTGAACGATGTAATGTTGCCCATCATTCAAAACCAGCCGCCACCAGCGTATAAGGGCAAGTATGTAAAGATCAAGTTCTGTACACAACTGCCCACTCGATATCCACAGTTTGCCTTTTTCTGCAACTTGCCACAGTATGTAAAGGAACCTTACAAGCGTTTTATCGAGAACAAACTTCGCGAACACTTCGATTTTACCGGAGTGCCGATCACCATCTATTTTAGGAAGAAGTAACTTTGTCGATGGTTGGATTGTTCGATACTTTGATAATTTCGCTTACAGCTTGTTTTTGGAATTGATGAGTTTGAATCAAAGGACATCATTCAGATCTTGCCTTCCAACGATTGCCATTACTTCACCATTTCATTATTTATCTTGCAGAAAACACTGTCTATCCAGGCCTTTTTCATGATGATGGATCACGATTAGAGCTGTTCTTTGATCTTAAGTAATTCTGCCTTGACGGCTTCCAATTTACGGATGATCTCAAAGTTGTTCAGCGTTTTTTTCTTCTGCTCTTTCAGGTGGGTCTTAGCGCCTTCGAGCGTAAATCCTCGCTCCTTCACCAAATGATAGATGAATTGAAAGTTCTTGACGTCTTCTTGGGTGAATCTTCGTGTACCACGCGCATTCTTCTTAGGCTGTATCTCGTCAAACTCCTTTTCCCAAAAACGAATCAGTGATGGTTTTACATTGAAGGCCTTGGCCACTTCGCCTATATTGTAGTAACGCTTTTCTGGAAGGTCGATCTGCATTAGTCGAGCGACTGATTTTCTTGACTTGCCACTTGAAGCATGGCTTCGAATTCTTCGGCGGTCAAACTTCCGTAATAGAAGTTGATGGGGTTGATGCGTTCGTTGTCTTTGAACACTTCGTAATGCAGGTGTGGGGCTTGCGAACGTCCTGTGCTGCCCACAAAACCGATGAGGTCACCTCGCTTTACCTTTTTTCCCTTGCGCACATTGTATTTGCTAAGGTGTGCATAGAGGCTTACATACCCATAGCCGTGGTCGATGCGAATATGCTTGCCATAACCGGCAGCACCATTGTCGGCTCGTGTTACAACACCATCTCCACTGGCGTATACAGGAGTCCCCATGGGTGCGGTGAAGTCCATGCCATAATGGAATTTTCTTGCTTTCGTGAAGGGATCGCTTCGCCAACCGTAACCAGAGGCCATTCGGGTAAGGTCTTCGTTGTTTACAGGCTGAATGGCCGGAATGGCTGCCAGAAGCTTTTCCTTTTCATTGGCTAACTTCTGTATCTCATCCAAGGATTTGGATTGTACCACAAGTTGCTTCTGCAATACTTCGATACGTTTGGTAGCATTGATGATCATCTGCGAATTGTCATAGCCTTCAAGGCCGCGATAGCGGTTGATGCCGCCAAAACCGGCCTTTCGCTGTTCATCAGAAATAGGATTGGCCTCGAAATAGATGCGATACAGGTTGTTGTCACGATCTTGAATGTTATCGAGCACATCTTCCATATGGGCCAATTTCTTATTCAAGATCTCGTACTGAAGCTGTGATTGCTCTAGTTCGCGCTCAAGTGTGATTTCCTTTGGAGTATTGATCACACTGACACCTAAAAGTAAAAACACGAAGAGTGCTGCAAACAGCGCAGTACCTAGGACAAAAAAGAAAGTTCTTCGCACCTTGCTTCCTTTCTTTGGCTCTACTTGTCGGTACGACAAGGTTTCGGGATCGTAATAGTATTTTACCTTAGACATCGGCTAAAAATATGCTATTTTTGCGCTTACTTTTGCTTTACTGTAACGGACAAATATAGGCAATTGTTATCCGTATTACCAATTTAACAAAACCTTAAGGATAGCCACTCTATCATGAAGTCGCAAGAGATACGCTCGAAATTTTTAGATTTCTTCAAGAAGAATCAGCATAAGGTCGTTCCGTCTGCTCCGATGGTGATCAAGAATGACCCTACACTTATGTTCACCAATGCCGGGATGAATCAATTCAAGGAATTTTTCTTAGGAAATACCGAACCTAAGGATGTCCGCGTTACAGATACCCAAAAGTGTTTGCGCGTCTCAGGGAAGCACAACGACTTGGAAGAAGTAGGGAAGGATACGTATCATCATACGATGTTCGAAATGTTGGGCAACTGGAGTTTCGGTGATTACTTTAAGAAAGAAGCCATCAGTTGGGCTTGGGAGTTGTTGACCGAAGAGTACGGGATAGCAAAGGAGAATTTATACGTTACTGTTTTTGAAGGCAGCGATGATGCAGACGATCTTGACCTAGACAAGGAGGCTTACGACTACTGGAAAGCCATCATTCCCGAAGAACGTATTCTGATGGGCAATAAAAAGGATAACTTCTGGGAAATGGGCGACCAGGGACCGTGTGGGCCATGCTCGGAGATACATGTCGATATTCGCTCCGAGGAAGAGAAGGCGAAGATCCCCGGAAGAGACCTTGTGAATCAAGACCATCCGCAAGTAGTAGAGATCTGGAACCTCGTGTTCATGCAGTACGATCGCAAGGCAGATGGAACCTTAGAAGACCTGCCAGCAAAGCATATTGATACCGGTATGGGCTTTGAGCGGTTGTGCATGGTACTGCAAGGCGTTCAATCTAACTATGATACCGATGTGTTTACGCCGATCATCAGAGAGATCGAGGCGATCACCCACACCAAATATGATAAAGACGAAGCAACAGATGTTGCCATTCGCGTGATCGCGGATCATGTACGCGCTGTTGCATTCTCAATCGCTGATGGCCAGTTGCCTAGCAATTCAGGTGCTGGGTATGTGATCAGGAGAATTCTCAGAAGAGCGGTCCGTTATGGATTCACATTTTTAGGCAAGAAAGAACCGTTCATCTACCGTCTGGTTGACGTGTTGAGCAAGAAAATGGGCAAGGCGTTTCCTGAGCTGAAGGAACAACGGCAGCTTATCGAAAATGTCATCAAAGAAGAAGAGCAATCATTCCTTAGAACACTAGACCAAGGACTAGTGTTGCTGAATACGGTGATCTCTAATTCGAAAGATAAGACGATCGACGGGAAAAAAGCCTTCGAATTGTATGATACTTATGGCTTTCCACTAGACCTGACACAATTGATCGCAGGCGAACAAGGGTATATCGTAGATGAAGAAGGTTTCAATGTCGAGATGCAAAAACAGAAAGACCGATCGCGTGCTGCAAGCGAGATGGCTTCAGACGATTGGGTTGTCTTGAACGAGGATGCTGAGCAGGAATTTGTGGGCTACGATACTTTAGAGGCCCAAGTGAAGCTAATGCGCTATCGAAAAGTGACCTCTAAGAAGGACGGAGAACTATATCAATTGGTGTTAAACTTGACCCCTTTTTATGCTGAAGGAGGCGGGCAAGTAGGAGACAAAGGTTATATCGAAGCGCCCAATGGTGATGTGGTCTACATTATCGATACCAAAAAGGAGAATAGTGTGATCGTGCATTTCGCCAAAAACTTGCCTAGAGAATTGTCAGGTGTGTTCAAGGCGGTGGTAGACGCCAAGCAGCGACAACGAACCGCCAGCAATCACACAGCGACACATCTGTTGCATCAAGCACTACGCAATGTCTTGGGCGACCATGTAGAGCAGAAGGGAAGTGCGGTGCATTCTAAATATTTGCGATTCGATTTCTCTCACTTTTCAAAGTTGACCGTTGAAGAACTCCGTGATGTAGAGAACTTCGTAAATGCTAGGATAGAAGGCAAGTTGCCTTTGCAAGAACAAAGAGCTATCCCTATGCAGCAGGCCATGGACGAGGGTGCCATTGCCTTGTTCGGTGAAAAGTACGGAGATAGCGTACGTGCCATCCGTTTCGGAAAATCGATCGAGCTTTGTGGTGGTACGCATGTACAGAACACAGGAGACCTTTGGCATTTCAAAATAACTTCAGAAAGTGCGGTCGCCGCAGGAATTCGCCGTATCGAGGCCATTACGTACGATGCCGTGAAAGACTTCTATTTTGAGAACAATCGTGCCTTTTTTGAGATCAAAGACCTTTTAAAGGCACAAGAACCCGTAAAAGCCGTGCAGGCACTACAAGACGAAAATACAGCACTAAAGAAACAGGTGGAGGCATTGTTGAAGGACAAAGCGAAAAGCGAAAAAGGCAATTTGAAGAACGAACTTCAAGAGATCAATAATGTTCGTTTTCTTGCTAAGAGAGTAGACCTTGACCAAGGGAGTATCAAAGACCTTGCTTTCGAGTTGGGCAACGAGTTTGATGATCTATTCCTTCTCTTTGCCACGACGAATGGCGAAAAGGCCATGCTTACGTGCTATATTTCCAAACCTTTGGTGGAAACCAGAGGTTATAACGCTGGTCAGGTGGTACGTGAATTGGGCAAGCTCATTCATGGCGGTGGCGGCGGTCAGCCTTTCTTTGCCACAGCAGGAGGTAATAATCCTGGAGGCATTCCTAAGGTGTTAGAAAAAGCCAAGGACTATTTGGTATAAGGTCCCCTTGGTGCGTTTAACAGGTTTCAAAAGTGAACCTCACCATGTTTCGTCACAGAGACCATAGCAACTAAATGTCGATTGTCGAGTGAAACTTCAAACTGAAATACCACTACAACCCGCTGAAGATCCTATCGATCATCACAGCAAGTTGTTGATGGTAGGCTCGTGCTTTTCCCAGAGTATTGGTGACAAGCTGGACTATTTCAAGTTTGACGTCCTACAAAACCCGCTTGGGATCCTTTTCAACCCAAAAGGTATAGAAACGCTGCTCAGAAGAGCGATCCATATCGAAAAATATTCAGAGGGCGAGGTGTTTTTTCACAACGAACGCTGGCATTGCTTTGACGCGCATTCTGAACTCAGTTCAATTTCTAAGGGACAACTGCTTTCAGCGTTGAATGATGCTTTGACAGTGACGCAGCAAAGAATTCTTGAGGCCACACATATATGTGTAACGTTGGGCACGGCATGGGTGTATCGCCAAAAAGCTACCAATGGCTTTGTGACCAGCTGCCACAAAGTGCCCCAAAAGGAGTTCAGCAAAGCGTTGCTATCTGCTGAAGAGATCGTCGAAAGTCTGCGTAATGTCATCGCTTTGGTTAGAAGCGCCAATCTAGATGCACAGATCATCTTCACGGTCTCACCCATAAGGCATCTTAAAGATGGCTTTGTAGCCAATCAACGTAGCAAAGCACATTTGATATCGGCGATCCACGAAGTCATTTCGACCCTGAGGGAATCGGGGGAGAAATCTCACTACTTTCCCTCGTACGAGATCGTGATAGACGAATTGCGTGACTATCGTTTCTATGGAAAGGACCTTGTGCATCCCAATGAGTTGGCCATCGATTATGTCTGGGAGAAATTTCAGCAGGCATGGGTGGCTGGAAAAGCGAGATCGATCATGAAGGAAGTAGATGCTGTTCGGAAAGGGCTTCAGCATAGACCTTTCAACCCCCATAGTGAGCAACACAAGGCTTTTATTGAAGATTTGGAGGTGAAGATCGAAAAGCTCAAGAAAGAGCTTCCGCGGATCCAATTCTAGGATTTGTGTACCTTTCCGAAAAACTTCGAAATGCGAAAAGTACTCTTCGGCATTGCCATCACCTTATTGTTGTTTTTTCTTTTCCAGTATTGGCAACAATACAAAAACGGTCAAGAAGCAGCGCTTCGGGGCAATCAACTGATCCAAGAGCAAGTGCAGAATGTGGGAAAGTTGATCGTCACCGAAGGGCATTTTTCTGAGGTGTACAACTACGAAGACCAGAAAAGTTACTTCAGTGACTACTTCAACTTTGAAAAAAAAGCGCTGGTGGTAGTCAATGCCGAAGTGTTTGTGGCCTATGACCTTAGTGAGTTAGAATATGAGATCGATCAGGAGAACAAGGTGTTGCGCATTGTTCGGATACCTAAGGAAGAGTTAAAGATCCATCCAACGGTGCGATTTTACGATACCGATGAAAGTGTTTTCAATCCGTTTACGGGTGATGACTACAATGAAATTCAAGCGAAGGCCAAAGAGATGATACGAAAGAAAATAGAGAAGTCCAGTTTAAAGGCCAATGCGCAGAATCGGCTCCTTAGCGAACTTTCAAAATTCTACATCCTAACCAATTCCCTTGGCTGGACGCTACAATACAATGGGCAACCGGTTGACGACCTGCAAATGCTCAGGCAGGCACTTCCTATAGACTAGAGGATTTCATTTTCTGCAGAAGCGAATCAAAACCTCCACCATCGGAGACTGCTATCTCATTTTGGGAGAGTATCATCGCCGCGTGCTCGCTTCTCTTGCCAGAGCTGCAGTAAGTGACCACAGGTTTTCCTAGTGATCTCACCTCATCTATTCGCGCGCGTAACTCATGTACCGGAATGTTGATGGCGCCATTGATATGTCCGTCCCGGTACTCTGTATGATTGCGTACATCTATAATCAATCTACCACTCTGTGCAGGTGTGGCCGGTTGTTTCTTTTTTCGGGAGAAGAGTCCCATAATGCTTAAGGTTTGGTTATTCGCTGTCTAAGTTACTGAAAAAGTTACATTACCAAGCTTTTATTGACCAATTGTATACCATCATCGATAAGGTGCCCAACTGTAGGTCTTTGCAATTTTACTGAATGTAGATGGTCTGCTATCTCTTTTGCAAATTCTTCATCGCCGTTGGTCTTGGCAAGTTCATAAAGCTCGATCGAAAGTAGCCAATCCTGGGAATGGTCTTCTATCAATTTCTCTAAGACCTTGTGCCTAGAGATGGTTCGATTGATGCCCTGCCGATATTCTCGTACCTGCTGGTAGAGCTGTTCGAGCCGTTTTTGTTTGTCAGACCTCACAGGTTTTATGGTTGCTTCGGAAGGTACATGGTCTATCAGGTCGAAGCTTTCAAGGTCGGCGGGTCCGTTAAAGGCGGAGACCACTTCCTTGCCTACGGCCATATCATAGATTCCCCAGCTTGGCTTGAAGAGCATGGTTTCTCCATGGGTCACTGTACAATTCTTGAAGCTGATCATGATGATCTTTCCTTGTAAGTTCCGTTTTCCGGTGATGATCTCTCCTTGTACCTCGATACCACCCTCAAAATGGAGCGAGACCATTTCACCTTCGTAGATGCCATAGGCACGAAGGTCGCGTGGACTCATATCTTCGATAGCAATATTAATACCCTTGAGTGCCCCAATAGGAGACCCGAAACCTTTGCGGTGGGTATGGGTGCCGTGCCCGACTAGTTCTTTTTCTCGATAAGATAGGGCGGTCTTGCCGTTGGTCTGGAAGTAAATTGGCTTGCCATCGTGCTCGATGATCTCAGTGAATATGCCAGACGCTTGTATGCCTGTGCTTAACTCTATGGTGCCCAAAGCCTTGGATGCTACAAGTTTTTGTAATCCATCCAAACCACCTTTTCGCAGGGCCATGGTATTGGCGAACTCTTCTAGCACTTTGCTTAGGTGTGCGAAATCTGGTGTTACAAATAGCTGAGGTTGTGGTTTGGTGATATCGAATGCCTGGTAAGCTGCTTTGATGGTATAGGGCAGCTTTTTTACCTGATCGGTCATACACCAAGTACTTTCTCCAATAGAGGATAATAGCCCAGCACCATAGATCCTTGGCTTTTCGACATTGCCGATAAGGCCATACTCAACGGTCCACCAATGTAGGTTTCTGATCAAGGCCATTTCGCTGGCTTGGCCCATGTTCTGTTGAAGATGTTCGATATGTTTTTCAGCTTCTGCTATTTCTTCTTCTGAAGTACCTTCAGCCTCTTTGATGATGGATAGATGCCGAACAGCCTCGTATAGCTCATAGTCTTTTGCGCTTGAGATCGCCTTGCAGCCCACTTCTCCAAAACGTCTCAGGTATTCTGCATATTCGGGATTGGCGATGATCGGCGCATGTCCGGCGCCTTCGTGAATGATATCAGGAGCAGGTGTGTATTCGATATTTTCGAGCTGGCGGATATCCGAGGCAATCACTAGAACATTGTATGCTTGGAATTCCATAAATGCCGCGGGAGGGATAAATCCGTCAACAGCCACTGCTGCCCATCCGATCCCCTTCAATATTCGATTCATGCCATACATGCTTGGGATCTCATCAATAGCGATGCCAGTTTGCTGCAATCCTTCGACATACGAGCTATGTGCAACCTTGCTCAGATAGTCTACATTCTTTCGCATTACGTAGCGCCACACGGCTTGGTTGATGGCCGTATATTCCTCGTAGTCTTGAGGCTTGATGAATTGCTTAAGGTGCTTAGGTAGCTTGTCGAGGACAGGGTTGCTTTGATAGGCTTCATTCATAATGACAAATTTACGAAAACGTTATCGAAAAGAGGTCATAGAAAAACCGCCCGAAGGCGGTAGAAATATTGTTTGGGATATTTTATCGGCCACCGGCACTAGGCGGATAGGCTTTCATGATCTCGTTCACAAATTGCTTGATGCGCTCTTCTTTCTTCTCAATGGACGAGTTCCTAAGCGTTCCAGAACCTTTTCCTTGCCAAACAAGTTCTTTTTGGTTGGCATCGATCACATCGATGTACAGGTCGCCTACGGTTCTGGTGCTAACGTTGGGCCCCCACCAGCCGCCGCCCCAGCCCCAGGCACCCCATCCAGGTCCCCACCAACCACCAAAGCCCCAGTTGTTGAACACATCAACGCGTTGGCTTTCTTTGGTGAAGATGCTGATTAGCACATCGGGGTTCTCTGATTTGGCGAATCCTTTGGCGATGAGCTCTGATTCAATGGCTCGTAGGATCCGTTTTTTGTCAAGGTCCGATATCTCGGCCTTGTCAATGCCGGGCTTGAAGAAGGCAAAGGATCTGTACTCGTTGAAATCGGCCTGTCTGTCATAATCTGAGACCACTCTTACCGAAACGCAAGAGGTCAGCGAGGCAACCACGAGGAGGGCTAAAAGTACTTTTGCTGTTTTCATCTTGAAATCATTTTGAGTTTATACGTCATTAAATAGTTTCTCATCTACAAGGTTGGGCAATGTTACCTTCAGTTTTGGTTCTGCCTCCATTGCCCTTTTAATAGTAGAAATAGCTTCTTGATTTCTGGCCCAACTTCTACGCGCAATTCCGTTGTTCACATCCCAGAAAAGCATCGATCTTAAACGGTTTTCCGCTTGTTTACTACCATCAAGAATCATGCCGAACCCTCCATTTATCACCTCACCCCAACCAACACCACCGCCATTGTGGATGCTGACCCATGTGGCACCTCTAAAGCTATCGCCAATGACGTTGTGAATGGCCATGTCTGCCGTAAATTGAGAACCATCATAGATGTTGGATGTTTCACGATAGGGAGAATCTGTTCCAGAGACATCGTGGTGGTCTCGCCCTAGAACTACTGGTCCAATTTCTCCTTCTCTGATAGCATCGTTGAATGCTTTCGCGATCTTGATGCGCCCTTCGGCATCAGCATATAAGATCCTTGCCTGAGACCCTACGACCAATTTGTTTTCTTGTGCGCCTCTGATCCATTGAATGTTGTCTGCCATTTGCTGTTGGATCTCTTCAGGGGCGTTTCTTCTGATCTCTTCCAGCACATGGCAGGCGATCTGGTCTGTTTTGATAAGGTCTGCAGGCTGTTCTGAGCAACAGACCCATCTGAAAGGCCCAAAGCCATGATCGAAGCACATGGGCCCCATGATATCTTGCACATAACTTGGGTACTTGAAGTCCTTGCCATTGTCTGCAACGACATCTGCGCCTGCACGTGAGGCTTCTAAGAGAAAGGCGTTGCCATAATCGAAGAAGTAGGTTCCTTTGGCGGTATGTTTGTTGATGGCTTTGGCATGTCTTCTTAAAGAGTTTTGGACTTCTTTCTTGAACTGTTCAGGGTCATTTGCCATCATTTCATTGGCTTCTTCGAACGACGACCCTACAGGGTAGTAGCCACCGGCCCATGGATTGTGCAATGAGGTTTGGTCGCTTCCCAGATCAATGTATAGGTCAGCTTCAGCAAATTTCTCCCAAACGCTTACGACATTTCCCTGATAGGCAATGGAGACGGTTTCCTGATTCGCTTTTGCTTTTTTGACACGTTCGACCAGACCATCCAGATCTGAAAAAACTTCGTCTACCCAGCCTTGCGAATGTCTGGTTTCAATAGCCTTTGGATTCACTTCAGCACAAACCGTGATACAGCCTGCAATATTCCCTGCCTTTGGTTGTGCACCACTCATGCCACCAAGTCCAGAAGTGACGAACAAATTTCCTTTAGGGGATCTTTTGATCTTTCTGAAACCGTTCAGCACAGTGATAGTAGTGCCATGTACGATGCCTTGTGGGCCAATATACATGTAGCTGCCCGCAGTCATTTGCCCATACTGGGTGACGCCTAAGGCATTGAAGCGCTCCCAATCGTCCTGCGAAGAATGATTGGGGATCATCATGCCATTGGTGACGACAACTCGAGGTGCCTCCTTGTGCGAGGGGAATAAGCCCAGCGGATGACCTGAATACATGACCAGTGTTTGTTCATCGGTCATTTCGGCGAGATATTTCATGGTCAGCCTATACTGAGCCCAGTTTTGGAAAACAGCACCATTCCCGCCATAGGTGATCAGCTCATGCGGGTGTTGTGCAACAGCAGGGTTCAGGTTGTTTTGGATCATGAGCATGATAGCCGCGGCCTGAAGCGATTTGGCGGGATAACACTCGATAGGTCTCGCATACATGTCATAGTCTGGCCGAAAACGATGCATGTAAATTCTGCCAAGGTCTTCTAATTCTTTTTTGAATTCGTGAAGTAATGTGGGATGGTGTCTTGGTTCGAAATAGCGAAGCGCATTCTTTAGAGCAAGTCTTTTCTCTTCTTCGGTAAGAATGTCTTTTCGCTTGGGCGCATGGTTTACCGAAGGATCGTATGGCTTTGGCAGGGGTAATCTGCTAGGAATGCCCTCTAAGATCTTTTCTCGGAAAGTTGCGGAAATGGTTTCCATGATATGTATTATTTTTTGGTCTTGTTTTCAGTATAGCCATAAGGACAGTGCCTGCAGTTGCTCTCGCAACAATAACCGCGCTTTAGCAGGTATTGCTCAGTGAATACGCGATAACCTTCAGGCGACATGTAGTAATCGCCTTCTTCGATGGGGATGTGTTTTTTGAACATCTATACAAATGATTTCCGGTGATCGGAATAATTGGGATTTCATCGGTTTTATTGCTGAAAACATGCTCCATTTCCGACCTTGTCACAAAGATAATTGATTTTTAGCACGACTTTTGTTTTAGATGAAGTATGGTATTGGTGTCAAAATATATCTTTCCTAAGGGATTTGTGGGCCTCACGCTTTGGCCATTGATCATACTAAAGCATAGCCAGTTGAAGACTGATGGGGTCTTGTTGAATCATGAACGGATTCACCTCAGGCAACAATTAGAGCTACTCGTACTGCCCTTCTTTGTATGGTATCTTGCAGCATGGCTCTATGGTCTGTTGAGATATAGAAACTCATACTTGGCGTATCGTAACATCAGCTTTGAACGCGAAGCATATGCCAATGACACAAACCTTGACTACCTGGCAACACGAAGACCTTGGCAGTTTTTAAGGTATCTTCGCAGTGATGCTCATTTTAGCTAGAGACATTCCAAATCAAAGAGTGAGACTTCCAATTCTGGAAGAAAAAGGAATTCGGCTTTGCGTAAAGCGCGAAGACCTGATCCATGAGCACGTTTCCGGAAACAAGTTCAGAAAACTGAAATACAATCTTGTCGAGGCCAAAAAGAAAAAATATACCAAAGTGCTGACCTTTGGCGGTGCGTATTCTAATCATATCGCAGCTACTGCCGCTGCTGCAAAGCAGTATGGTCTTCGATCTGTAGGGGTCATTCGTGGCGAAGAACTCCATAACAAGGTCCGCGAGAACCCAACGCTTCGGTTTGCTGCTTCGCAAGGGATGCAGCTGAAATTCATATCCAGAGAATTGTACCGGGCAAAGACCTCAGAAACATTCCTCAAAGAGATAAGAAAAGAAGTTGGCAATGCGTTCATCCTTCCAGAAGGAGGTACAAATGCTTTGGCAGTAAAGGGCTGTGAAGAGATACTGACCAGACAGGATAAGGCTTTCACACACATTTGTGCGGCTGTGGGAACAGGTGGCACATTAGCAGGGATCATCAATACCGCTGGCAATCATCAACAGGTTATAGGCTTCCCTGCGTTAAAAGGTGGTCTTTTACGAGACGAAATTGATAAATTTGCCAATCAACGTCGATACGAATTGGTTTTGGACCATCATTTTGGGGGTTATGCAAAGATAAATTCAACATTGATCACCTTCATCAATGAGTTCAAGCAAAAGACCAATATTCCGTTAGACCCTGTATACACTGGAAAAATGATGTATGGCATACTAGACATGGTCGAAAAAGACTCCTTTTTGCCAGGAAGTAATGTTCTTGCCATACACACTGGGGGACTGCAAGGTATAGAGGGAATGAACTTAAGATCGAGAACAAAGAATCTACCTATCATAAGCACATGAGGACAAAGTTAGTAATAAGCCTTTTTCTGGGATGCTTCTTAGCTTCCTGCGGAAGTAAAAAATTGGTGCGGCAAACCTCAAAAAAGCCCGTAGGAGACCGTGAGGTGGTCACTACGCCCGAACTTCCAAAGACACCTGAAGTTGAAGAAATCCCTAAAGTGTTTATTCCCAGGGGAAACGATGTCACTTCTCAGTATATTGGCCAGTTCAAAGAGATTGCTATGGAAGAGATGCGGCGCTATGGAATTCCTGCCAGCATCACCTTGGCACAAGGAATCTTGGAATCGGGCTCTGGTAATGGCGAACTGGCGCAACGGTCTAAAAACCACTTTGGCATTAAATGTCATGGCGATTGGACGGGGCAGCGAGTTTATCACGATGATGACGCTCGGGGCGAATGTTTTAGAAAATACCGACATCCAAAGATCTCCTATAGAGACCATTCCCTGTTTCTTTTTGAACGTAAACGCTATTTCCCACTCTTCAAACTACCTAAGGATGATTACAAAGGTTGGGCAAAGGGCTTGAAACAAGCGGGGTATGCCACCGACCCAAAATATCCTAACAAGCTCATTGGATTGATAGAGCGCTATCGTTTGTACGAGCTGGATGCAATGGTGCTTGGGAAAGAGCTTGAGGATGCCAAAAAGATGGTGAAGAAAAAAGATCGCTACACGGTTAAAAAAGGGGATACATTATACTCAATTGCCAAGAGACACAAACTGAAGGTCGATGAATTGAAGGAACTCAATGGATTGGAAGGTAACAACATCTTTGAAGGCCAAGTGCTATTTGTGAAACCTGTGAAAAAGAACTTTTAGCGCCTGTTTTGATTTTTATGATCAAGGCTTATGCAAGCTATTTTGATGCCTAAAGAGGCACGACATAGCGAAAGCCATGGGCGAGTTGAAGCGTGAGCAAAGATAATAGCAGAGCTGCTTGAGGAGATCTTAACGAATTTAGGCGTTTAAAGAGACGCAAAAAAATAATTGATAGCAATTTAAATAGGCTCTTAATGATATACCAACGAAGCAGTGCTTTATTTGCTGAGGCACAGCAATATATTCCCGGAGGAGTTAATTCACCAGTTCGTGCCTTTAAAGCCGTGGGCGGTGACCCGATCTTTGTAAAAGAGGCCAAAGGTGCCTATTTGTTTGATGAAGACGGAAATCGTTTGATCGACTACATCGCGTCGTGGGGACCACTGATCTTGGGGCATGCCTATCCGCCCGTAGTAGATGCCATTGTAAACAGTGCCAAAAAAGGAACATCCTATGGTATTCCTACTGCCTTAGAGACCAAAATTGCCAAGCTGGCCGTCTCTATGGTGCCGAACATCGATAAGATCCGCTTTGTGAATAGTGGTACCGAAGCCTGTATGAGTGCCGTTCGTTTGGCACGTGGCTTCACAGGAAAAGAAAGGATCATCAAATTTGCAGGTTGCTACCATGGTCATAGCGATGCTTTTTTGATCCAAGCGGGTAGTGGTGCTGTAACTTTTGGAACTCCCAATAGCCCTGGTGTTACAAAAGGCACAGCCAAAGATACCTTGTTAGCACGTTACAATGACCTAGAAAATGTAGAAGCGCTTTTTAGATCGAATGAAGGTGAGATCGCTGCCATCATTATAGAGCCCGTGCCAGGAAATATGGGCTGTATCCTTCCGAGGGAAGGATTTTTAGAAGGACTACGGTCGCTCTGTGATGCGCACGACGCATTGCTGATCTTTGATGAGGTGATGACCGGTTTCCGCTTGGCTAAAGGAGGTGCACAAGAATTGTTGGACATCGATGCCGACATCGTTACCTTTGGGAAGGTGATCGGAGGCGGCTTACCAGTAGGGGCTTTTGCCGCACGAAACGAGATCATGAGCCATCTTGCTCCTGAAGGGCCTGTATACCAGGCAGGCACACTATCTGGAAATCCTTTGGCCATGAATGCTGGATTCACCATGTTGAAAGCTTTGAATGATGCTCCAGAGGTGTTTGATTCTTTAGAAAACAAAACAGCATATCTTCATGAAGGCATTGCAAACGTGTTAGAGAAAAATGGGGTCGTACATCGAATAAACCGCCTTGGGTCGATGGTCTCAGTACATTTTACCAATACACCCGTTGTTGATTTTGAAACAGCTGCCAAAGGAAACAACGATACCTTCAAACGATATTTCCACGGAATGCTTAGCGAAGGCGTCTATTTGCCACCAAGTGCCTTTGAGAGCTACTTTCTCAATGATGCGATCTCATATGAAGACCTAGATTTTACAATCGATGCGCTTCGTAAGGTGGTGAAGATGCTGTAACAAAAAGCCATCTGTCATTTCGAGCGGAGCCGAGAAATCTTTTCGTATTAAAGACATTTCGACTGCGCTCAATGTGACAGTTTTCTTTGGAAGTTTACTTCTTACGCTTGGCGTGTCGTTTTGCTCTAGAACGCCTTTTCATTTTGTGCTTTTGCTCTTGCATCTCTGTCCACTTCAGGTACTGCTCGTCGTTTAAAACGTCTTTCATCTTTCTTTTGAATTCGATACGCTGGTCTAGTCCTTTGATCATTTTCGCGTGAATCTCATCGCCAGATGGCTTCTCTCCTTTTTCCTTGAGCGATTTGCGCTCTTCGTGTTTTGCACGCTTTCGAGTAGTTTCGACAACTAGCAATGATGCTACTTGCTGCTGCTGCGAATCACTGAGGTCTAATGCCAAGGTGAGTTTCTTTGCGCTTATCTCTGCGACTTGTTCCGGACTCATGTCTTTGAAGATGTCCATTCGAGAATGTCTCATTCGTTTTGAAGGCCTTTGGTCAAAGTCTTCTTCATGTGGTTCTTGTGCTTGCATTCCCATCACGGTAAAGAATGCCAAAATACATACGATTGTTTTCATGTGTCTATTAAGTTTTATTACGGACCTAGGACACACTTTCTGCTAGAAGGTTTAAAAGGCAGACAGGCTTTTATGTTTTGCTTAACACTTTGGTAATAGGTTGGTGGTCGATCATTAATAGAACATTAAATCGCACATCGAATTGTTAAAAAAGTGCTAAAGTCAGTAACATTTTAATTTCTAGGACGTCATTTAAGCAAACACGATCAATCAAATCAATCAATCAAAAACGTATCAGTAATGAAAGTATTAATTCTATTAAGTAGCAGTCTTTTAACACTTATGAGCGCTACGTCGAAAACCGAAACAATCAATAACGATCTAGCTTGTACCGAGGTAGAATGTTACGAGCCAGTGACGACTCCTGAAGATCAGATCATCTTTATCGACGAAGAAGTCGTTGACCTTGGTTTTGACACGAGAACGTACCTTCCGGAGAACTTTGACCCCTATGCGAGCGAGTTTGAAGGCAAAGAGTGGATAGACGAAGCAGATCTTGCAGAGATAGACCTAGGTTTTGATACTGAGGCATATTTGCCTAAGGGTTTTGATCCCTACGCATCTGTAGCCGCTATCAAATAATTGATCAATAGCACCACAAGTTGGAATTCTTCAATTTGAATTATTTGAGTTAGTTAGTCAAAGAGCCCGCAACTGCGGGCTCTTTTGATTGAAAGATAGAGGTTGGCCGCTAGGGTCTTACCATTTTCTCAGTTGAAAATTCACCTATATCGACTCTATGTCACATCGCCCCTAAAGTCTCCTCACGCGTGTCGCTGGAGCTTTAGCGCAAGCACGAGGTACAATTCATTCTGTGCAGATTCCTCCCTAGCGGGAAGTCAGGGAGGGTATCTGATCAGCAGTCAAAACTCTTTTAAAGTTCAACCAAGGCCACCACCTTTTGTGGGTATGTCGACTAGGGTGTTTTTCCCTATACAATTCCTTGGTTTTTCCTTGTCGTGAAGTATGGCTCCTGTGGTATTTTTGAAACAGAAAGCCAAGGCTTTCATGTTCTTCATACAGTTAATTGGGTTAGTTAGTTGACAACACCGTCGTGGTTCTCACGGCGGTGTTGTTGTTTTTAGGGTACTTTTCAACTGAAGCTTCGACTTGCGAAAAAGCCGTAAAACATGTAAAAGAATGATTTTTTCATACATTAGCGGAATTTAACTTAGAAAATTTGAAAAAAATAATCAAAATGCTATTTAGGTTGGTACTGTTGTTAGCAGTGGCCTTTATAGTTTTTTTCTTTTGGGCATCTGCTTCTGATCACACTGAAGACGACTATGCTAAGATCGTCACCTATCAGAGCGACAGGGAAATGAAGCGCGATTCTGTCTTTACCATTGTAGCCTACAACATTGGTTATTTGAGTGGAATGACCAATAACACCACAAAAGAACGCACTCCATCTCTTTTTGATGATAACCTTTCCAAAGTAAACGAGGTCTTTTCAAAACTAGATGTTGACATCCTAGCATTACAGGAGATAGATTATGCTTCCAAGCGTTCGTTTGATGTAGACCAGCAAGAAGCACTTTCTAGACTGGGCTTCTGTTACGCAGCGCAGGCTGTAAACTGGGATAAGCGATATGTGCCCTTTCCGCGGTGGCCTATCGCTGCTCACTTTGGCGAGATGCTTTCAGGGCAATCTATAATGAGCAAATTTCCTATTGAAGAGCACAAACGTATCGTTCTAGATAGGGTAGCTGGGCTCTCTTTTTTGACCGATGCTTTTTATTTAGAAAGATTGGCACAGATGGCCACCATTGAAGTGGGCGGGAAGAAACTGAAAGTCATCAACATACATGCCGAAGCTTTTGACAAGACTACACGAGAGAGGCATCTCAAGGCGTGCGCTGAATTGTACACGATGTATGCCTCAACGTTCCCAACGATTCTGCTAGGAGATTTTAATAGTGATCCAAACGAGGAGGATCTTTTGGACACGCATATTTTTAACTTACCATATCTTAAGCAGGCCGTGATTGATATGAATGAGGGCACCTTTCCCTCTGATGCTCCTAGGCGAAAGATCGACTTTATTTTCTACAATGAGAATTTCATAGAAAAAGTTGCTGGCAAGACCATCATAGAGATGGGCTCACCTTCGGACCATTTGCCAGTTTTGATGCGCTTTAAGCTGAAGTGAGTTATTGAAAATTGATGGTGCAACTTTGCGACTGACCAAACCACTTCACACGATTTCGCGAAGCAGTCCTGTAGATAAGATCTCGAATCATTCTTGGAACAAAGGCTAGCAACGCCGCCACGCGTTTCCATTTTGGGATGGCCGATACGATCCTCAGGAAACCATCGGAATGTGTATGCGAACCTTGCGCATCGATAAGGATGACGGTTTCCAACTGTTGTGTAGGAAACCCGTGAAGTGCTAACAGTTCTTGACCTTTGGGAGATTGGAAAGGCACAAACGAGAAGATGTCTGTTGGTGCAAACCTCATAAGCCAGCCTACTACACCGTTGCACAGATTGCACTCGCCGTCAAAAATGATAGTGTCTTTGGTAGTATTCGTTTCCATCTCCTTGATCTTTGGTGGTTGTGAGTGTGTAGTCGAAGGAGTTGGAAAAACATTTCACATGAGATGCTGAAACAAGTTCAGCACGACAATATCAAGCTAATCCCACCATCAGCGCATCATCCGTCTTCACCACTTTGGCCAATCCGTTTTTGGTTAGCTCTTTGATGCTCTTATCCCACTTCTTGTTGGAAAGCCCTGCTTGTGCTTTTAGGTCGTTTAATGGAAGTTGCCCTACTTTTTGTAATAGTTCGTATATACCTTTGGCCTCATCGCTGAGACTGTCAGCCGCTGACTGATCACTGCTCACGGGTAATGGCTTCATCTGCGGGAAGAACAATACTTCTTGGATCGATGGGTTGTTGGTCAAGAACATGATCAGACGGTCCATGCCGATGCCAAGCCCTGATGTTGGCGGCATGCCGTATTCCAACGCACGCAAGAAATCTTGGTCGATGAACATGGCCTCGTCATCACCACGATCGGCCAGTTTCAACTGTGCTTCAAAGCGTTCGCGCTGGTCGATAGGGTCGTTCAACTCCGAATAGGCGTTGGCGACTTCCTTTCCGCAGACCATCAACTCGAAACGCTCGGTCAGCTCAGGATTGTCGCGATGCTCTTTGCACAATGGGCTCATTTCCTTTGGGTAATCCGTGATGAACGTAGGTTGAATGAAATTACCCTCGCACTTCTCCCCAAAGATCTCATCGATCAACTTGCCCTTGCCCATACTGTCATCTACTTCGATGCCCATATCTTTGGCGGCTTCGCGCAGCTCATCTTCGGTTTTTCCTGTAATGTCAAGGCCTGTGTGTTGCTTGATGGCCTCTGTCATCGTGACACGCGGATACGGTGCCTTGAAGTCAATTGCATTGTCTACAAACGTAGCCTTGGTGGTACCGTTCACGGCTAATGCACAATGCTCTAGCAATTGTTCGGTGAATTCCATCATCCAGTGGTAATCCTTGTAGGCCACGTAGATCTCCATGGCGGTGAATTCTGGATTGTGCGTACGGTCCATGCCTTCGTTGCGGAAGTTCTTAGAGAACTCGTACACACCATCGAAACCACCGACGATCAAACGCTTCAGGTACAACTCATTGGCGATGCGCATGTACAGCGGAATGTCTAGCGAGTTGTGATGCGTAATGAACGGACGCGCTGCCGCACCACCGGGAATCGGTTGTAAGATAGGGGTTTCGACTTCAAAATAATCACGCTCGTTAAAGAATGACCGCATGGCATTGAAGAGCCTTGTGCGCTTTACAAATACATCCTTCACCTGTGGATTCACCACCAGATCTGCATAACGTTGTCGGTAGCGTTGCTCAGGGTCGTCGAACTTATCGTAGATCACACCATCTTTTTCTTTTGGAAGCGGAAGTGGGCGCAATGCTTTGCTTAATACCGTAAAGTTCTTCACCATCACGGTCTTTTCGCCTACTTGTGTGACGAACAGCTCACCTTCAACACCTACGAAATCTCCAATGTCAAGGAGTTTCTTGTAGACCTCGTTATACAAAGTTTTATCCTCTCCAGGACAGATCTCGTCCCGGTTAAAGTATACCTGGATACGACCATCCGCATCCTGCAACTCCGCAAAAGAGGCTTTCCCCTGAATACGACGGCTCATCAGACGACCGGCGATCACTACCTTCTTCCCTTGATCGAAAGCATCCTTGATGGTGTCGGAAGTATGGTCTATCGGATAGAGCGCTGCAGGATAGGGATTGATGCCCAGTTCACGCAGTTTGGCCAGTTTTTCGCGTCGTACGATTTCTTGTTCAGAGAGTTGCATAGGATCTATTTTGTGCCCGTTCCTTTAAAAAACAGGCACAAAATTAGCCTATTTGTGTCGATTACGCCATTTTCTTCAGCAAAACCTATGAATCTGCGCTCTAACGCATCGATGGCTTTCAGCATACGCTTTTCTGCAATGCCTTGTTGTATTGATCCATGGCCTCTTCTCTTTGCCCCATGTTAGCCAACTTGTTTCCTAGGTCATAATAGCCATAGCATTCTTCTTCTCCATTGTTTATAGATAATGAAGGTGGGCACTCTATGGATGTTGAGGCCTTCCTGCTCGCCACTTGGACTTTATTACAGTTACAAACTATGATGGTTGCCTGCAGCTACTAATGTAACAAAATTGCTGTTCTTGCTACTTATAAGTACATTCATCATGAACAATCAAAAAAACCATGAGCTTTCTAAGAGTGCTCCTTGCTATTTTCTTTCCGCCACTTTCTGTGCTAGACAGAGGTTGTGGCTCCATTCTGATCGTATTGTTGCTTACCTTGTGTGGTTGGGTGCCTGGCGTGATCGCAGCTTTGGTCATCTTGAACAATCCAAACTAGATCGTCGTATCTTTATAGCATGAATAAAGAGGTATTGCTACAAGACCTTGGGCACAAGGACTACAAAGAGACTTGGGACTATCAAGAAGAGCTTTTCAAGACCATCATCGATCGAAAGATCCGTAATCGAAGGGCCGAAGAGAATGTACCGACAAACAACCATTTTCTTTTTGTCGAACACCCGCATGTGTTTACTTTGGGGAAGAGCGGAAACATAGAGAACCTATTGGTTGATGAGCAGATCTTGGCTGAAAAGAATGCCAAATTCTATAAGATCAACCGTGGTGGCGACATTACGTATCATGGGCCAGGGCAAATAGTTGGCTATCCTATACTTGATCTGGAAAATTTCTTCACAGACATCCATAAATATTTACGGTCACTGGAAGAGATGGTGATCCTTGCACTGGCCGAATATGGTCTAAAAGCGGAACGAAGTCAAGGCGAAACAGGTGTTTGGTTAGACGTAGGTACGCCTTTTGCCCGAAAGATCTGTGCGATGGGCGTGCGTGCAAGCCGTTGGGTCACCATGCATGGCTTTGCACTGAATGTGAACGCTGACCTTGGCTACTTCGACCTGATGATCCCTTGTGGTATCAAGGGGAAGGCAGTTACGTCATTGCATGTTGAATTGGGAAAACAAGAGGTTTCCGTAGAAGAGGTGAAGCAAAAATTGATGAAGCATTTTTCTCACCTCTTTGAAGCTGAACTGATAGCGATGGCCAAAAAAGATCAATTCACTTCATAGATCAAGATCGCATCATCTTCGCCTTTCACAACAAGCTCCATACGCTTGTCATTATCAGCATCTGCAAGGTCTATGGCTTCTTTTCCGTATACAGGAAAATTAGGAATGCCTTTGGCATTGCTGTCGAACAAATACACATGATTGGCCTGTAGGTCGGTAACAGAAACGCATATCTTATTGTTGATGTAGAAGATCTTGGGTTTGGTATACAGTCCATAGTCTAACGTTACCTTGTTGTTCTTTATCTCTAAGATGTTTTCGGATAACGTGGCCAAGGTCTTGCTGGTAGCATCGATGCCATGGTCTTCGTTAAGCTTCAATCCTTGTTTGGTAAGCTTGCCTTTGGTGTCTATGGTGATGAGATTGCCATTTTTGTCTGTGGTAGCAAAACGGTCGCGATAGTTATAAAGATCGTTTTCAGAGAAGTCAATAGACTCTCTGACAGCGATGCGTGTATTTCCGCGACGGTCCAGAATATTCAGTTTGCCACTTTCTTCCGCTATAACTAAGTAATCTTTATTATTGATCCTAAAATGCTTGGGTGTCTTTATAACATTGTCTTTGGCCCTAGTAAAGGTGAACCCACTCACTTTTTTGGCTTGCCTATCATACATATGAAGCCTATTCCCAGTAGTGACCAAGAAGCGGTAGTTCTTGTTCTTGTCATAGTCAAATAATGCTAGTGGCTGTGTGATGGTGTTCTCGAATGAAATTGGAAAAGGCGCAACCTCCTTGCCATTTCGGTCAAGGATATGAAGCTTGTTGTCGGTAACGAAAGCCAACTGTAACCTACCATTTTTATAGAGGTCTACTTGTTGGATGGCTCCATAGATCTTTCCGTCTAATTCTTTTCTCCAAAGTACTTTCCCTTTGTTGGAAATTAGATAAAGATGGTTCTCCTCGTCTTGAACAGCCACCTCTTTTTGTCGGCTACGATGATTGATCACCCATTGGGGGTGGTTTGCCACTGGAGCATCCAGCGTTATGCTCGCCAGTTGGGTGACGGTGCCACGGTCGCCAATAGGTTTGTTCTTGGCGATAGCAAGTGTTGCATGTGCAAAACCATTGTCTTGTGTAAGCTGAAGAGCGAAATAAGGATAGCTTTTCAGATTCAGATCTTCAAGTCTCTTTCGAAACGGGGCATTGCTTTCTTCAGCAATCTTATTTTTAAAGTTGGGATTGACGCCAAGCCATACCAGAGAGGGTGCAGAGCCAAGGCGCTCAACGAATTCATTGTAAGATGATTGCTTGCCAAGTACAGTTCCGTTCAAGACATTTGCCAAACAATCTTTTAGCGCTTCTTTAGAGGCGGCAAAGAAGAAGGCGTCTTCTACCTGAGCAGCAAACCTCACCTTTATAGGGTCGATCAGCGGCTGGAATGCGTTAGCAAAAAACGAAGCGTCATCAATTTGATAGATCGTTACATCCCGAAAAGTCTCGGTTTGGTCGGTCTTGGGTATTTCAGTCAGCGTATTCTCTGCGTTTATTGAGTGGGCGGCAATGAGGGTGTCCTTTTCAGAAGAAACAATGGCAATCTCGTTCAAAGAACCGAACAAAGCGCTATTGATAGGATCTCGTTTAGTGCCAGATGAAAGGTCGTATACGTTTATATTTTGTTGAAACTCCTCAAAATCATCATACCCAAAGCGTACTATTTGCGCACTATTGCTTGGGATGGATGCTGCCAGCTCGAAGGCTTGCGGCTTTATCCCATCGAACAAGCTTAGTTTGTGGTCAAGCGAGTCTTTTGATTGCGCGATCCCAGTCAATAAGAGTTGGTCTTGCCCCATACTTACATCAAGAGAAAACCAATCATTCATGTTGCTCAGCAGGGGTTGCTTCAGATATTGGTTGGAGAGTTTTGAGAACAGGTGAGTCTTGACGAAAATATTGGCAGGTTTCTTCTGATCGGCAATGGCGAAAGCTTTTTTGATCTCTTTGGAGAAAGGGCTACTCTCTTTATAATGGCGAATCGTATTCTCTACCAAAAGTTTCGAGGTAGAGATCACGGTAACGGAATCGAGCATGACCTTGTGGTTCTCTATATCGTCATATACATAGCTTGTTCCGTTGATGCCTTCATAGTTAAATTGCTTGGGCGTCACTTTTGAAGAATCCAGTGCTTCCGTATCGATAGACCTACCGATCAGTGTCCACTCATAATTATCCTTGCCGACTTCGTTAAGGCTTAGCAGTTTCTCGGCAGCAGTGTTGTAAATGTTCAGGCTCTTCCACTTTTTCTGCAATTGCTCGAACAGTTGCGCATCACCAATTGCATGGATCAGTTCGTTGTTCTTCAGTTCACTGTCAAAGGCAACAGGGTCGTTCACCTTGACGACCAACACAGGGTCTTTAGGGATGAAATTTAGAGTAGATTGGTCGCTGACGCTATTTTTTTGGCATGCAAATGTGCAAAGAAGAAAGATCAGTAAAGCAACTCTTTTCATAACTAATTACCCGATAGGTTTGCGTTGTTAGATGTGTTTTTTTGACAGGGTCGTACAAAAGTACTAAACTCAAAAATCGAATGATAATTGTTCTGGCAACAAACGGAAGCTTTTTCGATGGTAGTCTGTAATGCCATGTATTCGTATGGCGTCGCGATGTTCTTTGGTAGGATACCCTTTGTTTTTCTTCCAATTGTACATGGGATACTCTTCATGGATCGTTTCCATATAGGCATCACGATGGGTCTTTGCCAACACTGAGGCAGCAGCAATATGCATGTACTTGCTATCTCCTTTGATCACACATGTGTGTGGGATATCCTTGTAGGGCGAAAATCTGTTGCCGTCTACCGCAATGTGTCTTGGAGAAGCATCTAACTTTTCCAGACAGAGTTGCATGGCCCTTATAGAAGCCTTTAGGATATTGATCTGGTCGATCTCATCTGGAAAAATGTGTGTCACCGCAAAATGCAATGATTCAGATTCGATGATAGGGCGAAGCTGTGCCCGCTGCTTTTCGGTCAATTGCTTAGAATCATTCAGCAGTGGGTTTTTGAAATCTTCAGGGAGAATAACAGCCGCTGCAGTTACAGGACCTGCCAGGCAACCGCGCCCTGCCTCGTCTGTGCCCGCTTCAAAATGGTTTTCTAGGAAGGGTCTTAACATTTGCCTAAAATACAAAATAACAGCTGTCAAATGATAACGAGATTTTATGGTCTTGTTGATACTCGTTGCTGAAACATCTCGTTCAAATAACATACATTTGCCAAAAGTTTTTTTGAATGAGGCTGCCTTTTGTGTCGATCATGTTACTTGTCTTTTGTCAGTATGGCCTGGCACAGATCACCGAACCAGTGCCAAACAAGGAGCAACCTGAGCTTAGGCAGGGAAAACCGAATGACAGTCTAGCCATTTCGCAGCGTTCTGAGGATCAGAAAGCCAGTGATGATCAGAAGCTGCCCGAATTGACCGAGTACAAGATCATCACCCACCACCACGACACGCTTCACTTCGATACGGTGCAGAGTATCTTGAAAGATAGAAAGTTCAATTACTTGCGAAGAGACAATTTCGGATTGCTTCGCTTCAACAATATTGGACAGACCTACAATACGCTTGCATATTCATTCCGTGATGTTCACCAATATCCTGCGATCGGGATGCGATCGAAGCACTTCAACTACATGGAAGTAGAAGACATGCACTATTATCATGTGCCGACTCCTACTACCGAGTTGATGTATAAGACCGCCTTTGAGCAAGGGCAGTTGCTAGATGCCATCATCACGTTGAATACCTCTCCTCAGCTGAACTTCTCTGTCGGATACAAGGGCTTGCGGTCGATAGGCAAGTATCAGAACATATTGACAAGTACGGGTAACTTTAGGGCAACGGCCAGCTATCGTACCAAGAACAATAGATACCGCTTGCGAGCGCACATGGCTTCGCAAGATCTTTTAAACAATGAGAATGGTGGTCTAGATTCGCTGGGTATCGCAAATTTTGAAGAAGGTACAGAAGAGTTCCTAGAACGCTCTACCTTCGACCCAAGGTTTGAGGATGCCAATAATTTTTTGGTAGGGAAGCGCTACTACCTTGACCACCAGTACACCATTGCACGAAAGAGGGACTCCCTTAACAATGCAAAGTTGCAAGTAGACCATACGTTCAATTACGAGACAAAGTTCTATGAGTTCGAGCAAACGGCCGCCAATGGTTTTTTTGGTGATAGTTTTGTGAGTTCGGACTTGAAGGACAGGGCACAATTGCGTACGATGTACAATCAGGTGGGTCTTTCATTTCAAAACGAGATATTAGGTAAGTTTAGGGGCTTTGCCAACTATTATGATTATCAATACTTCTTTAACAGCGTACTATTTCGAGAAGATGGGACGTTGATCCCAAATAATTTAGCGGGAAATGATATCGCCCTAGGCGGAAGCTGGAAACACACCGTTGCTGGTCTTGACCTCTTTGCTGAAGCTTCAGTAAATCTGTCTGGCGATCTAGGCGGTGATTATTTCAAAGCATCAGCAAGCTATGCCGTGAATGACGACCTTGCTGTAGGTGCAGACATAGCTTCCAGTACCACGGCACCTAATTTCAATATGATATTGTATCAGAGCAGCTACAAGAACTATAATTGGTACAATCCCAACTTCGAGAACCAAAAGAAACAATACTTAGGTGTTCATCTGAACTCGAAGAAGTGGTTGAACGTCTCGGTAGAATATTCCATTCTTGATGACCATGTTTATTTTGCAGAACAAGCAGGAACCGACCAAGATACTATTTTGGTTGCTCCCGCCCAGTTTGGAGGAAGCATCGACCACTTGAGTGTGAAGCTTCAGAAAGCATTTAGCTATGGTCGCTTGGCACTGGACAATACCGTGCAATACCAAGAAGTGTCCCAATCAGAGGATATTTTAAATGTACCACAGTTCATCACGCGAAATACGTTATACTATACCAATAGGCTTTTCAAAAGAGCCTTGTTCTTACAAACGGGGGTCACATTCAACTATTTCACTTCTTTTTCTGCGAATGCTTATAATCCGCTCATCGGGGAATTCTATGTGCAGAACGATACTGAGATAGGGGATTTCCCGCGCTTAGATCTCTTCGTGAATTTAAAGGTGCGCAATACGCGTATCTTCTTCAAGTGGGAGCATGTCAATTCCTCTTTCACCGGATATAATTACTTCTCGGCACCCGGCCATCCGTACCGCGACCGTGTTATTCGCTTTGGAGTGGTGTGGAATTTCTTCAGATAAAAAGGGTGTTCATACATAATGATCTGATAATGGCGAAGTTGTATCTTTGCCAAACAAATATGTTCCCTTGGAAAGACAGACTATCATAGAAGAACGCTGGAATGCCATTTCGCATGCTTTTGGAGCCATCCTGGGGATTGCAGGATTGGTCATCTTGTTGGTATTCGATCAGGGTAAGACCGATTTTAGCGTGTTCAGCATCGTTCTGTACTCGTTGACCATCATAGCGTTATTTTCTGCTTCAACCATTTACCACAGCGTTCGTTCCGATCGATGGAAGCGCTTCTGGCGCAAGATCGATCATATCAGTATCTACTTTTTGATCGCAGGCACCTACACGCCCATTGCGTTGATCACTATGGAAGAAGGTTCTGGGTGGACCATCTTCTGGACGGTCTGGGCTATCGCCATTGTGGGAACGACCCTAAAGGTCTTTTTCACGGGTAAGTTCGAAGTAGTTTCGTTACTGCTATACCTGGCCATGGGCTGGCTGATCATTTTTTACATTGCTGAGCTTTTCGATAGCATGTCTTCCTTAGGCTTGATGCTATTGGCCATGGGTGGCGGGTTTTATACACTTGGCACTATATTTTATGCCGTGAATAGGATACCGTACAACCACGTCATCTGGCATTTTTTTGTGTTGGGCGGAGCCGTCTCACACTTTTTCATGGTACTGACGGAAGTATGATCCAATGGATCGTCATTTCGAGCCCTTTTAAGGATGGGGGATCTTTACGCTGAGACATTTTTTAGAGTTCTCATATTCGCTTTGCTCGATTCGAAATGACAAATAACATATAGTGTCAACTTTTGATAAAGTCTTCATACACCCAGTAGAATTCTTCAAACTTGGCCATACGCTCATTGAAGAACTCCATGACCTCTCTCCAGGTGTTCTTGTTGTAGATGCTCACCTTCTTTTCGTAAAGAATATAGATCCTTGAAATTTCCTTGCCATTTTCTAGATGGTGGACCTCATCAAGAATAGCATCGGGAAGGATGTCTAGAAGCAATGATCTCAATGAAGTGATCTTTTCCCAGTACTTGACCCTATTTTCTAGGTTTTCATCTTCAATATCCAAAGAGACAAATGCACGCTTTCGCTCAAAGTGAAACTTAAAGCTAAAGTCTTTGACCTTGGTGTTGTACAAGATCCACTTTCGTGGGAATGATTTTCCAAAAGAAGTCCAAAACTCTTGTCGCAACCTTCTAGATTCTTCTTTGCTGAACATGGTTACAGGAAATAAGCAATGGCAATGGCCACGATGATGGTCAACAGCTTTGCCAAGTTGAATTTATGTCCTTCAGAGCTCTCAAAAAGGATAACAGTAGAGATGTGTAAAAAGATACCGATCACCATGGCCGAGATCTCTGTCTGGTAATGTGCCAGCCAATCGGTCTTGTTGGCTACCCACGTGCCCAATGGCGTCATCACGGTGAAGAGGGTCAAAAATAGAACAGCAGCATATTTCGGAATCTCTGCATTCCATAGGAATGCGGTCAGTACAATGGCAATGGGGATCTTATGTACCAAGATGCCATAGGCCAAATGGTTGTGCTGTTCGATGGGAAAGCCTTCTAGAAATGCATGAAGACTCAAACTGAAGAATAACAACCACGGAAATAGATTGCTATTCGAGGGATGAACGTGCCCATGCTCGGCACCTTTAGAGAAGAACTCCAAGCAGATCTGCAATAAGACACCGAGCATTACAAATAGTCCAGAGCGCCTTGTGTTTCCTTCAGAAAAGACCTCAGGGATCAACTCAAAGGCAGTAATGGACAGTAAGAACGCACCACTAAAAGCTAATAGTAGCTTGAGGTCACCCAGGCGATGTTGCATGAATCTGGCAATCAAAAAACCTGCAATAACTGCGTATATAGGGAATAAAAAGATGTTCATCAATTGAAAAGCATGATCAAGCGTTCGGATGTTTTGGGTTCGAACTTGTTTAACTTGTAATCGCCAAAGACTTCTAGCAGGGTAATGTTCGCTTTTTCAAAATAGGCCTCAAAATCTTGAAGGGTCAATGCCCGTACCTTCTCTTGAAAATGGAAAGAACGACCCTGATCCTCGAAGTTGATGGTCTTCATGATGTGCCCATCCTCTACAAAGCGTTTCTGGCGGAAGCGAATGCCTTCTTGCACCTTTTCATCTTCAGCAACGAGGTTGGGGACCACATGATCTACATTCATAAAATCGATGATGCCAAAACCGTTAGGCTTCAACTCTTGTTTGATGGCCCTCAATGCGTTCAGATTATCTGCTTCTTTATCAAAATACCCGAAACTGGTGAATAGATTGAAAATGGCATCGAATCGTTTTCCCATCGGGCAACACATGTCATGTTCAACAAAGCGTAAGGTGTCGTTCTCGAACTGTTTGGCATAGGCGATACTGTTGTGCGAGAGGTCGGCGCCGGTGACATCGTATCCCAAGCTATTCAAATACACCGAATGGCGGCCTTTGCCACAAGCTAAGTCTAGGATCGCTGCTTTTTCAGGAAGGTTTAGATAGCGCGTCAAACGATCCATGAACTGCTGCGCTTCGGTGTGGTCACGATCCTTGTATAGGATGTGATAGTATTCCGTATCGAACCACGATGTGTACCAGTTTTCTAGTTGTTGGGTCATTGATCAGTGTTAAAGGTTCAAAATTACAGTATTTTTGCAAGGCTTTAGACGTAAAACATGGCAAACAATTATACGATGGTCGCCAAGACCCAATACGGGCTGGAAGAGACCTTGGCACAAGAGCTGAGAAACTTGGGCGCTGGCAATGTGAAGATCGGGGTGCGAAGTGTAAGCTTTGAAGGGGATCAAGGCTTTATGTACAAGGCAAACCTGAACTTGCGAACAGCGATCAAGGTACTGGTGCCGGTCAAAGGATTTCAAGTGAGGAATGAAAAAGAGCTGTATCAAAAGGTCTACGAGATGCCTTGGGACAAGTTTATATCGCACAGCAACACCTTGGCCATAGATGCTACCGTACATTCCGAGATCTTCAACCACTCGAAGTTCATTGCCTTGAAGACCAAGGATGCCATTGTCGACAAGTTTCGCAATACCGAAGGACGTCGCCCCAATATCGATGTGAAACATCCTGATCTGCGGGTCAATGTACATATCCAAGAAGATCGCTGCACGATTTCGTTAGACAGTTCGGGACAAAGCTTGCATCGCCGAGGTTATCGTTCGGCCACCAACATTGCGCCTATCAACGAAGTGTTGGCGGCAGGCATGTTGCTACTGAGTGGTTGGGACGGCCAATGCGACTTTTTGGACCCCATGTGCGGTAGTGGTACGATTGCCATCGAAGCAGCCATGATCGCTTGTAACATACCTGCGAACATCAACCGCAAGGAGTTTGCCTTTGAACGCTGGCAGGACTATGACGAAGACCTGTTTGAGAAGATCATGGAATCTAGCTTGAAGAAGACACGCGAGTTTCATCACAAGATCATCGGGATCGATAAGGCGCCTTCTGCAGTGCGCAAGGCAAGGCAGAATATGCGCAACGCGAATCTGGACGACTATATTCATATTGAAGAACGCAACTTCTTTGACAGTAGTAAAGGCGATGCGGAAAAGCCTCTGCAGATAGTTTTTAACCCTCCGTACGGCGAGCGTTTGACCATAGAGATGGAAAGTTTCTACAAGAATATTGGTGATACGCTAAAGCAAGGATATCCAAACACCCAAGCGTGGATGATCACTTCGAATCTCGAAGCGCTGAAACATGTAGGCTTACGACCTTCACGAAAGATCAAGCTGTACAATGGCAAGCTAGAATCCAAACTGGTGCGCTACGAGATGTATGCGGGCAGCAAGAAGGGAAAGTACATGAAGGAGTAAAATGCCTGCTTGTCGATCGCGTATAGCTGTCAGTCACAGTTCATATGCGAATTTTCGCTTTGGTACTGATAGCAATTCGGTGAGGATTTCCCGCTGGAGAGTTCCGCCATGATTGCGGTCATACATTGCTGGCAATAGTTATTTTTCAGCAACATGTTTTTCAATCAGTTTGTCGCGTTCTTTTCTTCTTTTCTTCGCTGAATTGATAAGCGAGTTAGTAATAAATTTTCGCCCATAAAGGTATAGGGTCGAGCCTAACGATTCCCTAGAACAGTCGACAATATCATGATGATGAACTTAGGTCTGTAGAGATTTTATTAGATGTTGACGTTTTAGCGTGAAGTTTTCAATACCTTCGTAAAAAAATAAAGATGTCTCCCAAGTTCAAAGCGGGTGCGCTCAACTTTATCTTCTTCTTGGTCATTTTTTTGGCTGTGCGCTTCGGATTGCCGGCCATGGGAATGCAATTGGGCTACATTCCGTTAGTTGTCCTGGCCTTTGCGGCAGGGAGTTTTTTATCTCCAAAGTTTGGAGTGGCCACCATCGATGGGCAGGAAACAGTGGTGTGGAAATGGTTCAGCTATAAGAGCCATGATACTCAGTAGGCGGTTTTCAATTGTCAGGCATCAGATGTAAGCGTCCATGAATTTGGTGATGATCGGCCTAAAGCATACGGCTTATCGCTTTTTGTATATCGGAATCAGATACGAAATGGTGTAGTTGAAACCGCCACCAAAGTTGCTAAAGTCATTCACCTTGTTGAAGCCAGGGATGTAGAGGTTCTTGAACTCTTCAGCTTCGGTGTTGCTTACCAGATTCTTCACACGAAAACTGAATCCCATGAATAGGTTATTGAAGAGTTCTGCCTTGATGCCGAACACAGCCTCTACCCAAATGCCAGATAGGCCATCGTATTCTCGGATCAATGGGCCCTCGGTGATCACGGTGTCCCCTTCGTTAAAAGTTTGGTCAGGATTAAAGATGCGATAGCTGTTGAGGGTCTGCGAATGTGCGCTATATCCGACGCGCATGCCAGCGTAGATCATATTTTGCATGCCAAGCCAGTTCTCGTAGGCGTTGTAATCAAAGCCAGCGCGCAGGTAACTTCCGTTGGTCGTGTAATTAAACTGGTCGTCTTGTTTGGTCCGGTCTACGGTGCCTGCTTCCGCTGCGATAAAGAATTTTCTAGAGATGCGGTAATCACCAACGATCTCTACACTGAAAAAGTCGCTATCAACAAGACCAGTGACAGGTCTGTGTAGGTCTACCCCCAATCGAAGTCCATACTTCTCATTCTTTGGAAGTGTGTCATTCACCGACAAAGGAATAGAATCGTTCGCCACTGTTCGCTCTTCTTCTTGCGAAACGCCAAAATACCCAACGAACAGGAGCAATATGCTAATTGTGAAATATCTTGACATGTATTTCGGTTTCATCTTCTATAACAGGGTTCACTATTTCGGTGGTCACGATCCAATTATCGTCATCAGTTGTCACATCTATACCATTTAGGGTGAAGTTGGCGGTCACTCCACAGCCACGGCTTATAAAGCGCTCCTCCACAGTGTAGTTAAAAGTTAGGGTGTCTATGTCTCCTTGTTCATTGCCGTCGGCATCAAATCCAGCATTCCTGACCATAACATAGCGTGTACTTGAGGTAAATGTGCGTAAAGGCAATAGGATGCTGTCTACGCTAACGGTACTTTCGGTGATGAGCGTTGATTCCAAGTCATCATTGACCTCGGTTACACGCAAGTTTGTCACTCTATTAAACTCGTCTTGGTTTACAAAATCGAAAAAACCTACTACCAGATTTGGGGTTGTTGGATCTTCCGAACAGATGTCATCACGCTGACAACTAGAAAGGAGCATGGGCGAAGCAATGCCAGCGATCAAAAGAAATAAGAGAACATTTTTCTTCATAGTGTCTTGTCTTCGTGTCGTCATTCTGGATTTATTTCAGAATCTCATTACGTTTTGTTGTTTTATGGGAAACTGAAACAAGCTCAGTTTGACGTTATGTTCATTCATAGACACTTTGCTAAGATCTCCGTTCCAAAAGTACAACATTTTCCACATGATGCGTCTGCGGGAACATATCTACAGGTTGTACCTTAACAACTGTGTAGGTTTCATCCATCAAGGCTAGGTCGCGAGCCTGTGTGGCGCTGTTGCAACTCACGTAGATGACGCGTTGTGGAGCAATGTTCAGGATCTGTTGTACTACATCCTTGTGCATGCCATCACGGGGTGGGTCTGTAATGATCACATCGGGCTGGCCATGTGTTTGGATGAACGCTTTGTTGAACACTTTTTTCATATCGCCCACAAAGAAATCAACGTTGTCGATGCCGTTTGATTGTGCATTTTCTTTGGCAGCCGCTATTGCATCGGGTATGGCTTCGACGCCAATGACCTTTTTGGCATTTTTGGCTACGAACTGAGCAATGGTGCCTGTACCGGTATAGAGGTCGTATACCAACTCTTGGCCCCTAAGGCCAGCAAATTCTCGTACAACTTTGTACAGTTCATAGGCTTGTGCCGAATTGGTCTGATAGAAGGATTTGGCATTGATCTTGAACCGAAGCCCTTCCATCTCCTCGAAGATGTGGTCGCGCCCTGCATGGCAGATCACTTGTTGGTCATAGATGGTATCGTTGCCTTTGCTATTGATGACATACAAGAGTGAGGTGATCTCAGGGAATTCTTGCTGAATAGCATTCAATAAAGCTTTGCACGCCTGTTGGTCTTCTCTGAAGAATTGGACCAATACCATGATCTCGCCATTAGACGAGGTACGCAGCATCAACGTACGCAGAGAACCTTCTTGATCTCGCGTGTTGAAGAAATCGAGTTGCAATTCTTCGGCCTTGTTCTTGACGAATGTTCTGATGGCATTGCTGGGATCGCGTTGCAGATGACACGTGTTCAAGTTCAAGATCTTATCCCACATCCCTGGAATATGAAAACCAAGTGCATTGCGGTCGGCGATCTCTTTGCCTTCGGCCATTTCCTCTTGAGTGATCCAGCGGTTGTTCGAAAAAGAGAATTCCATCTTGTTTCGATAGAAATATTGTTCCGATGATCCCAAGATGGGCGAAACTTCCGGAAGTTCGACACCACCCAAACGTTTCAGGTTGTTGATCACTTCCCTTTGTTTGAAGTGCAACTGACTTTCATAGTCCATATGCTGCCACTTGCAGCCACCGCACACACCAAAGTGTTCGCATATAGGGTCTGTTCTTCTATCGGAAAGAGCATGAAAAGCCACGGCCGAACCTTCATAGTAGGCCTTTCTGCGCTTGTAGGTCTGTACATCTACCACGTCACCTGGCACGGCATTATTGATGAAGATCACACGTCCATCAGGTGCTTTCGCCACGGCCTTTCCTTTGGCACCTGCATCGATGACCTCTACATTTTCGATCAATTGTCTTCCTCGTTTTCTTGGCATGGCGCAAAAGTAATGATTGAATTACGAATGTAGAATGCTGAATCACGAGTTTTAGATCTTGAAGTAAGAATCCAAACATCAGATCATGCAAGAGTCCGATCTTCTACTTTCATAAACTTTTTCGACTCCACAAAGAATTTAGTAATTTGCACCCAGGGATGATTTCTCTCCCACGCTGCTTTTTCGACCTTCGCCACCACATCTACTGGCGGATCCACCCTCGAAAGAATAAAGGTAGAGAAGGAATGGTTGTTTTATTCATCTTTAAATTTTACAATGAAATGGCTGTTTTAGAACAATTCACTTCTAAAGAAGCAATGGCACTGGAAGAGAAGTATGGTGCACAGAACTATCATCCACTCCCTGTAGTGCTCGCCAAGGGCGAAGGCGTCTATGTCTGGGATGTGGAAGGAAAAAAGTATTATGATTTCCTGTCGGCCTATTCGGCTGTGAATCAAGGACATTGCCACCCGCACATCATCAATGCGCTGAAAGAACAAGCTGAAAAGCTGACGCTAACATCAAGGGCCTTTTACAACGACATGCTTGGGAAGTACGAAAGATTTGTGACCGAGTTTTTTGGCTTCGACAAGGTATTGCCTATGAATACGGGTGCTGAGGCTGTAGAGACCGCTATGAAACTCGCTAGGAAATGGGGGTACGAGAAGAAAGGCGTTCATGCCAATCAGGCTAAGATCATTGTGTGCCAGAACAATTTTCACGGCCGTACGATCAGTATCATTTCAGCCTCGAATGACCCGGTGGCTACCGAGAATTTTGGACCCTTTACACCGGGTATCCATTCCATTCGTTACAACGACATCAACGCTTTGCAAGAGTCTTTGCAAGACAAGAATGTGGCTGCCTTCATGGTTGAGCCCATTCAAGGAGAAGCGGGTGTTTATGTTCCAGACGAAGACTACTTGAAGCAGGCCCATGCACTTTGCAAGCAGCACAATGTGTTATTTGTGGCAGATGAGGTACAGACCGGGATCGCCCGTACTGGTAAATTGTTGGCAGTAGACCACAGCGACGTGAGGCCAGACATTCTGATCCTGGGAAAAGCGATCTCTGGTGGGGTGCTACCTGTTTCAGCGGTATTGGCAAATAATGATATCATGGAAGTGATCCGTCCCGGCAACCACGGTTCTACTTTTGGTGGGAATCCATTGGCGTGTGCCGTGGCGATGGCAGCATTAGAAGTCGTAAGGGATGAGGACTTGGCCGAAAAAGCAGGTCATTTAGGAGCGATTTTCCGAAGAGAGATGCAGCATATCGCAGACAAGTCAGGCCTTGTACGATTGGTAAGGGGTAAAGGATTGCTAAATGCCATCGTCATCAACGATACAGAAGATAGTTCTACCGCCTGGGATATTTGTGTGGCTTTAAAGGAAAATGGGTTGCTTGCCAAACCAACGCATGGCAATATCATTCGTTTTGCACCACCTTTGGTCATGACCGAAGACCAATTGCTAGAATGTTTGTCGATCATTGAAAAGACCTTGGCAGATTTTGAAGGCTAATAGAAAATATCATAAATAAGAAAAGCTGCCCCGGGTACTCGGGGCGGGTTTTCTATTTTATGCACTAAGGTCTCTACTGTTCGATACCTAGTTGTTCAAGAACTTCACGTTGTTGTTCCATATAACCTTCCCATCCTCCTGCAGCAACGATTTGGAATATGGCCATGCCAAAAGCGATGACAGCTAAGACCAGACCAATGATAGCTACGGTCTTTGCTGTTTTCAATTGGCTGAAATTTGAATATCCATCTGGATTTTCATTGTATAGCTTTTCATCTTTCTTGGCAAGGTAGAAAGCAATCCCTGAGAAAAGCAGACCACCTAGACCACTTGAGCAGCAGCACGCCACAAAAGAGATGATACCTAAGATCAAGGAAATCTGCGCATTAGGTAATTTTTGTTGTTCCATGATTGTTAAAGTTGATTAGTTAGCATTTTATAGGCGTAGTTTCCGATAATAGCACCTACTGTCAATATCGTTAGCAATATAGTGATCTTGTTGGAATATTTTATTTTGAAGAAACTATTCAAAGCAAAAAATAGGAAAAGTAGCCCAAGAGGATAGATAGGCGGATACATCTTGAAAGCCGCAATAAATTCACCTTGAAAGAACAAGGCTACTGCTCGTTGAAGCCCGCACCCCATGCATTCCATGCCAAACAGCTTTTTGTTCAAGCAGGGAAGCATATAATCTTCAGCATGTAAAAATAGACCCACTAGTAACATCGAGGCTAATTTATGTATTATTTTTGTTTGAAAGTAATTATTCTGGCATGAGTCCGAAGTATAGACAGTTATTGCACTTTGCCATGATCTTCATTGGTGGCGGTATCGTACTTGTTGAACAGAACAAGGAAAAAGATCAAAATATCTATGTGCTAGTTGCCGGGCTTGTTGTGTTGATGTATGGTCTGTACAAGGCTACGACCAAGTGGGTGTCTGACAATCCAAGGCCCCAGGAAGATGACTTTGTGGTTACTGAAGAGTTAGAGGAAGCTTTGGAGGATGAGGAAGATTGAAGTTGGTGATACCATCGAAGTCATCGATGATAGCATGCAGGCCGAAGTGATTGCCGTTAAAGGTACGACCCTTACCGTGATGCCAGAAGATGGCTTTGAGCTTCAGTTCGACATCTCGGAGGTGATAAAGGTTGAAGGTGAATTGGATGTGCGAACCCAGAACATCGATCAAATTCTCCGAGACAAAGAAATTCCGAAGAAAAGGGCTACTCGTACAAAACCAAAAGAGCGCAACCTTCCAAAGATGGAAGTAGACTTGCACATCCATCAGCTCACCTCGTCTACAAAGGGAATGACCAACCATGAGATGCTTACATTACAGCTAGATACCGCAAAGCGACAGCTGGAATTCGCTATTAGGAAGAAAATACAAAAAGTGGTGTTCATCCACGGTGTGGGAGAGGGTGTGCTAAAGCTAGAATTGCACTATCTTTTTGGCCGCTATGACAATGTGAAGCATTACGACGCAGATTACCAAAAATATGGGCTAGGCGCCACAGAGGTATATATCTACCAGAAAAATTCTTAGTTCACAGCAGGCGTGACTCTTCTAGTTGCTGTGAAACTATATGTCCCATAGTCAAAAGCACCCTCAAAGGTCTCTACATTGCCATCGGGATCTGTGATCACGAGGTCGTTAATAATGATCTCGTTCTCTATAGCATCCATATAGGTATGTACTCTATTGGCTGTGACGATTACCTCGTCTGTGATGCTAAAGAGCAGATAATTGGCTAAAACATTTCCGTCATTTACGTTTTCTGCAGGATTTGTGTCATTGGTAGCAGTAGCTTCATTGCGCGTCGGGATGCCATCACCATCATCGTCCGTGTCAAGATAGTTTGGAATGCCATCACCATCCGTGTCAGCAAAATTCCCTTCTTCATCGAGCATCAATTCTGCTGAAGTATCTACATTGTCACCGTCATCATCACTATCGTAATAGTTTGGGATGCCATCATCATCGGTGTCCAGGTTGTCGTCAATTTCTTCCTCTAAGCCATCGTTGTCGTCTCTTGCAACGGTTGTATTGATCGTGACATTGGTGAATGTGCTTGTCCATTGCTGTACCAAATTAGGGGTGCTCGGTGGTATGGCATTGCAGAAGAAATCAGAGGCATCCCCATCAAATACATTATATTCTACAGTAGTGCCGCTAGTGAGTATGATCTCTCCTTCTTCTTCGGGAACAATGTCATCGGGCAGGTTCGTAGTGCTGATAAAGAGTACTTCTTCTCGTGTATCGTCAAAGACGAGGAAAGTGACCACATTTTCAAAATCTTCACAAACATCTAGTGTAGACTCATCAAAGTCAAGTGTTTCGATTATGAAATCACCATCATCGCAGGCTGAGAATAGCACAGCACTCATAAAAAACCACAATATTCGTTTCATGCGGTAAAAATAGTGTTTGTATGTTTTTAAATCAAATCTACATGCACAACATGCGCAACGAAAACGATAGAGAATAATTTTATTTCAGCTATTTTTGTGCCCATGAATGTGTATCTAGATAATGCTGCTACTACCCAATTGCTGCCAGAAGTGGCAGATGCCATGCATCGCGTACTTTTGGAGAATTATGGGAATCCGTCTTCAACTCACAGTCATGGTCGTTCGGCCAAGACCTTGGTGGAGACGGCTCGCAAGACCATTGCCAAACAATTGAATGCTCATCCTAGCGAGATCGTCTTCACCTCTGGTGGTACCGAGGCCGACAATATGGTAATTCGCTGCGCTGTGCGCGACTTGTCGGTGCATACCATCATCACTTCAAAGATTGAGCATCATGCTGTGCTGCATACGGTGCATGAGATGCAGGAAGAATATGGTGTTCGTGTGTGTTATGTGAACCTAGATGAAGAAGGGAAAGTACGATACGACCATCTGGAAACCTTACTGACGGCCAATGATTCAAAAAAGTTGGTAAGCTTGATGCATGTGAACAACGAAGTAGGGAATATTCTTGATATAGACCTTGTTGCCAAGCTTTGCAAGGAAAATGAAGCAGTGTTCCATTCGGATACGGTACAATCGATCGGGCACATGCAGATCGATGTGCAAGAAACATCCATAGACTTCATGGCTGCTGCTGCACATAAATTTCATGGACCCAAGGGAATCGGTTTTGCCTACATACGGAAAGACAGCGGATTAAGACCTTTGATCTTTGGTGGCGAGCAAGAACGCGGGTTCCGTGCAGGTACCGAAAGTGTACATAACATTGCGGGCTTGCTAGAGGCCTTCACACATGCCTATGAGAATTTAGAGGAAGACCGTGCGTATGTGCAAGGTTTGAAAGATTATTTTATAAAAACCTTATCTGATGCATTGCCTGAAGTGTCTTTTAACGGGACATGTCGTAGACCCGATTGTAGTACGTATACATTGGTGAATGTGTGCTTGCCTTTTGACCCGCAAAAAGCATTGATGCTCTTGTTTCATTTGGATCTAAAAGGAATTGCGTGCTCGAAAGGGAGCGCTTGTCAGTCTGGCAGCAATAAAGGCTCGCATGTGTTGGCCGAGCTCCTTTCCGAGGAAATGCAACAACGACCCAACGTACGTTTCTCGTTCAGTAAGTTTAACACCAAAGAAGAGCTCGATCATGTGGTGACCGTGTTGAAGGAGTTTGCGGATAGCTGATCAGATGTAAGATATAAGATATCAGTAATTTTGACTACTGACTACTGACTACTGACTACTGACTACTGACTACTGACTACTGACTACTCTTTATCATATGGGAACTTCCGAGAGGCCTTTCGCATCATGCGTTCTACGATAGCATAGCTATTTCTGCCAGACTTTCGGTTGATGGTCTTGGCATATTTCCAGAGAAGTTTCCCCGTTCTTCCGTCGCTTATTTTGATATTGATATTTCCGAAATCGGTCTTTCCTTTGAAGATGGAAATGATATCAAAAGATTCGTCAACGTCTTTTGAGATAAGGGTCCTAAGCTTTAGTGTTCCAGAGATCACACCGTCTACGCCCAACACTTTGCATAGCTCAACGGGCGAGAAAGTGTCGATATTGTCAAAGGTGATGTTGTTCTTTTTCAAGACTGCATTGGTCTCTTGAATGTCCTGAAACTCAACGGTGAATTTCTTTCGCTTCTTTCGCTTCAAAAAATAAGTTTCCAATGCATCTTGTACGACGTACGCCTCTTGCTTTTCTAATTCTTTAAGCTTGGATGTAGAAAGCTGGTCATCTAGCTGCAACTTGGTGTTAAAAGGGATGATCGCGATCGTTTCGTGGTCACCGGTCAATTCCTTGAAATTACGACTGGTGTAGATGTCCTTTTGGGCAAAGGACAGCGTGCTCAGCAAAATGGCTGCAAAGGCAATAATTTTTTTCAATAGGGGAAGCATCAGAATCTAGCAGCTAGTTTTACATTAAACACTCTTCGCGTCATAAAATTAGGCACAGCAAACTGCCGTTGCGTATACACATCACGTACCCAAATATTGGTGATGGAGTTTACATTGTCAAAGATATTGAAGATCTCAACGCCAGCACTCAACTCTTTAAAACGGTGTAGCCAATGCCCTTTGGGATAGCTTTTCTTACCATCTGCAAACACATACGAGACACCAAGATCTGCACGACGGTAATCTGGCAATCTATTTTGAAACTGATAAGGGTCTGCGTAACTCGGGGATCCGCCAGGCACACCCGTATTGTAGACCAAATTAAGGTACATTTTAAGGTCTGGGATGCGCGGCACATAATCCTGGAAGAGCATTGCAAACTTCAACCGCTGGTCGGTAGGCCGTGGGATGTCTCCGCGATTGTCTATGTTCTCTTCTGTCTTTAGATAGCCAAAACTGATCCAGGATTCGGTACCAGGTACAAACTCACCATTCAGTCGCATGTCTAGGCCATAAGCATAGGCCGTCGCATTGTTTCTGGCTCGATAGCGGATGCGAACATTTTCAATGGTATAGGGATTCACATCGGTCAAGTTCTTGTAGTAGATCTCAGAAGTAAGCTTGAAGGGGCGCTTCCAAAGCTGAAAGCTATAATCATTGCCAGCCACTATATGAACAGATTGTTGAGCCTTCACATTGGGTCGTACCGTGCCGAGCGAATCACGCAGCTCTCGGTAGAATGGAGGCTGATGATACAAACCTCCAGAGATCCGAAAAAGCATGTCACGTTTCCAGTCAGGTTTGATGGCAAACTGTGCCCTTGGGCTGAAAACAGTTTGCGAACTACTTTCTAGGCCATCACCGCTTACATTCCAATTCTGTGCGCGAACACCCACATTGTACCATATTTCACTGTTGCCCCAGAGAGTTTTTCGACTGTATTGCCCATAGCCTGTTACACGGTCGATGACCACATTGTTTCTGGCACGTACACTTTGAAAAGGGACCAAAGGTGCGGTAAAAGGTGCTTCAGGCTGCGGATTTCCCAATCCGGGAAAAGGGGGGCGTATTGAAAAACCAGCCGAGTCGATGACTTCCCACTCTACGATGCGGTCACGAATATCTTCGCGACGATAGCGAACGCCCCAATCGATCTGGTGCTCGTCTTTGGTCCAAGTGCCTTTGTGCGCAGCACTGAAGATCAGTGCATCTAGGTCGTTTCGAGCATGTGTGAGTTGAGAACCGATACCTTCGGTAAATTCTACTTCGCCAAAGTTCTCATCACCGATGTTTGTGTTCACTTCCCCGAGGCGATACTGTGCCAGGATATCGAAATGCTCTTGTTCAGTAGTGTGGAAGGCAGAACCAATAAAACGAAAATTCAAGTTTTCCGTCGGGAAATAATTTGCCTTGAACGCTCCAAAATAGGTGTTGAACTGATCCTCTTCCTGCCCCTCATAGAAGATGAGCAATGCTTGTGGATCTGCGATGGTGCCAAAATTGGTCTGGCGTGTCAATGGCACGTGATCGTATTTGTTCAATGCGATGTTCCCTAAAAGATTTAGGTGGAACTTGCTAGAGAAACGATAGGTGAGATAGGTCTGCGCATCGATGAAGCGCGGTCTAAAATTGGTCTCGGTCTGTTGGCTGTTTACTAACAAGCTGTTGTCTCTGTAGCGCGCACCTACGATGCCCGAAAGCTTTCCATTAGGCGAAACGCCTTCGGCATAGATGCTTCCGCCGAGCAAACTGGCTTCAAGGCCAGCGCCAAACCCTACGGGATTCTTATAGGTGATATCTAAGACTGAAGAAAGCTTATCGCCATATTTTGCTTGAAACCCACCTGCGGAGAAATCTACGTTTTGTACAAGGTCTGGGTTGATAAAGCTCAGTCCTTCTTGCTGTCCTGAGCGGATCAAGAATGGACGGTATACTTCGATCTCGTTCACATAGACGAGATTCTCGTCGTAGTTGCCACCACGTACCGAGTATTGGGTACTGAGCTCGTTATTCGAACTTACGCCAGGCAGTGACTTCAATAAATTTTCAACACCCGCATTGGCGCCCGGGATCAATCGTATGGTCCTTGGTGAAATGTTGGTGATCCCCTGTACGGCTTTCCTTCGGTTGGCGGTCACAACTACTTCACCAATTTGCTCAACTTGAGTGCTCATCACAGGATTCAATTCAAAATCCTCTCCATCGTTCAAACGTACCGATACCGAAACATTTTTGTGCGATATGTGACTGAATATAACGGTGAGTTGTCGCTCTGCAGTCACCGCTATTTCATAAAAACCGTTTTCATTGGTCTGGGTGCCATCAGCTTCAACATTGATGTTAACATCGGGTATCGGGTTGTCGTCGTCGTCTAGAACGACACCTCGTATGGTAGCCGACTGTGCCCAGGCAGCATGTATGCATATCAAAGAGAAAAAAAGGCCAAGCAAGGCAGGGATCAGCTTTCTGGGCATGGTGTTTATTTATTCTTTCCTAAAAAATGTGCTTGTAAAAGTAGTGCTATTTCCTACATTATCAGTAACGACCATCTCTAAAAGATGTTTTGTGCCTTCTAATCTTTTGTCACTAAAATTATAGGTAAGCATTTTTGTCTTTGGCTCATATTCAAAAAGTATCCACATGCCATCGATGGTGCCTTTGTAGGTTTTTATGCCGCTGAGGTCGTCTTGGACCTTGACTCTGAGATAGTTGTAGTTAGACAGCCACTTTCCTTCCTTGAAGTTTGCTGGAACGACTGTTGGCGCGACCGTATCTTTTTCTAAGAAGAAGGTGCCGAGCGTCTTCATTCTTGTTGAAAATGTATTGCCTTTCTTGTAAGTGCGATTATAGCTAGGCTCTCCCTTATTGGTCAAGTTTGCGATGAATAGTTTCTCCTTCTCAGCTTCTGCATGTTTAGAGACATCCATAGAGATCGTATAGCGTTTGCGGACAGGAACTGTGATGTCATGAACGTAAAGTGTGTCTCCAGACTTTTTGATGTCTGCATAGAAATTCTCGTAGAATGTATTCTTAGGGAAGAATACGGAAGCATTGCCCACTTGGTAGAGATTGTCCCTGCCAGCGATGACGAATTTATCGGTGGCGGCCACTTTTTCAGGGTGAAGGGTTTCCATCTTCTTTCCTTCCACAGGAATTACCAAAGTGGTCATATTTCCGTGAAAGTCCAGTATTTCTATTTTGATGTCGTACGTGTGCCCATCTTGGAACTCAAAGATTCCGTCATCAGCGTTATCATAGATGCTAAGTACATTGGCAGGAGTTTTAAAAAGGCGCTGAACTCGTTGCTTTTTCTGCTTGTATCTCGCATAATCGATAAGGGTGTTGATGTAGCGTGTCTCACCAAAGGAAAACGTTTCAAAGTCGTACGAGAACTTAGGATTTCCGTTTAAAAAAGTAGTCACCTTGTATACGCCATTCTTATTGTAGGCTAGGTCTTGTCGGTCATAGCTATTGATGCCAAAACCTACTTTTCCGGTTGCATAGATCTTATCTGCAACGTAGATTCCATCTGCATTTGGTTTGAAATTCAATGAGACCAACTTGTTAGATTGGTTTACTTGTGCTTCAGTGTGTAACGGGTAGGCAAAAGCCGCTTGTAACAATGGTTTGCGACTGTCTTTCACCTCCATGCCAAAAAGAAGTGGATTGATGGGCTTCTCGGTCGAGGTGTCTCGGATCTCGAAATGCAGGTGGGGACCGCCTGATCCGCCACTATTGCCGCTGAAGGCAATGACATCACCTTTAGAGAACGTCAATTCATCAGGGGTGGGAAAAAGTTCAAGCTCATAGACTTCCTGAGTATATTGTCGCTTTTTCACATAGGCTTCGATCTCTGGGGAAAACTTTTGCAGATGGGCATATACCGAGGTGTATCCGTTGGGGTGCGTAACATAAAGTGCCTTGCCAAACCCCCAAAGCGAAACCTTGATGCGAGACACATGGCCATCACCGACCGAATAGACCTTCAACCCTTGGCGCTTCTGGGTCTTGATATCGATCCCAGAATGAAAATGGTCAGCGCGCAATTCGCCAAATGTGCCCGATAACAACAATGGGATGTCTAACGGATGCCTAAAATCTTGGGGATGGTCTGTCTGTGATGTGGCGATGCTAGCAATAAGCATCAAGATGCTTGATAAAAGTAGCTTCATTGTCTGCTGCATGGTTGCTAAAATAATTCTTTTTGGGAGTGAAGCCCGTTATTTCATTAAAAAAAATATGAATTGAGAACCTTGTCGAAGCTCTCTTTTTGAGAGTATCTCAAAAAGTACGCCAAACAGTTGCTAAGTTTGCAAAGGTATCTTAACTTTGTTATGATACGATATTGAAATTGCTTCTATGAGTGAAGTCTCGCATTTCCTTGATTCGCTAGAAGTTAACCTGTACAAGGTGCTTGAGCAACTTGAGACATTGAAACAGGAGAACCAACGATTAAAGAGCGAGCTGAATGATTCACAGCAGCGATCAGAGCAACAAAGTGCCGTGATCGCCGATTGGGAAGGAAAATACGAATCGCTCAAGATGGCAAATTCAATATTGGGCAGTAGCGAAAGCGCCAAACAAGCCAAATTAAAGATAAATACCTTAATACGAGAGATCGACCATTGCATTGCGCAGCTCTCAGAATAGCAGAAAGACAACACAATGGCCGATAAATTGAAAATAAAGCTTTCCATCGCCGATCGGGTGTATCCACTAACGATCGATGCGACGCAAGAAGAAGGATTGCGCAAGGCCACTAAAAATATAGAGGCCATGATCAAGAAATTCGAGGAAAGTTATGCTGTTCGAGACAAGCAAGATGTGCTGGCCATGTGCGCACTTCAATTTGCTGCACAAGTTGAACAGCGAGGTATTGACAAGGAAAATGACAATACAGAGTTGGAGGAACGACTGAAGAAGCTTAATAAACTTCTTGCTTCCACAAACTCGTAAGATACGTTCTTTAAAATAACATAAGGTTACTGCCTACATTGATCGCAACTTGTTTGATAAACTCAACACTATACATTTATAAAGGGTGAGTTTAAGCTGCAAAAGCATGCCGTCCTCGAACGGATCCTTGAACAGTTTGTTAGCCCTAATCCTGTTTTTTCGGAGTTTATACTAAACTCTTTGGTCAATGTAGGCTTTTTTTATTTTACAAATTGAGAATGATACTATGGATATAGTTACTACCGCCGCCGTTGTAGCTGTGATAGGTCTTGTAATAGGATTTGTCATTGCTAAGATGCTAGAGAAAGGAAATGCCTCGAAAGTATTGGCAAATGCCAAGAAAGACGCCGAAAGCATGATCAAGGATGCACAGCGAGAAGGAGAGAGCATAAAGAAAGATAAGATATTCAAAGCGAAAGAACGCTTTTTAGAGTTAAAGGCCGAGCACGAAAAGGAGATCTTGGCAAGAGACAAGAAGATGGCAGATGCCGAAAAGCGTACACGAGACAAAGAGTCTCAGGTATCTTCAGAGCTTTCGAGAAACAAGAAACTGAATCAACAACTGGAGGAAAAACTGAAGGATTACGATTTCAGAGCTGAGTTTCTTGAGAAGAAAAAAGCAGAGATTGAAAGACTCCACAGAAGTCAAGTAGAGCAGCTAGAGGTTATTTCTGGGCTCTCGGCCGATGATGCCAAAGAACAGCTGATGGAATCGTTAAAATCAGAGGCGAAGAGCGATGCCATGGCATACATCCAGGACAAGATGGAGGAAGCCAAGCTCACCGCCCAGCAAGAAGCGAAGAAGATCGTGATCAATACCATACAGCGCGTAGGTACCGAAGAGACGATAGACAATTGTGTCTCTGTATTCAATTTAGAGTCTGACGATGTAAAAGGACGGATCATTGGTCGTGAAGGCCGTAATATTCGCGCCATCGAAGCGGCTACAGGTGTAGAGATCATTGTAGACGATACCCCCGAGGCGATCATCCTTTCATGTTTCGATCCTGTACGTAGGGAAGTGGCGCGTCTCTCATTGCACCGCCTTGTTACTGATGGTCGAATTCACCCTGCTCGCATAGAAGAAGTCGTGAAAAAGGTTCGAAAGAGCATAGACCAAGAGATCATTGAAGTAGGAAAACGTACCGTGATAGACCTTGGTATTCATGGCTTGCACCCAGAGCTTATCAAGACGGTAGGTAGAATGAAGTATCGTTCCTCTTATGGTCAAAACCTGCTGCAGCACTCTCGTGAGGTAGCCAAGCTATGTGGTATTATGGCCGCTGAACTAGGTCTAAATACAAAGATGGCCAAAAGAGCAGGCCTGTTGCATGATATCGGCAAAGTGCCCGAAGAAGAGATCGAGCTACCACACGCAATATTGGGGATGCAGTGGGCAGAGAAATACGGGGAGAAGAAAGAAGTATGCAATGCCATAGGCGCACACCACGACGAGATAGAGATGAAGTATTTGATCTCTCCCATCGTACAGGTATGCGATGCGATCTCAGGCGCAAGACCCGGTGCTAGAAGGCAGATCCTAGACAGTTACATTCAGCGACTTAAAGATCTTGAAGCCATTGCTTTTGGTTTCAATGGTGTTCAGAAGGCATATGCTATCCAGGCGGGCAGAGAGTTGCGTGTCATCGTAGAAAGCGAAAAAGTGAGTGATGACATGGCAGCACAGCTTTCTTTCGAGATATCACAAAAGATACAGACCGATATGACCTACCCCGGTCAGGTAAAGGTTACCGTGATACGCGAAACACGTGCTGTAAACGTGGCCAAGTAACATGTTGATAGAAACAGAATAGAAACGCCCGGCCAATTAGGTCGGGCGTTGTGTTCTCAACTATTCTTAAAGAAGATACTTATTTCAAAAGATGAAGAATACACGAAAAGAACAGCTCGCGGCTTTTGACAGGCTTCTGACGATCATGGACCAACTTCGCAAGCAATGCCCCTGGGACAAGAAGCAGACCCTACAAAGCCTTCGCCATCTCACGATCGAAGAAACCTATGAATTGGGCGATGCTATCTTGGATAATGATCTAGATGAGGTGAAGAGCGAATTAGGCGACTTGTTGCTACATATCGTATTCTATGCAAAGATCGGTAGCGAGACCAATGATTTTGATATAGCCGATGTTGCCAATGGCATTTGTGAGAAGCTGATCGATCGCCACCCACATATCTATGGCGATGTAGCCGTGAAGGATGAAGAAGAAGTGAAGCGGAACTGGGAAAACCTAAAACTAAAGGAAGGTAAGAAAAGCGTTCTGGAAGGTGTTCCGCGTAACCTTCCTGCCTTGGTGAAAGCCAATCGCATACAAGATAAAGTGTCGGGTGTTGGCTTTGATTGGGAAGTGCCAGAACAAGTTTGGGAAAAACTTCAAGAAGAATTGCAAGAATTTCAAGAGGAAGTAAGGGCGGGCGATGGCGATAAGATCGAAGCCGAATTTGGTGATGTGCTTTTCTCCATGGTGAACTATGCGCGCTTTTTAGATGTAAACCCAGAGAATGCGCTAGAACGTACTAATAAGAAATTTACCAAACGTTTTCAGTACCTGGAACAGAAAGCCAAGGCGCTGGGCAAATCCCTCAAAGACATGTCGCTGGCAGAGATGGACGTTTTCTGGGAAGAAGCGAAACAGCTATAAGCTCTTCAACTTATGAAGCTTAGCCTGCCAAATGGCCAGGGCATTCTTATGTCGTTCTAGATTTTTGTACACCTCTTTTACCAGCGGATTCTCTTCACTGCTGTTCGAAAAGAACTGAAGATTATTTTCCAGTTGATTGATCTCTCCTTTGGCCTCGTCGATCTTTCTGTTGATGAAGGTTCTTTCTTTTCTCAAGGCGATGTCGTCATCTAAGATGCCACTTAAGCGAACATCGTAGCGAATCATCTCAGATTCTGTACGGTCCATTTTCATAGCGGCAAAGAGTCCGTCAAGTGCTTTATTGAATTGCCCCTCGATATTTCGCTTGTTAAACGGAACTCGGCCTAGGCTCTTCCATTCAGTGATCTTTTGCCTGATGGTTTCTAAGTCAGCATCGTTGTTGCCAGTAACTTTAAATTTCTTCAGGTCATCTAGAAAAGCTTTTTTCTTGTCAAAGGCCTCGCTCTCTTCTTTATTTGCCTCATTGCGCTGCGCATGCAGACGGTCAAAGTAATGGTTGCATGCCGCTTTAAATTCATTCCACACCTTGTCAGAGAACTTTCTCGGTACATGGCCTATCTTCTTCCAATCTTGCTGGATCTTCTTCATGGTGGGGGTGGTCGTGCCCCAGTCGTCGCTATCTTTTAGCGATTCGGCAAGCTTTACTAGTTCTAGTTTCTTGTGAAGGTTGGCCTGTTGGTCCTTCTTTAGGGATTTGTAAAAGGCATTCTTGTTTCTATTGAAACTTCGCACGGACTCTTTGAAGCGGGCCCATGTCTCTTCATTATTTTTTTGTGGCACGCGACCTGCTTTAAAAAATGATTCGCGAAGTGCCTCGACCTCTCGTATCTTTTTTTGCCATGTGCCATGGGAAGTAACAGTTTCCGAAGCTACCTCCTGTATCTTTCCTATGATCTCTTGTTTCTTGGCCAGATTTTGTTCGTAGATGGCATCCAGGTTCTTAAGATGGTCTTGACGTTTGTCATGAATTACTTTCGTGGCGGCACTGAATTGTTGCCAGAGTTCTTCGCGCTGTTCCCTTGCTACGGGGCCGATCTCTTCCTTCCAGATCCGATGCAAGGTTTGCAATTCTCTAAACGCCTTACCAAGGTCCTCATAAGAATCCAGTGCTTTTGCCTTTTCTATGAGTTTTTGTTTCTCTTCGAGGTTGTGTTTGAAGTCTAGGTCGCGTAAATCGCGATTCAAATGAAGAAAATCGTAAAAACGCTCTACATGGTGATGGTAGGTACGCCAGACATTGTTGTATTGCATTCTGGGAACCGGACCCGCTTCGCGCCAACGTTGCTGCAACTCTTTAAAATGCTTGTAGGTGGTGTTTATATTCTCCTCAACACTGATCAATCCCTTCAACTCCTCTATGATCTCAAGTCTGTTGGCTAGGTTCTGTTTCAGATCTTGTTCTAGTGACTTGTAATGGGCATTGCGCTTCTCTTTGTAATCGTGGTATACGCTGTTGAAGCGCTTCTTGTCATCAGAAGAAAAATAGAAGTCCGTTTCTTGCCCGCCATTTTCAACGAACTCATGCTTTTTTTCTTCGTATAGTGCTTGATATTTTTGATTGAATTCCTGGCGAATTTCACCTACGTGCTCCTTGATGGCCTGTATCTTTTCATTCTTCACCAATTTTTCAAACTCGTTTACGAGTTCAAAGAGACTCATGCTGTGGTAGTCTAGCTTTGGAATTTCATGGCGCTCTTTTGTGGCTTCGTCCTCGGCGTCCTCGGCAACGGAATTATCTAACTCGTTTACGGCCTCCTCATGCTCTTGCGAAGTCTTTTCTCCTGTTTCGGGAGCTTCTTCAATGTGAAGTTCTTCTGTTTCTGTTGTGCTTGCCTGAGTAACGGGCTCTTCGGAAGCGGTAGTCTCTTTCGTGGTCTGTTGAGTGTCGGTTACGGTCTCTTTTGAAGTGGTGCTCTCCTCTTGTTGTCCATCTGCCAGGGGCAGGTTATCGGGGTTCTCTTCTAACATCCTTCTGCTGGTTACGGTTCATCAATGCTTTGTACATCGAAGATACTAACAACAGGGCAAATCGGCAAGGGTTTGAGATATTAAGGGGAAAATCCTGTTAGCTGTTCCAGATCTCCCAAGACTTCTCGGCTTGGAGCTCTAGCATGCGAAGCCCATTGATGACGATTGCTCCTTTTTCCCTTCCTCTTTTGAGGAATGTTGTCTCGGCCGGATTGTAGATCAGGTCATACAATAGATGGCTGTCGGTGATGAATTGATAAGGTAGCTTTGGGCGATCCTCGATATTTGGGAAGGTGCCAAGGGGTGTGCAATTCACGATGATCTGATATGAAGCGATGGTATTTTCGTCGAGTGCTGAATAGGTGAGTTGCCCTTCTTTCTTTGTGCGTGACACAAACTGGAACGGAATACCTTCTGTTTCAAACATGTGTGCCACAGCTTTCGAGGCACCACCTGTTCCTAAGATCAAGGCTTTTTGATGAATGGGCTGTAACAATGGCAGTAATGAGTCTCTAAAACCGAAGAAGTCGGTATTGTGCCCAATGCGCTTCCCTTCAGAAGTGAATTGAATGGTGTTTACGGCACCGATCGCCTCGGCCAGCGGGCTTAGGTCATCGAGATGACCCATTACCTCTTGCTTGTAGGGGATGGTAACGTTCATTCCCCTCAATTCGGGAAATCGCTTCAATTCACCTTCAAGCTCATCAATGTTTTGAATGTCGAAGTTTCTGTACAGATGGTCATCTAGCGAAAGTTCCTTGAATTTTTGCGTAAAATACCCTTTGGAGAAGGAGTAGCTAATGTTCCTTCCCAAGAGACCAAAGACCTTACTTGACATCTCGTGTGCGTTTTCCATACTGATCCAGTGCTAGCACAATAAGAATGCCAAAGATAACGAACCCAATAGCTATCCAGGTCTCTGCCGAATTGATCTCAGGCAAATAGCGGCGGTAGTTTGCCACGACCATGCTGCCATCGGAAGCAAACATGGTTTGCCCTAGTGTATCTTTCTTGTATAAGGTTTCCTTCCAGGGCCACACAGTTCCTAATGACCCTGTGATGAAGCCCATAATGGTAGTCGAGGTGATGTTCTTGTAATGCTTTAGCACAAAATTCAATAGGTGCGAGAAGGTGACCAAACCAGCTAATGAACCTAGGGTAAAGATGGCCAACACCTTTAGTAGCCTGATACGTTCTGGGTCTTGCAGAAAACTCACATCTCCTGAAAAAAGGTCGGCAAAGGTGTCGTAGAGTGCATTGACGGAGTCTACCAACAAGAGAACATAGTTCCCTAGCAATATCAAGATGAAAGAGCCAGAGAGGCCAGGTAGTGTCATGCCCGATACACTGATCATCCCGCAGATGAACACAAACCAAAGCGCATCATTTTCAGTAGCAGGGCTTAGCAAGCTGATACCGATCCCAACACTGATCCCTATGATGAATGAAATGATGGTCTTGTAATTCCATGCTTTGAAATCTTTGGCGATGTACCATATAGACCCGATGATCATGCCAAAAAAGGCAGCCCATACGTATAGTTCCTTCTTTTCGATGAAGTAATCTAGTAGCTTAGAGACGCTAAAATAGCTGATGACCATGCCCAGGATGAGCAGTGTTAGAAAACGCCCATGGATGTATTGATAAAAACTCTTGAATCTTCCGTTGATAAAAAGCTTAAATGCCTTGCCGTTGATGCGTTGCAATGCATAGATGAACTCTTCGTAGAAACCTGCGACAAAAGCAACGATACCTCCCGAAACTCCTGGTACTTTGTTGGCAGTGCCCATGGCCAATCCTTTGATGACCAGAAATACCTTGTCAGGAAATGTCCGAGCGGTGTTGTACATTATCGTTTTTGTGCTAATCGTTCAAGAATAAATATAGTCAGAAAACCAGCGATCGCTAGTACAATGGCCCAAAGTAGCTGTGGTTCGCCATCAAAAGAAAAAGGGGAAATGCTTTTTTGGAGCAAAGGTACTTGCTCACCGTGCGAATTTGTACGCCACGTGAGCGTCTCTTTCCAAGGCCAGATCTTGTTCAAAGAGCCGACTATGAAGCCGGTTAATATGGCCAAGGTCTGGTTTCGGTAGTTGGTGAAGGTCCACTTCAACAATTTTGAAAAGCTCAATAGCCCGATGACAGCTCCTAGCATCACTACGATGATGACCTTGAAATTTTGTTCGTCAACTGCTTGTAAAGCGGTTTGATAGGCACCTAGCAAGACAAAGATGAAGGCTCCTGAGATACCTGGCAATATCATGGCGCAACTAGCCAAGGCACCTGCCAAGAATAAGAACCATAAGGCTTCGGTGCTGTTTCCCAGAGGTGGTACTATGGTAATGCAATAGCCGATGAAACTTCCAACGATAAGCAGAACAATGGTGGTGATGTTGAATTTTGTGATCTGCCGGATTACATACAGGATACTGGCCACCACAAGCCCAAAGAAAAAGGACCACAGCAATATGGGTTTGTTCTCCAACAGCCAACCGATGCCTTTGGCCAATGAGAACACGCTGAACAAGATGCCAGCAAAAAGCGCCAACAGAAAGTTGCCGTTGGCTTTAAGCCAAGCGCTTTTAAGGCCTTCCTTTCGAAGTGTTCTCAGTAAGGTGAAGTTGATATTGTTGATGCTGGTGATCAACTCTTCATAAATGCCAGAGATGAGAGCAATGGTCCCACCAGAGACACCAGGCACTACATCGGCTGCGCCCATGGCCATCCCTTTCAGCGTAACAATAAGATAGTCGGAAAATCTGCGTTGCATGATCAATGGTTAGCGAACGCAAATGTAGGGATTACTGGGCAGACGGTTTCTTGTAAGCTGTTATAATATTCTTAACGCTTTTTCTATTGAATACTTTTGGGAACAGGTCTTCCATCATGATGTGCGAATCAAAATCTTCCATCAGGCCATTCTTCAGGTGATATTGCCCTTTGGTCACCTGCGAGAGCGAGAAGTACAGACCGGCTAGGTGGTAACTGATCTGTGGGTTTTCAGGGTAGAATTCTGATGCTTGTAGCAACGTATGTACGGCATCCTCGGTTTCGCCTAGCTGATGCTGCACTTTTGCCCATGCCAACCAGGTCTGTAATTCGTAATTCCCTAACTCGATGGTCTTCTTATAGGCAAGGTCTGCTTCCTCCAAGAAATTTAGCGCGGTATTGATCCTGGCACTTCGCTTCCAATAAGCGACATTCTCAGAGTCTATGTTGATGGCCTTGTTATTGTAATATCTGGCTTTCTGGTAGTTCTTTTGCTTGAGGTAAAAGTCTGTGATGGCGATCCAGCCCTTATCCAGCAAGGGGTCTTCATGTACGGTCTTTCGATAGAAACTCAAGGCCAACTTGTCATTGCCCAAGTGTTCGTGGCACAAGCCCATGCGTAGATAGGCAAATGAGGTGGGGTCGTCTAGTTGAAGCGTGATCTCGTAATTCTCGATGGCCTCGTTATACTTGCCCAATGCTTCGAGTACTTTTCCCTTTTCAAGATAGGCGCCGATAAAGGTGTCATCGCAGATGATGGCGAAATCATAAGCGGCAAGCGCTTCCTTCAACATCTTCTTTTCGATGAACTGCTTCCCAAGTTGATGCCAAGCAACTTCACTGTATGGATTTCCGTCCAAGTAATCATTCAAGAACGAAATAGCGCCATCTGGGTCTTGCAGGTAATCGAAGCAATAGATCACGTTGTATAATGCAGAATAGTCTTGCTCATCATCGGCCAAACATTCTAAGAAGCAACTCTTCGCGCTTTCAAAATCATCCAAGAACAGATACTCCATGCCCAAAAGCGAGTACACATCAGAAGGGTCGTTGGTGTACGAAAGAGCAATTTTCAAAGAGTCGATCGCTTTTTCATGCTGGTCCTTTTTAGAAAGGATGCTGGCTTTTTGAATGAAGACCTCGTCGTTGGTGGGCTCCATTTCGTATAGCTCGTCCAATAACTTCTCGGCTAGGTCTAACTTGTTCTCAAAGACAAGTAGCTCAACCTGTAATAGCTTTAGTGTTGTGTTGGTGGGATGTTGTTCCAGACCTAGTTTGATGGCCTTGTGTGCAAGGGCTACTTTCCCAAGCTCTAGATAGTGCTGAATGATATTCTCGAACTCTTGTGAATCGAAGAAGAAAACGTCGTTGGTCTTTAGCATCGACTCGAATCGAGACACCGCTAACTTCTCATCATCGTAAGAACCGTATTGCATAGGCGAATCGTCTTTCATTTTGACTCATTTAAAAGTAGCGTTTGATCTTTTTGATTCTTCAAGCTGTGCGTTCTTGTTTTTAACAAAGTAATCAACAGCCTTGGCCGTGGTCGGAAAGTTGTGTTTTAGTCGTGCCAGCTAATGCTAGCTTTCATTGAGAACCTCAAGAATGATGCCACATCCCTTTCGGATCTCTTCTTCAGAGATGGTCAATGGCGGTGTAATGCGTACAGCGCTAGGCTCGAACAATAACCAGAAGAGGATCAAGCCTTTGTCTTGGCATGACAGAACAACTTTGTTGACCGTCTCTGCATCTGCTAGCATGAGTGCCAGCATGAGTCCTTTTCCACGAATCTCTCTGATCTTGGGGTGAATTAGTAAAGACCGGAATAGCTGCTCCTTTTGAAGTGTTTCTTCGACCAAATTGCTCTCCAGAAGGGTTTGAAGTGTTGCCAAACAGGCCGAGGCTATGACTGGATGACCGCCAAAAGTGGTAATGTGGCCAAGCTTTGGATGGTTTTGTAAAAGCTTCATATGCTCACTAGAAGCTGTAAAGGCACCCACGGGCATGCCACCACCCATACCTTTGCCCATTACCAAAATATCAGGCACCGTATCGTAGTGCTGAAAACCAAAGAGTTTTCCAGTTCTTCCAAATCCAGGTTGAATTTCATCTAGAATGAGCATGGCGCCTACCTCATCACAACGTTGGCGTACTTTTTTGAGGTAATCGTTGGTGGGCCCAACAAAACCAGCGCCGCCTTGAATGGTCTCTAAGATCACGCCTGCGGTACGTTCGGTGATCTTTCCTAGGTCATCTTCGCTGTTGAATTCAATAAAGCGAACATCTGGTAACAAAGGACGATACGCTTGCTTTCGTTCTTCAAATCCCATCACGCTCATAGCACCTTGCGTGTTGCCATGGTATGCATGATGGGCTGCGACCAACTCTGTTCTGCCAGTAATGCGCTTGGCAAGTTTCAAAGCACCTTCTGTGGCCTCGGTGCCTGAATTGGTCAGGTACGTCGCCTCCAAAGGTCTTGGCAGTTGTGCAGCAAGAAGTTTGGTGAACTCAACGGCAGGTCGTTGAATGTACTCACCATATACCATGACATGCAGATACTTGTCTAGCTGAGTCTTTATAGCATGCATCACGTTTGGATGTTGGTGTCCCAATGAACAGGCCGATACGCCTGCCACAAAGTCTAAATAGACCTTGCCCGACGTATCATAGATGTAGCTGCCTTTGGCGTGTGAGACCTCCATGGCTAACGGATGCGACGTGGTCTGTGCTTGGAATTGAAAGAAATCGTCGCGGATCATTGCACGGGTTTCTTCGGAGTATTGGGCTCGATGGCCTTTGACGTGTTTTTAAGGGGAGGTCTTTTCTTTTCCTCCTCCTCCTGCTTTTTCGATTCTAGGTCGATGAGGTCTTCATCAAAATCGAAATCAAAAGGTTGGTCGACCCCCTGGATCTTGGGAAGTTTGATATTTTCATCCTCCTCGTCAAAGAGATCGTCCTTTGAAGTGACCCTCTCGTCACCATACCATTCAAACCCTCGCAAGCGACGTGCATTCTTTGGTAGGTCTTTGTCTGGAAAGATATCACCGTTGGGTTCACCAAAGAAGGTAACGTCTTGGATTCCTTCGTCAGGAGACATTTCCATGCGGATCTTAATATTGCAGATGGTCTTGTTGATGCCTATGAACTCACCATCATCACCATACACATAGTAGATCATTTCGGGATTCTTGACCATGTCGGCCAGCTTCAACTCGTTCTCTTCAAACTTGCCAAGCAGATTGATTCCCTTTACTTGATTGAAACCGTTATCGCTAAGACTATCCTTTTGAACTACAAAAGCGTTGTTGATCACTTTTAGCGAATCTAACTTTTCAGTTTCGACATTTGAAAGTAGGTGAACAGTGTCCCCGGTCATTTGATTCTCACCATTCCATAGAATGGGCCTTCTGAGGAGTTTTGTGATCCCTACCTTTTGATTTACATGAATAGAATCGCATTTACCACTGAGGTCAGTCTTATAAAATCTCACTCCTCTAAACCCGCGAATGATACGGTTGTCTTCAGGGCCCGTGACCATCAAGGTGTCGGCATGGATGTACATAGAGTCTTGTTCGATGAGGTTTATGGCCACGGCGCGTTTTGTGATGAAGGCCGAATCTCTTGCTTTGAAGACTTCGGCATAATGCCCACGTACAATGGTCTTATTGATCGTGTCGGTAAGTGTGATGTTATTGCTCGCAGAAGAAAATTGTCGGACATTGTCAAAATATAGGCTGTCTCCCTGGATCTTTCGATTGTTGTAGTTGATCGTAGAATTCTTGATGAAGAACCCTTCTTCTCTTTCCGTGTCATAAAAACCACGTTCGCAGTAGATGTCGTACTCCTTTCCGATGATGGTAGAAGGCCCGTACATGTACGCATGTTTGCTGTCAGTGTAATAATCTAGCTTGGTAGAGTTAAGCTCGTACTCGGGATTTCGTATCTCAACGTCCGATAGAAACTCGTACTTGTTGATCTCGAGGAAGTATTTACCGCGCTTGCTTTTTAGCGTGGTGGCGCTGTCGCGCACCGTACCACCATCTCTGTAATAGGCTTGTTGTTTGTTTCGGTCAAAATAGAGTGTGTCGGTGTCTAGTGTATGTTCAGGAGTCTTTAGGTTTACCTTCTCTCTGGAAATGGCCAGTTTGGTGTTTCCGTCATACTCGATATAGTTGCTGGTCATGGTCACCGTGTCACCTTGTTTCAAGATGACGTTTCCGTAAGCACGGAAAAAATTCTTTTCGCCTTGATATACAGCACGATCAGACCATACGTCAACACCTTCATGGGCGAGTTGCACCCGCACATTGCCGCGACTGCTCAGGATCTTGGCACCAGGCAAACGGTTCTCATCCTGATTGAAAGACCCTGCACTTTTAATGATGATCTTCTTGCTTTCTTGTGAAAATGAAAGTAAACCACCTAAAAACAGGGCAATGATTATGATTGGAAAATGCTTCAAATCCTAACGATTTGCGCCAAAATTAACGCTTTTTGCGGAAGCGAATAACGGATTAAGAGGAATTTAGGACCAAGAGGCTGTTTGAATTTCTATCAATTATTTTTTTATGCTCTTTTTTGCGCATTATTTCGTTAAATTTTCCTGAATTAGCTATGTATCATCAAATTTAATTCATGCTGCATTAAAAATGACCTATAGAAGCTCTACTGTAAAAATTCAAACAATCTCTAGCGATAGATCGTCTGCTTTCTGTCTGGCCCTACCGAAACGATCTTTATCGGCACTTCCAGCTCCTTCTCTAAAAATTCGATATAGTCGATCAGTGTAGCAGGAAGCTCTTCTTTGGTGGTCATCTGGGTAAGGTCTTCGTCCCAGCCTTTGAGTTCCGTGTAGATAGGCGTGATGTTCTCTTCCTCGATATTATATGGCAAGTGATGAATGGTCTCGCCTTTGTATCTATAACCAGTGCATACTTTTAGTGTCTTGAATCCAGAGAGCACGTCGCCTTTCATCATCATCAATTGGGTCACGCCATTGACCTGCACCGCATACTTTAGTGCTACTAGGTCTAGCCATCCACAGCGGCGCTTTCGTCCTGTGGTTGCGCCAAATTCACGACCCACGCGACCCATGGTCTCTCCAATTTCATCGAAAAGTTCGGTAGGGAAGGGGCCGCTGCCCACACGTGTCGTATAGGCTTTGAATATCCCAAGTACTTCTCCTATCTTGTTGGGGGCGATGCCCAAACCTGTGCAGGCACCGGCAGCTGTAGTATTGGACGAGGTGACAAAGGGGTACGTGCCAAAGTCAATGTCTAGTAGTGATCCTTGTGCACCTTCTGCCAAAATGGTCTTATCGGCTTTTATGGCTTGATGAAGGTATTCTTCACTATCGATAAAGGTAAGTGCTCGTAGCGTTTCTATGGCTTCAAAGAATTGTTCTTCTAATTCTTTTAGGTCGTATTGGATGGCCACGTCATAAAAGCCGATCATGGCTTCGTGCTTATTGGCAAGGTTTCGGTATTTCTGCTCCCAATCCTTCAACTCGATATCGCCGACGCGAATACCGTTTCTACCGGTCTTGTCCATATACGTTGGGCCAATGCCCTTCAAGGTAGAGCCGATCTTTGCCTTTCCCTTCGCTGCCTCGGAAGCTGCATCGAGCAGGCGATGCGTAGGCAGGATCAGGTGTGCCTTTCTTGAGACCAATAGTTTAGAGCGTACATTGACCTCGTACTTCTCTAGGCTGTCGATCTCCCTCTTTAGGATCACAGGATCGATGACTACCCCATTGCCGATGATATTTACCGCATTGTCATGAAAGATTCCTGAAGGTATGGTATGCAACACATGCTTGATCTCGTCAAATTCTAGGGTATGTCCAGCATTGGGGCCGCCTTGAAAGCGTGCAATAATGTCGTAGTCTGCTGTTAGGACGTCTACAATCTTTCCCTTGCCTTCGTCGCCCCACTGCAATCCGAGGAGTAGATCTACTGCCATTTGATCGTTGGTAATTGTTGGTTGTTAGTTGATGGTTGAATAGTTTAGAACTTGATAAGTCTGTGTGATTATGGGTTTATGTGTGTTGTTGAACTGTTATCTTTCACTCTTCACTCTTTTCTTGGTGCCGTAAAAGTACAACGAATGATTCTGAATCTCAACATCAAAGACCTCTTCGATGGTCTTTTTTATCGATTGGATGCGCGGGTCGCAGAATTCCATGACCTCACCCGTGTCGGTAAGGATGATGTGGTCGTGTTGCTTGTCGAAATATGATTTCTCGTAATGTGCCTGATTTTGCCCAAATTGATGCCTTCTCACTAGGCCGCATTCTTGCAAAAGTTCGATGGTGTTGTACAGTGTGGCGCGGCTTACACGATAGTTCTTATTCTTCATCTTGATATACAGGGACTCGATATCAAAATGCTCGTCACTATCGTAGATCTCTTGCAGAATGGCATAACGCTCAGGCGTTTTACGCTGGCCATTGTCTTCCAGATATTTGGTGAAGACGTTCTTTACGATCTCTTGATTCTTGTTCTCGGACATATCGTTTGTTGCAGGTGTGCTACAAAATTACAGTTATTTTTTAGACCCGTTGCACCTTGTGGATGCCATTGACCTTCTTCAGGTTTTCCATGAGTTTTTTGAGAATGCTCTTGTTCTTTACCTCAACAGATATCTTACCATTGAAAGTGCCACCGTCGGTATCAAAGTTGATGTTTCGCATGTTTACATGCATGTTGCTCGAGATCACCTTGGTGATCTCATTGACCAAGCCCAAGTTGTCAATCCCTGAAAGCTTCAGCTTTGCAGTGAAGCCCTGTTGTGAGGAATCGATCCACTTGGCAGGCATGATACGGTAGGCAAATTTGGATTGCAACGAAACCGCATTCGGGCAATTCTTCTTATGCACCTTAATGCCTTCATTGACTGTCAGAAACCCGAAAACACTGTCACCAGGGATCGGGTTGCAACATTTTGCAAAAGTATAGTCTAGCTTTTCTTCTTCTTTACCAAAGACCAAAAGGTCATAATTGGCAGTGATCTCGTCCTTGTTAATGTCACCAGTGGCAGAAGGTCTTCTGATCTTGCTCTTGAAGAAGTTGATAAAGGTGTTGCTTCGCGATGCGGCAAAGTCTTTCAATCCTTGGTTGTCTATCGTGCCAATTCCTATGCGATAGAAGAGGTCTAGGCTGGTCTTCAATTTGAAGTGATTCACTAGTTCATTGACCGTCTTTTCGTTGAAGGCGATCTTCAATGAGCGTAACTTCCGTTTTAAGATCTCCTTTCCGTCTACGGCCACGCGCTTCTTGTCCTCGTTCAATGATGAGCGAATTTTAGAGCGTGCCCTGGCCGTAGTTGCATAGTCTAACCAGTTGGCATTGGGCTTCGCTTTTTCTGAGGTGATGATCTCTACTTGGTCACCACTTTTCAATTCATGGTTCAGCGGAACGATCTTGTTGTTCACCTTGGCACCCAATGTCTTCATGCCTACTTGTGTGTGTATGCTGAAGGCAAAGTCTAAGGGAGTAGCACCCTTGGGAAGGGATTTCAACTCACCGTTAGGGGTAAAGACAAAGATCTCCTTGGCGTATAGGTTAAGCTTGAACTCCTCCACAAAGTCGACGGCATTGGTATCCGCATTCTCTAAGGCCTCTTGCAATCGATTGAGCCATTGCTCGATGCCTTGTTCTTTCTGTTCGCCATGCTTGTATTTGAAATGTGCTGCATATCCCTTTTCAGCGATCTCGTGCATGCGCTCGCTACGTATCTGTACTTCGACCCAATGTCCGCGCGGTCCCATCACGGTGATATGTAGCGCTTCGTAACCATTGGATTTAGGGGAGGAGATCCAATCGCGCAGACGTACAGGGTTTGGCGTGAAGTGATCCGTAACTATGGAGTAGATCTTCCATGCCAGAAACTTCTCGTTGGCACGATCAGATCTATAGATGATCCTGATGGCAAACTTGTCGTATACTTCATCGAAGGTGACATTCTGCCGCAGCATTTTCTTTCGTATCGAATAAACGGACTTGGACCGTCCTTTGATCTCATAATTGAGCCCCTCTTTGTCAAGAGACTCATCGATGATGGACGAAAAGTCTTTGATGTAGGCTTCTTGATCTTCTTTGCTGGCCTCGATCTTCCCCATGATGTCGTTGTAGACTTCAGGCTCAGTGTACTTGAGACCTAGGTCTTCAAGTTGCGTCTTGATGTTGTACAAGCCGATGCGATGGGCCAATGGCGCATAGATGTATAGTGTTTCCGAAGCGATCTTTACCTGCTTATGCTCGGGCATGGCATCCATGGTAAGCATGTTATGCAAGCGGTCGGCAATCTTGATGATGATCACCCGGACATCATCATGCAAGGTGAGCAGCATCTTACGGAAGTTCTCTGCTTGAAGTGAAACATCCTTGTCCTTTTTTAGACTGGAGATCTTGGTAAGGCCATCAACAATCCTGGCAACGGTCTCACCGAACATTTGCTCGATGTCTACCAAGGTGTATTCGGTATCTTCAACTACATCGTGAAGCAGGGCGGCGGCAATCGAAGTTGCGTCCAATCCAATTTCTGAGGCAACGATCTTGGCCACAGAGATCGGGTGAAATATGTATGCTTCACCAGATTTTCGGCGTTGGTCTTTGTGGGCATCAACGGCAACGTCAAATGCCTGGCGGATCATCTTCTTATCAGTGGCGGAAAGGGTCTGATAGCTGATACGAAGCAATTCCTTGTACTGCTTGGCAATTTCTTTATTTTCTTTTTCTATGTCAGCGACCGCCATAAATTAAATGTAGTACAATCTTTCTTCTCATACAACAAATACTATGCCTTTAGCTTGTTTATTCGTTGTAATAATGTTGGATGAGAATAATGTGAGAACACATAGGCTGGGTGTGGCGTGAGATTGCTGAGGCTGTTCTTGGAAAGTTTTTTTAAGCTGGAGATGAGCGGGTCGGCAGCATAGGTCACTTTGGCATAGTCATCTGCCTGATATTCAAACATTCTAGAGAAATAATTCATGATCAAGCCTGTGACCTCTGAAATGGGGCTATACAAAAGTCCGAAAGCGACCAACCCGATATGAAAGCTTGGGATCGTTACTCCCAAAGCCTGGGAAAGTAAAGGGGTGTTGATGAATAGTGATAAGAGGAACAAGGTGAGCCCCGTCAAAAGAATGGAAGCAACCATGTTGAAGATGATATGCTTCTTTTTGAAATGCCCGACTTCGTGGGCCAATACAGCCACGATCTCTTCTTCGCTAAGATCGTTGATCAGGGTATCATAGAGTGTCACCCGTTTTTGTGTGCCAAATCCTGAAAAGTAGGCATTGGCCTTGGTGGAACGTTTGGAGCCATCGATCACAAAGATGTTTTCAAGTTGAAAACCTACCTTCTTGCCATAGTCTTCAATAGCATTTTTTAGCGAACCTTCTTCAAGCGGTGTCTGCTTGTTGAATAGTGGCACGATCAACTTGGCGTAGAACATGTTCATGAAAATAGTGAACACTGCAATAGCCACCCATGCATAGACCCAGAAGTCTTTTCCTGTGTACTGATAGAACCCTATGATGAGCGCCAAGATACCGCCACCGAGCAATGCAGAGATGAACCAGCCTTTCACTTTATCTAGAAAGAATGTTTTTTGGGTGGTCTTGTTGAAACCAAACTTTTCTTCGATGACAAATGTCCTGTAGTACGAAAATGGGGTGGAGATGATATCGCTGGCAAACATGATGATCCCGAAGAAGGTCAAAGCAACCACGATCGGATGGTTCGAGAAGCCACGTGCCATGGTATCTACAATCTCGAAGCCATCCAAAAAGAAGAAGGCGAGGGTGACGGCGATCGAAAAGGTAGAGGTCACTAATCCAAAACGATAGTTGGTCTTCTTGTAGGCTTGCGATTTTCTGTATTCAGTTTCGTCAAAGACATCTTCTAATTTATCAGGAATAGCGTCACTGTAATGTTTGGCATTCAGCGCATCTAATACCTTGTCGATTATAAAGCTTGCCACAAGTATTCCGATGATGGTGTAAAATAATATAGTAGGAGACATGATGTTTGATGCTTGGATTGTTGGATGATTAGATTTTTGGAGGGTTGCGTCATTCTGAGTCAGAAGCCCCGTTGTCGCTTTGCCTCGAAAATAAGGATTGCTGCCGATACCGATACATTCATCGAATCGATCTTGCCCTGCATGGGGATGATGATGTTCTGCTTGGCATTGTTTAGCCATTCGTCACTTAATCCTGTGGCTTCTGTGCCTACCGCAATGGCCGACGCGGTACGGTAATCAAGTTTGTGATAGGGCTGGGATGCTGTCAGGGCAGCACAATAGATATCTATTTTTTTGTTGGTGAGAAAATCGATGACTTCGGTCGTGGTGCCACTGGCGACTTGATTGGTGAATAAGGCGCCTACACTGCTGCGAATGATGTTGGGGTTGTAGAGGTCGGTCTTTGGATTGGCGATGATCACTGCATCTAGGTCAGCAGCATCGGCAGTGCGCAACAAGGCCCCTATGTTTCCCGGTTTCTCGGGAGCTTCAGCAACAAGAATCAGCGGGTCGTCGCTAAGTAAAAGGTCTTGCAGCGTGTTTGACTTTGCTTTGGCAACTGCCAAGAGTCCTTCGGTAGTGTCGCGATGTGCCAACTTTTGGTAGACCTGTGTAGACACTTCGATACGTTGGACATCATTTGCTGCTAATTCATCTAATGTTTCCTTTGGGAATATAGTAGGGCAGAAGAGCAAAGATTCTAATCGATACCCGCCCTCAAGCGCTAATTTGATCTCTCGCTTCCCTTCGACCAAGAACACACCCTCTTGCTTTCGCACTCTAGAGCTCTCTTTGAGCTGAAAGAACTTTTTGACCAGTGGGTTTTGCGTGCTTTCAATGATTTTATGCTGCATGCTTCAAAAATACATCATTCTCGTAATGTATGTTGATAATTGCCGACTTAGGATACATAAAACCAAACATCATGAAAAATATAGGAATTTTAGTATTCGCCGCACTTTTGATCATCTCCTGTAAAATAGAGGAAAAGGGAGAAGCAAATGATGATGGGGTTGCACCGACACTTGAAGGAGTGCAGTATCCTGAAGCATTGGGAAAAGTGTTTGAAGCGCATGGAGGATTGTCACACTGGAACACCATGAATTCGTTGACTTATGAGATCAAGGAGGACGAAGCAAAGGAAAAGCACAGCAACAACCTGAAGACCCGAAAACACCTTGTCGAGACCAAAGGGCATACTATCGGAGCAGATGGCAAACAAGTTTGGTTGCTAGATCCCGAAGGAGATTACGAGGGCAATGCACGTTTTTATCACAACTTGTTCTTTTACTTCCATGCCATGCCTTTTGTGTTGGCCGATGATGGGATCAACTATGCCGAAGCTGAGCCATTGGTCTTTCAGGATAAGACCTACCCTGGTATCTTGATTTCCTATGGTGAGAACATCGGTGACTCGCCAGACGACGAGTATTATTTGTATTACAACCCAGAGACCTTCCAGATGGAGTGGTTGGGATACACGGTGACGTATGGTAAAGATGGAAAAAGTGATAATGTGAAGTGGATTCGCTATGACGACTGGAAAAAGACAAACGGATTGTTGCTGCCCAATTCAATGACTTGGTATACCTATGAAGGCAGAACCATAAACGAGCCTAGAAATACCATGGTCTTCAAGAATGTTGAGGTGTCTGAAGAAAAGATTGCGGATGCTTATTTCGAAATGCCAGAAGAAGCTACGGCATTAGAATTAGAAAAGTAATTTGCTATATGCCATAGAAATGAAAAACCTCGGAGTGAATCCGAGGTTTTTGCTTTTGCATGGTCAGGCGCTTATTTGGAACCCTGGTACTTGTCCATGTATCGCTTCCAGAGTTTGGTCTGGTGTGTCTCCAAACTTATAGCTCTTCCTTGTATGAAGGCATGGCTCAAGATATTGGTGCGCATGTCTAAGGCATCGCCTTCAGAGATGAACAGTGTGGCATCTTTCCCTACTTCCAAAGTACCTGTCATATCGTCAATGCCCAAGATCTTCGCCGCATTTTGTGTGATCATCTGTAGTGCCTGTTCCTTGGTAAGGCCATAGGCCACAAAATGTCCGGCATAGAAGGGTAAATTTCGAGTGTTCATCCGTTCCATCTGGCCCTCATGCTCAATGCCTACGGTAAGTTCCTTGTCCATCAACATCTTTGCAAGCCTGAAAGGTTGCTTTACATCGGCATCGTTGCTGTCAGGCAAACGATGTGGTCTTGGAATCAATACAGGGATATGATGTCTCTTCAATAGGTCGGCGGTCTTGTGTGCTTCATTGCCATGAACCAGTACTACCTTTTCAATACCTTCTTCTTTAGCCCAAGCAATGGCGTCAACGATTTCTTTCTCTCTGCTGGCATGGATGAACAATTGTTGTGATCCGTCATACAATCCTTTTACAGCAGTGTATGGTAGATTCTTTTCTTTTTGCTCGCCTTTTAGATAGGTCTCAGCACCATTGAAAAAAGAGGCGATCTTTTGCATGTTCTTTGCATAGTCCTTGTTTGGTTTTAGCGAAGGGTCTTCACCCAACCACCAGCGACCACGTCTAAATGTCGAAGGCCAGTTCATATGGACGGCATCGTCGACTTTGATTGCGGCGTCCTCCCAATTCCAAGCATCCAATTGAACGATAGAAGAGGTTCCTGATATCATTCCGCCACGCGGTGTGATCTGTGCCATCAAGACACCGTTGGGACGCATGCTCTCCACAACTTTCGATTCGGTATTGTAGGCGATCAAGCTGCGAATGTGAGGAAGCATATCGCCCACATCATCAAAATCGCGAGTGGCACGCACCGCATCGATCTCTGCCAATCCAAGGGAAGTGTTTGTAGCGATAAAGCCTGGGTATACATGCTTTCCTGATGCGTTGATCACTTTAGAGAAGCTTGTGGCATCGGTGCCCGACCGACTACCCACGTAGGTGATTTTGCCATTGTTGAACCCTATGGCGGCGTTTTCGATAACTTCACCATTGCCAATGTGTGCCGTAACACCTGAGATCAAGATAGATTCACTTTGCTTAGGTGCAGGTGTTTGCTGTGCCAAGGCAAATTGCCCTATCAACAACAAAGTAATTCCGAAAGAGTTGCATACTGTTTTCATGTGCGTGTTCTTATTGTTGATAGATCAATGTGTCGCAGTGCAGATGTACCTTCTCCTTTTTCTTTGGAGGCTGGGTCTTCATGCCCTTGTTCTTCTCAAGCAACATCATATTGATCAGCTTGTTACGCTCTTTTTTGATGTTTTCAAGCATGGTCGGAATCTGCTCCCGGTCATAGTAAATGGCACCTTCGATCATGGTCTTGTCTGCTTCTGCGTATACCGACATGGGGTGGTCCGTCCAAAGTGTGAGGTCGGCATCTTTTCCAACTTTGATACTCCCAACACGGTCGTCGATGTGCAGCATCTTTGCGGGATTCAAGGTGACAAACTTCCAAGCCTCCTCTTCGGAAACACCACCATATTTTACGGCTTTGGCAGCCTCTTGGTTCAATCGTCGAGACATCTCTGCATCATCCGAATTAAAAGCAGTCAACACCCCTTGGCTGTGCATGATGGCACCATTGTGGGGGATGGCATCATTTACTTCGTACTTGTAGGCCCACCAATCAGAGAATGTAGAGCCAGCGACCCCATGCTTGGCCATCTTGTCAGCGACTTTGTATCCTTCCAAAATATGAGTGAAGGTGTTGATGTTGAAGTTGAAACGCTCTGCGACTTTCATCAGCATATTGATCTCGCTCTGCACATACGAATGGCAAGAGATAAAACGCTCCTTGTTAAGGATCTGCGCTAGCGCTTCGAGTTCTACGTCTTTGCGTGGGGCTTTGGCCCTCGACTTTGCCTTGCTAGATAACTTATTGTAATTTTTCCAGGTGGCATCATATTCTTTAGCACGTTGGAAATAGTCCATGTAGACTTGTTCAACTCCCATTCGTGTTTGTGGGAAACGAACGGTGTTGTTGTCTCCCCAATTGCTTTGCTTCACATTTTCGCCCAAGGCAAACTTGATGAAAGGCTTGGCATTTGGGTCAAGCAGCTTGTCTGCAGATTCGCCCCATTTCAGCTTGATGATTGCCGAGCGACCTCCAATGGGATTAGCGGATCCATGCAGGATCTGAATAGAAGTGACACCGCCAGAGAGGTTTCGGAAGATGTCAATGTCTTGAGGGTCTACCACGTCTTCGATGGTCACTTCGGCCGAAGAATTGTGCCCCGCTTCATTGATGGCTGCTGCTGCTATATGGGAGTGTTCATCGACAATGCCAGCGGTTAAGTGCATGCCAGTAGCATCAATGACTTTTGCATTTCCGGCAGAGAGGTCCTCACCAATTTGTGCGATCTTTCCATTCTTTACCATTACATCGGTATTCTCGAGGATACCATCAGATTCGTTGGTCCAGACCGTTGCATTTTTAAAGAGCACATCTTGTTGACGCACCTTTTTTTTGAACCCGTAGGCTGTGTTGGGAAAAGTGACAGGGAGTACCTCCGGGGCATTGTCCTCTGCTTTGTTGTCATCCTTCTTTTCCTCTTCTTTTTCGGCATCGGTCTTTTTGCGGGCGGTCCAGATAGTTGTGGCAGCATTAGCAAGTACGGCTCTCCCACTCAAAGTATTGCGCTCACCGACTTGCCCTGTTAGACGAATGAATTCTGTGCCTCCTTCCTTTTTCGGGTTGAAGAAGATGTTCACCCAACCCTCTTTGTAATTGATCTTAGATGAAAGCTTCAAGGTGTCTTCTTTCAACACTATCTTAGGTTTGGAAGATGTTCCCTTTATGACTAGGTCATAGGTCTTTCCACCAACGTTAAGTGTGTAGTCCCCAGCAATATCCTTGGTGCCCATATCATTGATCACGTGCTTGTTGCCCTGGACCCAGTGCTCGTACAATGTTGTGTTCTCGTCAAAGACGGGGCCAGAGGTGATCATGAAGTTGGCATGATTTCCTTTTTTCAATGACCCGATCTGATCGCTTTTTCCAAGAAGCTTGGCAGGGACGGTGGTAAGTGCTTCTAAGGCTTTTTCTTCCGATAGGCCATATTCGATAGCTTTTTGAAGATTTTTCCTGAAATCGTCTGGCTTTTTAATTCCAGAAGCGGTCAGCGCAAATTCAATACCATTGTCTGCCAGTATTTTGGGGTTGCTTGGTGCTTGATTCCAAAAACGCATATCCTTCAGTTCTATGGCAGCTGCACTTACGGGGTCGCTCACATCATATGCCGCTGGGAAGTTGATAGGAATGATGTAGCTAGTATTTGTTGCTTTGATCTCTGCAACACGCTCAAACTCGTCACCACCTCCTTTTAGGATATAACTGACTCCAAATTCGTTACCGATCTTGTCGGCTCGTAATGCATTGACCATACTGCCTGCTTCAAAAATTTGTGGAAGGCCCTTGTTTTTATTGAACGCTTCCAAAGCACGGTCTAATTTGTCGGCACCACCATTGCCATACCAACTTGCATCGTGATAGACTTGCCGGATCAGTGCCATGGCTCCCATCAAAGAAGTAGGGTAGGATTGCTTTGAGGTATTCCCTTTGGTGAAGGAAAAATGTTGGGCGGCAGACTCATCTAGTATTCGTCTGGCATCGCCCTCCTCATTATTCAGGGCGATCAATGCGCTCGTGCCGCGAATGATCCCATCTTGAAAATGGGTGTTTACGACGCCAAACCCTACCTTGATCAGTTCGTCGGCTCTTTTCTTATCGTAGGCCAGCTTGTCGATGCCATTGATGTCGGGTGTAACATGGTCGTTCCAATAATAGCCTTCGCGTTTAGCGTCGTACTGCGGACGTTGCCTGAAATTGTTCTGTCGCTTTGGCGTTTCAATACCGAAATCAGAATAGATCTCGATAAAGGAAGGATAGATGTACTTTCCATGAAGGTCTACCACTTGTGAATTGTTTGGAATGCTAGCCGAAGTGCTCGCAGCAACTATTTTTCCATCGTAGACAAGTAGTGTTCCATTATCTATGACCTGATTGGGCGATACATAGATCTTGGCATTGGTGAATGCCGTGTAACTGTTATCTTCTTCGGAAACGCCATCATTCTTTGGGAAATAATCTTGCCCAGATACGGCAAGACAGCACATCAGCAAGCTGAGCGCCAACAATGATTCTCTCATGTGAAGCAATGGTTAATTGAGTTTTTATAAAGGTAAGCTAACTATGACTTTATAAAAATCCCTTAATAGTATTTTAACATTATAAAGGTGTGACTTTGTAGTAGTTTACCAACAAAGCCACTATGTAACTGTAGCTTTTGATACCTTTCTCTTGGTTGTTGGCCTTGAGGTAAGCGTCGTACGACTTCTTAAATATGGGTTCTGCCGGATTCTGGTATTTCTGCCAGAATTCACGCCCCTCACGGTAGTTCTCCTTGATGCCTTTGTTCAACAAGTTGCTCAAACGTTCAAACTCTATAGGGTCTACACGATGAATTTCACCCAGACAATAGCGCAAGCCATAGGTGTACCCAATGTATTGAAAAATGGGATCTGGGTTATGAATAGTAGCTAGATACCCAATAAAGTTGGCTTCGTTCTCTGCGCCATACCCTAGCTGATGGGCAACTTCATGGGCTGAAGTTGTGGGAAGCTTATAAGTAGGCATCATGTAGTTTACTTGCGCTTCGTTGGTGAATGGATTCAGATAACCGCTGTAGCCCATATACGTAAGCGGCAGGCTCAGAAGCGAGCTTTTTAGGCTTGTTGGTTGGTATAGAAAAGATGCGTGCATTTGTTGCAAGCTGCGATAACTTTCTTCGGTCTTTGCATAGATCTCTTTTCTACTGTAAGGAACATCAACCTTCATACTATCATTAGCCGACAAGTTGTGGTGAAGGGCATTGCACTTTGCGATCAGTCGTTCGGCAAAATGTATCAGTTCTTCGGTTGAATATGCATTCCCAATGCCAAGGCTAGTGTGTAGTGGTTGTCTATGATAATTCAATCCCCATAAAAACTGAAAGGCGAAGTAAACTACAGAGGCAAAGGCAAAGGCCGAGATGAAGAACTTCCTTGTCGAAGTAAAGAACTGTTTCCGATTCCTCACTAGAGACCGAACGATCAAGATGCCTAAAGCAACGTACAAAACGTCACCCATTGAAAAGGGTAACCAACCTAGGAGAAAGCGAGAAACCTTACTGACAATAGGGTAGGTGCCCTTGCTGTAGTATGTCTCAACAACCTGTGGATGCTGCTTTAGCCACCACACTAGGATGAGTTGCAAAGGGAATAGGAATGCGAGTATTCGCTTTAGCGTAAGCTTCATGTGGGCTATCAGTATGGCCTTCAAAAGTACATGAAAAAATTACATGAACTAACAAAAGTGCCTGCCTGCCGGAGGCAAGGTTCCAGACGTGAAACTAAATTTTGTAATTTTTCGAGAGCACGATTTAGCGTCTTACTTAAGGAGAGTAGGAAAAAGACCCATGTTTCAAGTATTGAGCAGGTAGGATCAAAATCGTACCTTTGAATATAAATAATACGGTATATGAATCACGAAGTAAGGGCTCTCGAACCTACATCGCTTTGGAATTATTTTGCAGATTTGAATGCGGTCCCGAGAGCTTCAAAGAAGGAAGGACAAGTCATCCAGCTTATGTTGGATTTCGGGGAAACGCTAGGCTTAGAGACCTTTGCCGATTCAGTGGGAAATGTCATTATCAGGAAACCTGCTACGACAGGAATGGAAGACCGTAAAATGGTTGTGATGCAATCACATCTGGACATGGTGCATCAGAAGAACGCCGATACAGATTTTGATTTTGATACCCAAGGCATCCAGATGTCTGTAGTGGGCGATTGGGTAAAGGCAAAGGGAACTACCCTGGGTGCTGACAATGGTCTTGGAGTAGCGACCATCATGGCTGTCCTGGCCTCAGAGGATATTGCGCATCCTGCCATCGAAGCACTCTTCACGATTGATGAAGAGACGGGTATGACGGGGGTCATGGGACTTGAAGGTGGAATCCTCCAAGGAGAGATCTTGTTGAATCTTGATACGGAAGAAGACGATGAGATCGGCATCGGTTGCGCTGGTGGAATCGACATCACAGCTACTAGAAACTATGCCGAAGAAGAGCCTGCCAGTGATACATTAGCTTTTAAGATTCAGGTGAAAGGCCTACAAGGTGGGCATTCTGGTATGGACATCGACAAAGGATTAGGAAATGCCAACAAGATCATGAATCGTTTGCTGGCAGAGGGAGAGAGAAAACATGCGATGCGAATTGCACAGATCCAAGGTGGTGGATTGCGCAATGCAATTCCACGAGAAAGCAAGGCTGTGGTCCTAGTCGTAGTAAACCAAAAAGAAGCCTTCGAAAATACGGTCTCATCCTTGACGACTACCATAAAAGCGGAACTAAAAACTACAGAACCTTCTTTGACCATTGTGGTGCAAGAAGTAGAAAAGCCTTTGAAGGTGATGGAGTCCAAGACACAGTCGAAGCTTTTAAAAGCCATTTATGCTGCTCATAATGGCGTGTACACCATGAGTGCTGATATTCCGGGTCTTGTGGAGACATCCAACAATATTGCGAATGTCACTGTGAAAGATGGCACAATACAAATAGGCTGCCTAACACGTTCTTCTGTCGAGTCTGGAAAAGAGGACTTGGCAAATGCTCTGAAAGCAGCTTTTGAGTTGGCAGGCTGTAACGTTGGATTTTCAGGAAGCTATCCCGGTTGGTCGCCCAATGTGGAATCGCCCATATTGAAAACACTAGTTCGAAAATATGAAGCCCTCTTCAACGAGGAGCCTCATGTGGCAGCCTGCCATGCAGGGTTAGAATGTGGCATCCTTGGCCAGAACTATCCTGAGATGGACATGATCAGTTTTGGGCCTACCATTAAGGGAGCCCATTCGCCGGATGAGCGTGCCAGCATATCTTCAGTGAGGAAGTATTGGAAATTCGTTCAAGAAATATTGAAGGACATCCCAAAGAAATGAGTTCAAAAAAAGGCCAGAGGGTCGTTTTTATTGCTTAAAGTGCCACTATGAGCCAAAGACAGGCTGGCAATAGAAAAAGGGGCGATGATCTAATCATCGCCCCTTTTCTGTACATCATTGATATACGCTACTCGGCCAGGTCTTTGATCTCTAGGTCGAAAACGAGGTCCGAGTTGGCAGGGATAAGCCCGGGGACGCCTCTTGAACCATATCCCAAATGGGCAGGAATGAAGAGACGGTACTTGTCGCCAACATTCATTAATTGTAGCCCTTCTTTGAAACCTGGGATCAACCGTGCTTCTGGGCCATAGACCATGGGGAAAGGCTTGTATTGACCAGCATCTCTCTTGCCTGGATTTACGGCTTGCATTTTCTCGGCCACATCTAATTGCGAGGTGTCAAATAATGTGCCGTTGGTGAGATAGCCAGCATAATCTACCAGTACTTTTGAGCCTTCACGTGGTTTCTCGCCACCACCTTCATTGAGAACAAGATAGCTAAGGCCTGAGGGTAAGGTGTTGGCATTTGCTTTCTGCGCCTCAAAGATTGTAGCTACTTCGTCTTTCAACTTTTTGAATTCTTCTTGAAGCTTCTTTTCGTCTTCAAAATATGTGGCAAGTACTTCATTGGCGTCAAAACGTTTCGCATTACTGCCAACTCTGATGATCTCTACAACTTTCATGACATCGCCTTGGGCGACAGAATCTACAATGCTTTGACCTTCAATAACGTGTCCGAAAATCGAGTGTTTGTTATCTAGCCAAGGGGTGGCTTTGTGTGTGATGAAAAATTGACTTCCGTTGGTCTTCGGTCCAGAATTTGCCATCGACAAGACACCGGGGCCATCGTGTTTTAACGAAGGGTCGAATTCATCTTTGAACTTATATCCTGGTCCGCCAGATCCAGTCGCTGTAGGGTCGCCTCCTTGTATCATGAAATCTTTGATGACTCGGTGGAAGGTCAGGCTGTCGTAGTAGTTTTTCCCTTTGAACTTTTCATCTACAAACTGGTTGGTGCCTTCGGCGAGTGATACAAAGTTTGCAACAGTTACAGGTGCCTTCTCGTGTTCTAGTTGTACCAAGATATCCCCTTTGTTGGTCTGGATATCTGCGTACAAGCCATCATTCAATTCTGGGTATTTCGATTTGCAACTTGAAAGACCAATACATAGAACTGCCAATAATAGATGTTGAATTTTCATTGAATTAATTAGGTTTAGGTTTTTCTATTTCTAAAAGTGTAACGGTGCTCACGATGGGTGTATTGTAGCCTATGCGATTCTTGTCGCCTAAGTGGCCGTAAGCAAGACCTGAAGGCAAGTAAAATGTGACGGTCTCACCTAACTTCATGAGTTTTATCCCATCGCGCAATCCTTGTGGAAGGGTTTGCTGCTTATCTACCTTGTACGATACTACGCCTATTTCTTCCTTGCTGTAGATGGTATTCAACAGGTGGTTCTTCATGTTGTAAGTAAGCTTGATCATATCGTCCGGCTCAGGGAAGATCCCTTCCGAAGTGCTTTTCACATCATAGCGATACCAAAAACCACTTTGAGAGGAAATGTATTCGTTGGTAGAGTCTTTGGCAAAGAGAGCGTTGAAATATGCTTGTTGCTCCTTCAGTAACTTCTTGTTGCGCTCTGCTGATTCTTTATAAAAGGTGCTAGTACGCACAGATATGGGTCTTCTAGCCTCTTGCTCGGCACAGGCAACCATGAAAAGCAAAACGAGTAGGGGCAATAATCGTTTCATGATGTCACTAATTTATCTTTATAGCTGGGCAGAATGCTCTTAAAGTAAGCGATCGTGCCCTTCAGATCCTTGTCACTTCTACCACCAGCTGCGTTGATATGGCCGCCACCCTCAAAGTGTTCTCTTGCCATTTGATTCACAGAGAGATCACCTTTGGACCGCAAAGAGATCTTCACATGATCTTCTTCGAGACTCTCTATGAATATCGCTGCCAATTTTGCTCCTTCAATAGAAAGGCCATAGTTGACAAATCCCTCGGTATCTCCTTTTTTAAAGTTGAACGTGCTCAATTCTTCTTTAGAAAGAGCGATATAGGCCGTATGGTATTCGGCTAAATATACCAAATTCTTCAATGCACAGCCCAAAAGCTGTAGTTTATCGAGAGAATTGGTGTCGTAAACGGAATTATGTATGGCCGCGTTGTCAATTCCTTTGTCGATAAGCAATGCAATGACCTTGTGTGTGGTGCTCGAAGTTGAAGGAAAGCGAAACGAGCCTGTGTCCGTCATGATCCCTGCGTATAGGCATGAAGCGGTCTCTGCATCTATCAAGGCATCACCATCTAACCACTGTAAAAAGTTGAACAGCATTTCGCAAGTAGACCCAATACTTGTGTCCGAGTACATATATGTTGCGTAATCATCGGGCTGCTGGTGATGGTCTATCATGATAAAAGTGCCCTTGGCATTGCTAAGGGCCACTTGCATATCACCTACACGGGATAAAGAATTAAAGTCTAGGGTGAATATGACAGCCGCTTCCTCAATACGTTTTTCAGCATTCTTTTGATTGCTGTCAAACTTTAGGACATCTTTTTCAAAAGGCATCCATTTTAAAAAATGTGGATAGTCATTCGGTGCTATGACAGTAACCTCATGACCTTGCCTTTTTAAGAATTGGTACAATGCCAACGATGCACCGATCGCGTCCCCATCGGGATTCTTGTGAGGTATGATGACAACCTTCTTAGAAGTACTCAGTAAGTGTTTTATTTCGGCAATATCCTTCTCGCTCATCAGTCGGCTAAGATACAATTTAATAATATAGGCGAAACATTGAAATCCCTAATTTTACGTAAACATCTTTGTCATGAAAAAAGCCGGTCCTCTCTTTTCTTTGATGCTGATATGCTGTTGCTTCCTGGCTTCTTGTAGAAGTACTTCAAAATCGATCTCTGACATTTCCCAAGCCGATGACCATGATGATTTTGTGATTGCTTTTGGGTCTTGCGACGATGAAGACAGAAAGAACCATTTGTGGGACGAGGTATTGGCTGCCGACCCGAACCTGTGGCTTTGGGGCGGAGACATCATCTATGCCGATACCGAAGATATGCAAGAGATGCAGCAGAAGTACAACAAGCAGTTGAAGGATTCGCTATATCTGGCATTGGTGAAGCAGACCGAGATCATGGGCACTTGGGACGACCATGATTATGGTGTTAATGATGGGGGTGCCGAGTATCCCATGAAGAAGGAGGCCCAACAATTGCTTCTCGATTTTTTGGGAGTCTCAAAGGAAAGTAAACAACGTAACAGGGAAGGCGTCTATACGTCTAAGGTTTTTAAGACAACAAGCGGAAGCATCAAGGTCATTGTGCTAGATACGCGCTATTTTCGCTCGCCCTTAACAAAAAGCAAAGACCCTGGCAAACGTTACCATCCTGGTGTGGGCACTTTGCTGGGCGAAAGTCAGTGGCTGTGGCTCAGTGAAGAGTTGAAGAGCTCCGAAGCGAGCTTCAACATTATTCTAAGCAGCATCCAAATGCTCTCGGGCGAACACGGATTCGAAACGTGGGCCAACTTCCCCGCAGAGCAACAGCGTTTCTTCAACCTGTTAAAGACTTCGAAGGCGAAGAACGTTATCGTGTTGTCTGGTGACAGGCATATCTCGGAATTTAGTGCCAAAGCTGTCAAAGACCTGCCCTTGCTCATAGATTTCACTTCTAGCGGACTTACACATGCCTATAGGGACTTTAAAGGCGAACCCAATATGTATCGTATGGGATATGTGGTTCCTACAGAGAGCTTCGGAGTATTGCGGCTTAATTTGAAGACGAACCGTGTGCTGTTTCAGATGATCGGTGATGGAAATGTAGTATTACAATCACACCAACGATTCTATGAAAAGTGATGGGTTGCAGGATGCTTTTCGTTTTGAAATGACTACTTTTGCACAAATTTTTTCGAAATTATGTCAGGAAACAGAACATTTACCATGATCAAGCCCGATGCTGTAGAAGCAGGTCATATCGGTGCTATCTTAGACAAGATCACTGCTGCAGGCTTTAAGATCGTTGCCATGAAATATACACAGCTGAGCCGTAGAGATGCTCAGGAGTTCTATGCCATTCACAAGGAAAGACCATTTTTTGGAGAATTGGTAGACTTTATGACACGTGGGCCTATCGTAGCTGCTGTGCTGGAGAAGGACAATGCGGTTGAGGATTTCCGTACGTTGATCGGAGCTACAAACCCTGCCGAAGCTGCTGAAGGAACGATACGAAAGCTGTACGCAAGATCTATCGGCGAAAATGCTGTGCACGGATCGGATAGCGACGAGAATGCAGCCATCGAGAGTGCATTCCACTTTTCAGGAAGAGAAGTATTCTAGCCCCTTTTTCTGATCTGACCATTTTTGATTTTACGAACTGCACCCTTCCCGAACCAGGAAGGGTGTTTTTTTACCGCAGTTCTATCTTTTTTATGATGTCCTTGCCCAGCTCTTGGTTAAGTAGTTCTATGATCTTGCTTTTGCCATAGCTAAGTTCTTCACGAAGTACCGATGAGGTCAATCGCACCAACAATATGTCGCCTCTTAGGATTACTTCTGAGGTGTAGTTGTTTACCCCATTGCCCATCAGGGATGCCCAAGCTTCTCTTACTTGAACCTTGTCTAGCCCCTTTTGCAACTTGTGTTCGCCTACAAATTCACGTAAGGCGTCGCCTAGAGAAAGATGTTCGTTTTGTCGTTTGGGCATTATTCTATGGCTAAGGGTTGATAACGTCGATAAAGATACCGTATTCCTTGCTCATTTTGAAGCGTTAAATTGTTTTCGTCAGCAAAGACGACCTCTTCGGTCCACTGGCTGAATTCTGTAGAATATTGCAATTGAAGCCGATCGTTGGTGATGTTGGTGCTAATAGCTTCTACGACATTCGATGTCTTGAAACTGCCATCTACCTGAGGTGTAAGCTTTTTGCGGAACCCTTTTCCATCTACAACTTCAATATGATCGACCACATTGCTGAACCCATAGTTCTTTTCTTCACCATCGGGTCTTTCTACGGAAACGATCTGCCAATACCCATTCAAATGTCTCAATGAATTTTCTGGAGTGGGTCTTGCACACCCCAACAGTATCATCTGCATTGCGAGCAATGTCCCCAAAGCGCTCGCGGTCATCTTAGGTCTGTATGTCTGTATGCCTTTCAGCATGAGGTCAGGATAAGGGAAATATCTTATACGATTGATGCGTGGCCTTTACCACACGCTCAGTACGGTCCGCATGGGTGTCACTGATGAATATCTGACCAAAGGCTTGGTCGTCTACCAATTTTATGATATGTGCCACGCGCTCTTCATCTAGTTTGTCAAAGATGTCGTCCAGCAACAAAATGGGTGGTACACCGGCCTGCTCTTTGATCAGGTCGAATTGTGCCAGCTTCAAAGCGATCAAGTACGATTTTTGTTGTCCCTGACTTCCGAACTTCTTGATGGGATGCCCCTCGATTCCAAAGCCGAGGTCGTCTTTATGTATCCCGACCGAAGTGTATTGCAAGGCTTTGTCCTTATCCAGGCTTTTTTCCAGTAGAGGCTTTAATTCACCTTCATGAAGATGACTCTTATAGATCAATGATACAGCTTCCTTTCCTTTAGAAATGGCATGATGGCGTTTCTGAAAAATAGGCGCAAAGGCTTCTACGAATTCTCTTCGCGCCTCAAAGATATGACGTGCAAACTCAGAGAGCTGGTCGTTGTAGATCGCCAAAGTGTCGCTGTCAAAGGTATTGTTGATGGCAAAGTATTTCAAAAGTGAATTGCGTTGCGAAAGCACTTTGTTGTAATTGATCACATCGGCCAAATACGGCTTGTTCGATTGTGAGATCACCAGGTCGATGAATCTTCTTCGGGTCTCACTGCCTTCGATGATCAGGTCGCGGTCGGCAGGCGAGATGATGACCAGTGGCAGCAATCCAATGTGGTCCGAGAGCTTCTCGTACACTTTACCATTTCGCTTTATGGTCTTCTTCTGTCCTCGTTTCAAGCCACAGACCACACGTTCTTCACGCATCTGTTTCTCAAATTCGCCATCGATCATAAAGAAATCCTCACCGTGTTTTATGTTCTGACCAGCAATAGGGTTGAAATAACTTTTCCCGAAGGAAAGATGGTACACCGCATCAAGCACATTGGTCTTGCCAACGCCGTTATTGCCAACCAGGCAATTCACCTTTGGGTCAAAAACGTAAGAGGCTGAATCAAGGTTCTTGTAGTTGACCAGCGAAAGTTTCTTTAAAAACATGGGTATTTCTGTGTGAAACGAATCCGCAAATTATCGAAAATTATCAAATGAACGGGCTTTCAGATTAGGATAAAAATTATATTTTTGCGCACATTGAATTCAGCAATATGGCTACATATAAGAAAAGGGGGTACAAGCCCAAGACCAAAGCAGAGAGAGAGCAGATCGAAGAGTTGGAGAGCACAACAGCAGAGGTCTTTAACACATTGGACGAGAGCGCTTCCAAGACCGAAGCATGGGTAGCGAAGAACCAACGATACATTCTAATAGGTATTGGCGTCATTGCCTTGGCGGTATTGGGATATCTAGGATACAAAGAGTTCGTTCAAAAACCTACCGAGACCGAGGCGACCAACGAGATGTTTCAGGCGCAACACTATTTTGAGCAGGCGTTGACTGCTTCAAATCCAGATTCGCTATTTACACTAGCGCTAGAAGGTGGTGAGGGTAAATATGGTTTTCTAGATATTATTGACAAATATTCTGGTACCAAGGCAGCCAACCTTGCCAACTATGCGGCAGGTATGTCGTATCTGAATATGAAGAGCTACGAAGAAGCGATCAAGCATTTGAACGACTTTTCTTCGGACGACCCAGTTATTGGGGCAAATGCCAAAGGTGGTATCGGTGATGCTTTCGCACAATTAGACCAGAATGGCGAGGCGATGGAATACTACGAGAAAGCGATCTCGCACAGTACCAACGACTTTACCACTCCATTGTATCTGATGAAAGCGGGTGTGTTGGCGCTTTCAACGGGCGATAAGGAAAAAGCATTGCAGCTCTTCAACCGTATCAAGGATGAGTTTCCGAATACGGACCAAGGAAGAAACGTAGATGTTTTCATAGGTAAGGCGTTGAGCATGCAATAATATGGCTACAGCAAATAAAGACTTATCTGCTTACGATAAAGATACGATCCCAAACGCGAAACACTTTCGGTTTGGGATCGTCGTTTCTGAATGGAACGAACAGATCACCGAGGGATTATTTCAAGGAGCATACGATGCGTTGACCGACAATGAGGTTTCACAAAACAATATCGTCCGATGGAATGTGCCAGGAAGCTTCGAGCTTGTGTATGGTTGCAAACGTATGCAAGAAACACAAGAGGTAGATGCTGTAATTGCCATTGGAAGTGTGATCCAGGGTGAGACCAAACACTTCGACTTTGTGTGCAGTGGTGTTGCCCAAGGTATCAAAGACCTGAACGTTCGATCCAATATTCCTGTGATCTTCTGTGTACTTACCGATAATACGCTGCAACAAGCCATAGACCGGGCAGGGGGGAAACATGGCAACAAAGGTGTCGAAGCGGCCATAGCGGCCATTAAGATGGCGTCACTTCGCCAACATAGCAAATAGTATTTTTGGATTACGGATTACGGATTACGGATTACGGATTACGGATTACGGATTACGGATTACGGATTGGGAGATCTTTCCCCTTTATGGTGTTTTTTTAGCGAAGCATTCTGGTTATCCAAATAGTAGGATGTCTCACCATCAACGATTAACGAACATCGATTTTTGATTTGTGAATTGTAGCGTAGAAGCCTTTTTCTTTTTACTCTTTCACTTTTTATTGATTCACTAACCATCTAATAATCCAGCATTCCAAGCATGTAACATCCAAGAGCGAGGCGGTCTAATCCTCTAACATCTGATCTTAACAAATTTTGGCAACCATGGCGAGGCATTGTTTTTGATTTTGTCTAACTTTGAATTAGACATTTCATGGGAAACTTCATCAAACATCGCAAGAACAAGAAATTCAGCTATACGCCTCGTTTTTATGAGCATGATGGCGAAGGGAGTCCGTTTCAGATAGAACCTAGATTCGACAAGTTTCGGAAGACCATGGACAAAGGCGGCATCAAGCAGAACTTTGCCTCGGGCATGGAAGACCTGAAGACTTCTGATCCTGGCGTTACGCGACGCTTGTTGATCATCATAGCCGCGTTGGTCTTGTTGTTTCTCTATTTCATAGACTTCGATCTGTCTATATTCACTTTAAAGAGCTAATGGCAGATATCATACAGCTTTTACCGGATCATGTAGCCAACCAGATCGCGGCTGGTGAGGTCGTGCAACGACCTGCTTCTGTAGTGAAGGAGTTGTTGGAAAATGCTATTGATGCAGCGGCTGGCAAGATCACCTTGATCATCAAAGAGGCCGGAAAGACACTGATTCAAGTAGTGGACGACGGCATCGGAATGAGTGAGACAGATGCACGACTTAGTTTTGAACGCCATGCGACCTCCAAGATTCGTACTGCCGATGACCTTTTCAAGCTAGATACCAAAGGATTTCGCGGCGAGGCCCTGGCTTCCATAGCAGCCATTGCCCATGTAGAGCTGAATACAAAGCAAGAGGGCGAGGATCTGGGCACAAAGCTCAAGATAGAAGGTAGTAAAGTAATTAGCCAAGATGTTGCAGCAACACCCAAAGGAACTTCTTTGTTGGTGAAGAACCTCTTTTATAACATTCCTGCGAGACGTAACTTTCTAAAATCAAATGCCGTAGAACTCCGGCATATCATCGACGAGTTTCATCGTGTGGTGCTGGCACATCCCAACATCGCTTTTTCGATGTATCATAACGATGGCGAATTGTTCAATCTGCCAGTATCTAATCTGCGCCAGCGCATTGTCAATGTCTTTGGCAGTAAGGTGAACGAGCTCTTGGTGCCGGTGGAAGAAGATACCGAGATCGCCAAGATCAGTGGTTTTGTAGGAAAACCCAAGTTTGCCAAGAGAACACGGGGTGAACAATTTTTCTTTGTGAATGACCGCTTCGTGAAGAGCGCCTATCTGCACCATGCGGTTGCCAGTGCCTTTGAGGGATTGCTTCGAGAGAAGACCCATCCTAGTTATTTCATCTTCATGGAACTAGACCCGGAGAAGATCGATATTAACATTCATCCTACAAAGACCGAAGTGAAATTTGAGGACGAACATTCTTTGTATGCCATACTCAAGTCTATCGTGAAACACAGCCTGGGTCAGTTCAATGTGGCGCCTGTACTGGATTTTGACCGAGATGCCAACCTAGACACACCTTATGCATACAAGGACAAAGGTTTTGTGACGCCGAAGGTGACGGTAGATGCTGACTTCAATCCTTTTAAGGCCGAAACAAGGGCGAAAGGCTTTGCCAAGAAGAATACAGCGAGTTGGGAGAGTCTGTACGTCGGGCTAGAATCAAAGATGAGCGATACCGACCAGGCCTCGAAGAGTGTTTCCTTTGAATCGGAAGAGGTCACAGGGACCTTGTTTGACGATGATGAGCTCTCGCTACCATCTACATATCAGTTGCACAGAAAATATATCGTGAGTACCATAAAGTCAGGTATGGTGGTGATCAATCAAGAGCGTGCGCATCAACGTATCTTATATGAGCGTTATCTAGAGAGTATTACATTGAAGGATACAGTTAGCCAGCAATTGTTATTTCCGTTGAAATTACATTATACATCTGTTGAGATTCACCTGTTGAAAGACATGTATGGCGAGTTGGAACGCACAGGCTTTGTGATAGAATTTGACCAAGAAAATGCGGCGATCACAGGCATACCTATCAACCTTGCGGAAAGCGAGGTTAGCGAAGTGCTAAGCCAGATCTTGGCAGATTTTCAAGGCAACGTCACCAAAGAAGGCTTTAACCAAGTAGATGTGCTCGCAAAGAGTATGGCCAAAAGCACTTCCATTAGAAACGGACAACCGTTGGGCGCAGAAAAGCAAACGCAACTGGTCAACGATCTATTTGCTTGTAAAGAACCATCGCTCTCCCCATTCAACAAACCTACGTTCATTACCATGACTGTTGATGAGCTAGATCAAAAATTTACTTGAACTTATGTTTAGAATCACTGATACCATAAAACATTTGATCATTATCAACGTCATCTTGTGGGTGGCCACGATACTGTTATTCAAGCAAGGTATCAACTTATACGACTTGTTGGCGTTTCACTTTCCTGAGAGTGAACTGTTCAAACCTTGGCAATTCGTCTCACACATGTTCATGCATGCGGCTGTGAACCCAGACGGAAGCATCGTCTTGTACCATTTGCTCTTCAACATGATAGGGATCTGGATGTTTGGTACTCCCCTGGAGCAAATGTGGGGGCGCAACAAATTTTTGTTCTTCTATTTTTCAGCAGGAATTGGTGCTGTGTTTCTTCAACTGGCATTCTACTATTACAATTACGGCAGTGCCATGGGCTTATTAGAGACAACGGGCTTAAGTACGGTACAGATAGACCAGATGTTGGAGTCGAAGCAAATTCCTGAACAAGCCTTACAAGTACTGTCTCAGGCCGAGATCCAGGAAGCTTACGATACGATCATGAGCGTTAGAATGAGCAGCATGGTGGGCGCTTCAGGGGCGCTTTATGGCATATTGGTGGCCTTTGCCTTTTTGTTTCCGAATGCCGAGCTGATGATGATCTTCCTACCAATACCTATAAAGGCAAAGTATTTTGTGCCATTGATGATAGGAGCAGACCTTTTCTTTGGATTTTCGCGCTATGCAACAGGGATCGCACATTTTGCACATATAGGAGGTGCCTTGGCAGGCTTCTTGATCATGTGGTATTGGAAGCGAAACCAATTTAACAGCAACCGCTGGGATCGATGAGCGATTTCATGAAAGACATACGATATCGGACAGCGCGATCTACCGTGTTAGAAAAGATGATCGCGCTGAATGTGGTGCTTTTCATCTTACCTGCTGTGATTGCAGGTATTCTATCTCTTTTTAACAAGGACATTGAGTATTTTTTTCAATGGGTTCAGCTATATCCAGATGTTGGCGAATTAATTTTCAGACCTTGGACACTTTTGACCTACGGGTTCTTTCATAGTGGCCTCATGCATATTCTTTTAAATATGCTTGTTCTGTATTTTTCGGGCAGGATCTTTTTGAATCTTTTCGATGGAAAACGTTTTCTGAATGTATATCTTTTAGGAATACTGACTGGAGGATTATTGTTCTTGCTAAGCTATAATGTATTTCCAGCATTTCAAGGAAAATTTGCGCCTCTTGTTGGAGCATCGGCAGGAGTTTATGCCATCCTTATTTTTATAGCTACTTACATACCGGATAGAGAAATTCGGATCATATTCTTCAATGTGAAATTATGGCATATAGGGGTTTTCGTAGTGGTACTAAATTTTATTCAGCTGAGTAGTGCCAATGCTGGCGGAAGTCTAGCTCACCTTGGCGGAGCCTTGTTGGGTTTTTTCTACGCACGCCAACTTACCAAAGGGAAAGATATTGGCGAGTGGTTTGGCAAATTAATGGATGGCGCATCTAACCTTTTTAAGCCAAGGCAGCGTACCAAGACCAATCTGAAGACCGTTTACAAGAAGCAAGCTAACAAAAAAGCAGACAAACCACTCGCAAAAGACCTCAAGCAACAGCAGATAGACGATATTCTAGATAAGATCAGCAAGTCTGGTTATGACAGCCTTACCAAGGCCGAGAAAGACTTTTTGTTTCGCGCTGGAAAGGAAGAGTGAACAGGTATGAAGAAGCTCAACGGGTTAGACAAGGCCTTATTTTTCGTAAATACATTGCTGGCAACAACATTGCTGCTAGGTTATTTGTTGCCCTTTATTTCTGCAGAGAGTTTTCCGCAACTGTCCGTGTTGAGTTTGGCATTCCCAATACTTGTGCTTGTCAATGTTGGCTTTCTATTGTTTTGGTTGCTGCGCTTCAAGCGGCAATGGTTACTGTCCTTTCTAGTGTTGTTGATAGGATATGCACAGGTGAAGGAGATCTATGCCTTTGGGAGTGAAACGAATCTTGTTGAAAATGGTGCACTGTCCGTGATGAGCTACAATGTACGTCTCTTCAACTTGTACGATTGGATCAAGGATGAGGACGTCAGGAAAAAAATAGCCACACTCGCAAAAGAAGAAGACCCCGATATTCTTTGCATGCAAGAGTTTTTGGTCGAAGCAGCATCAGACTATGCGCAATTTCCGTTTCGTTACATTCAACCCAGGAGTAAAAATAACAAGACAGGCTTGGTCATCTTTTCCAAATATAGAATTATCGACCGAGGGTCGCTTGATTTCCCGAGCAGTAACAACAATGCCATCTTTGTAGATGTGGTCAAGGCAGGTGATACCCTTCGCATCTACAACCTTCATTTAGAATCTTTGAGGATCGACACTAAGACCGAAGAGCTCACCCAGGAGAACTCTGGCCGTTTACTGAAGCGCATCAGTACAGCTTTTGTAAAACAAGAATCACAGGCAAAGATCTTCCAGCAACATCAAACCACCCACGATCACCCCCAAATTGTATGTGGCGATCTTAACAATACAGGTTTTTCGCATGTGTATAAGATGGTAAAAGGCGATATGAGAGATGCTTTTCTAGAAGTGGGAAGTGGTTTTGGGAAGACCTTCAATTACAGGTCTTTGCCCATTAGGATCGACTTTGTGTTCTCTTCTGGAGACATACGGCCATTGCAAGTCAAAAACTTCAAAGAAAACCTCTCTGACCATTATCCAGTGAAGGTAACCTTCAACCTACAGTAGCCAACAATCAACTTGGGCTGCCACGATGTGCGCCAGGAGCCCCATGGCCATGGCCCTCGTTCTGATAGTAATTAGCCCAAGTGCATAGATGCCAATTGCCCAATAGGAGTGAAGCGAGTGATAGTTGATGCTGCACCGATCTGGGTCGAAGATGGGATCTGCCAAAAGATGGTCGAGGTCAATGAGCATGCCAGCTAGCATGATAAGGTAGGCTTTCTTCCAATTTTTTTGGTAAAACACCAATGCCAAGGCGAGTGGAAGCAGAAAATGGAAGCCATAATGGAACAACGGCCGTGTCACAACTTATGAATACTTTGCGCTTGAAGATAGCTAAGCGCGTTTGTGCCCTCGTTGCACAACAGGTCCAAAATGCTGAGATCGTCTAGATAGCCAAATTTATTGCCGAAGACTTGCGTGTATGGCCCAAAAGGCTTTATGGGTGAATGCTTTGCATTGACCAAGGTTCTGTGGTCAACGATATCCTCGGGATACATCTTTCGATATGCCATGGTTCTTTCTGAGTCGATATCCAGTTGAAGTAACTCGCTGATGACCGCTATGGTCTTAAAATTCAGGTCCATCAACCACTCTTGCTTTTCTTCGAATAAAGGTCTAAGGTCATCTTCGTAGAATTCGAAGAAAGGCGAGGTGCGATAAGCGGTCTCTATGGATTTCCAATGTTGCTTCTGCCATGGGAAATCATTCTCTATGCGAACCTCCATGTACTTCTGATGCCCATCTCCCTTGGTGTGCTTTATAGGGACATTCAGTAGAAGCTTCCCATTGGCACCATAGATGTACATCCGATTGCGATAGGTCTGTTTTTGATAGTTGTCGGCTATCTCAAAGATCACCTCATGTTGTGCCATCGTCACAAAATGTGCCACAGAAGGAAAATATGTGGGATGGATAAGTGCTTTCAACTAAGAAAGGTATTGTCTTTATTCTTTATTGAGATGACCATGAACGGTGCCAAGAGCAACATCACTGCTGATCCTATGTGATAAGGAATGTTTGCATTGCTCTTCAGGCCACTGTGATCGATCGTCACTGCATTGCCGATGGCAGAAACTATAGAAAGTACCAGTAAGGTGGTCTTCAAGTTTTTTTTCATGCCGCCGATTTAGAGCTTCTTCGTTTCCAGAGGCGTCTTCCTACCGTCCACAACAAAAGCCCTATCAAGAAGTGCGGTAGGTACGAAATACGCTCTCCATCGCCATGAACCGTGGTGAAGATTCGGTCCCAACGGGGTCTCCAATTAGCAATGCCATCGGTAAAGCCCTCGATGCTCATCCAGATGAACACGGGTTTGCCCACCACGTGGTTGTAGGGTACAAATCCCCAGGCGCGTGCATCCAGAGAATTTTGGCGGTTATCGCCCATCATCCAATAATAATCCTGCTTGGGCGTGTACTGGTCTGCAACTTTTCCATTGATCAGTACCTGAGTGCCTTGAACACGCAAGGTGTTGCCTTCGTATTCGGTGATCAGACGACGATATATGGGAAGGTTTTCTAGAGTTATGTTGAAAGGAACACCCTTGGCAGGGATGTATACAGGGCCAAAGCGGTCTACGGTCCAATTGTATCTTGGGTCATGGGGGAAGGTGTCACCACCCTTTCCGTCAAAACGTATCTTTTCAATGGAGGAAATCCCCCATTTGCCTACAAAGGATTCAGCATCGTACTCACCCAGGTTGAAAAGATGCTTGTCGTTGCGGGTCTCTGGTCGTAAGATGGTGGCAATGCGCTGCTGTACTTGCTGTTCTTGAGCATTCTTGGTCGCAGGGAAACCACCAATGAAATACGTGTTAGTACTGTCCTTGTCGATCTCAGAGAAAAGCGTCCTTTCATTCAGCAATTGCAACACTTTGGGGTCGCTCAATGTTTCGTTCGAGATGCTGGTCACTTGCCCAGCGTAGTTTTTTAGGCCTAGTCTATCGGCTAATGATCTAGCTGTCACAGATGAGTTGGTAGAAACAATATGCATGAACTTCAGTTGCGCCCTGTCGGGTAGCTGGTTTTTCTTTCCGTTGATATGTACATAACCGTCTACAATGCTTAAGCTGTCGCCAGGAAGCCCTACGCAACGCTTCACCAGATTCGTCTTCTTGTCGATGGGTTTGTAATAGTTACGGTCTGGGTGAAAATCGTTCATGTCCAACAAGGTGTCCGCAGGCTGGTTAAAGACCACAATTTCGTTACGTTCTATCCTATCAAATCCGGGAATGCGCATATAGGGTAACTGTAGCTTGTTCTTCCAAGAAGAATTTCTTTTTTCAAATGTATCACTGAACAGGTACGATTTTTTCTTGACCACAGGGATCGTGTCATGCACCATGGGTGCTGCAACGGTGGTCATTGGCACGCGCGCGCCATAGTGAAATTTGCTTACGAACAAGAAATCACCGACCAGTAGGCTTTTTTCTAAAGAAGGTGATGGTATGATGTAGGGCTGCATGAAATACGTGTGCACGAAAGTAGCCGCTACGATCGCAAAGAGAATGGAGCTGACCCATTGCCCAGAACTTGAGACAGGCTCGTGGTGACGATCTTTGATGTGCGTTACATCTGCAGCATAATTGAGGTAAAAAGCATAGAAGCCCAGGGTTGCTATGGCTAGCATGGTATCCTTGGTCTGATTCTTGCCAAAGCTGCGCGCAGTCTCTACCCAGACCACTGGAAACATGATCAGGTTGATGATCGGAACGAAGAGCAATAACACCCACCACCGTGGGCGATTCAGGATCTTCATGAGCATGATGCCGTTGTAAATAGGCACAGCAGCTTCCCAAGCTTTTCTACCCGCTTTTATGTAAAGTTTCCAAGTTCCTAGAAAATGAATGACCTGAATGGCCAAGAAGAAGATAAACCACTGCGAGAGCGTCATGTTGTTCGTCTTGTTTATAGGTTGTTTACGTCCTTGCGAAAGTATGTAAAATTAACAAACTCCATAGGTACGATTAACCAAGGTTTAACACATCTTTCATGCTGAAGACTCCTGTCTTGTCAATGATCCACTCGGCTGCAACTACGGCACCCAATGCAAAACCTTGTCGGTTGTGCGCGGTGTGAGTTATTTCGATCGAATCGATATCACTGTCATAAGTGACCGCATGTGTGCCGGGGACATCTTCGATACGTTTTGCTGTGATGGCTATCGAGCTGGCATCGGCCTTGTCAAGTTTCCAGGCTTCATATGATGAGTTTTCGATCACTCCTTCAGCCAATGTGATGGCAGTGCCGCTTGGCGCATCTAACTTTTTAGTGTGATGAATTTCTTCCATGGAGACTTTGTAGTCTTCTAGTTGGGCCATCATCCTGGCCAGTTGCTCATTTAGCTCAAAGAAGATGTTTACGCCTAGACTAAAATTGGAAGCATGGATGAAAGCACCTCTTCGACTTTCGCAAAGCGAGACCATCTTATCATAGTCCTGTGACCAACCTGTTGTGCCCGAAACCACTGGGACATTGTTGTTGAGGCAATTGGAGACATTATTCACAGCAGCGGTAGGAATGCTAAAATCGATGGCTACATCTGCCGCAGTGATGTCGTAATCAAAGTCGCCCTTGTCTATCTTTAATACAACTTCGTGCCCTCGGGCCTTGGCAATTTTCTCGATCTCTTTACCCATGCGGCCATAGCCTAGTAGTGCTATCTTCATGCTAAAAATCTAGATTTAGACTTAACCCGTAATGTACCTGGTTGTTGAACGGGTCGTTGTTCAGGTATGGTTTGACCTTGAAACTAAGGTCATTATCAATATTGTATTGCTTCAGGTGTGCATCAACATTGGCATCGACGATGTTTAGTACGTAAATACCTAAGGTTAGCAAGGCCGATAGGTCTCGATTTCTTCTGAAGGTGTCTTGTGCATCTTGAAGTCTTTCAGTGGTCACGAAGGGCGTACCGTCAGGGTTAGAGAATTCATCGTCTGTGAATCCCGCTACACGTCTTTTGTAAGCATCGCGATAACGGTCTAATTCGTTGTTGTTGTCTATGTAGAAATAGATCGTCGTGGCCATTGCTCCATAGACAATGGGAAGCTTCCAATAGCGTTTGTTGTAGATCTGTCCAAGACCTGGTAGCACGGCTGAATAAAAAGCGGCCTTGGAAGGTGCAAGCGGGTTTTGGACTTTTTTCTCACCTTTGACGACCAATGTATCTGCCTTTACCTTTATTGAATCTCTGCTGGTCTCAGCAGACGTCTCTTCTTGCGAAAAACCAGTAACAGCAGTGAAAAAGACAACGAAGACTATGAATAGGTCACGAATCACCCTTGATGAGTTTTTTAAGGCGTGCAAATTCTTCCTCTGATGAAAAAGGAATGATGAGTTTTCCTGAGCCGTTCTTTCTTAAACTAACGTCTACTCTGGCCGAAAAGTATGAAGTAAGGTCTTTGATGCCTTTTCGGGCAAATTTCGGCAACTCTTCTTTTTCGGTATTTTTTACCGATGAGGTAGAAGGCTCTTTCAGACTTCTCACCAAAAGCTCTGTGTCGCGTACGGAAAGCTTTTGGGTCAAAATGTTTTCGTAGATGTCTAGTTGGTCAGACTTCTTTTCGACATTTACAAGTGCACGACCGTGCCCCATGCTTAAAAAACCATCGCGCATGCCTGTCTGAATGATGGGATCTAACTTCAATAGGCGAAGGTAGTTGGTGATCGTAGACCGTTTCTTGCCCACACGTTTGCTGAGCTTTTCCTGGGTAAGGTCTATCTCATCAATAAGACGCTGATAGGTAAGGGCTACTTCAATGGGGTCCAGGTCCTGACGTTGAATATTCTCTACCAACGCCATTTCTAGCACCTCTTGGTCATTGGCGATACGGATGTACGCTGGTATTGTTGCCAACCCTACCATTTTAGAGGCTCTAAAACGGCGCTCACCAGATACTAGTTGATATTTATCAAACCCTACCTTTCTAACAGTGATGGGTTGGATGACGCCAAGTTCTCGGATCGATGCAGCCAGTTCTTGTAGTGCTTCCTCGTTGAAATTAGTTCTCGGCTGATAGGGATTTACTTCGATAGCAGCAATATCTAACTCGATCATATTGCCCACCACCTGATTGGCATTCTTATCTTCAACGGATCTGATGTCGTTGTCTGGGTCTTTCAGTAATGCTGAAAGCCCTCTACCTAGGGCTTGCTTTTTCGTTGCCTTCGCCATAAACCTTCGCTAGTTTTTCTGAATGAGTTCGTGTGCCAAATTTAGGTAATTTGCTGCACCTTTGCTACTTGCGTCATAATTTATGATGCTCTCACCATAGCTTGGTGCCTCACTTAGGCGAACATTTCGCTGTATGATGGTCTTGAAGACCATGTCGAGGAAGTGCTTTTGCACTTCCTCGACAACCTGGTTGGAGAGTCGTAGGCGAGAATCGTACATGGTGAGTAAGAGTCCTTCGATATCAAGTTCTTTGTTGTGGATCTTCTGAACGCTTTTGATGGTATTGAGCAATTTTCCGAGTCCTTCCAATGCAAAGTATTCGCACTGGATCGGGATGATCACAGAATCTGCGGCGGTTAGTGCATTAAGGGTCAGGAGACCTAATGAAGGAGCGCAATCGATAAGAATATAGTCGTACTTTTCTTTAAGGCCCTCAACGGCTTGTTTCATCATATACTCGCGATTCTCCTTGTCTACCAGCTCAATTTCTATGGCAACGAGGTCTATGTGCGCGGGGATGACCTCTAGATTTGGAGAGTTGGTAGCTACGATGGCTTCTTCTGCAGTGTTAGAATGCTCTAACAACTGATAGGTGCCTATCTCTACATTTTCAACTTCGATGCCCAATCCTGACGTGGCATTGGCTTGTGGGTCAGCATCGATTAGCAGTACTTTCTTTTCAAGCACACCAAGTGATGCGGCAAGATTTACCGAGGTCGTGGTCTTTCCTACACCGCCTTTTTGGTTAGCTATCGCAATGATCTTACCCATAGGGGAATATGATTAAGTTCGGTTAAAAATACAATTATTCACTTGCTGTGAAAATGATTATTTGTTAACAATTCAATAAAAAAACCGCAACTATCTTATGTAGTGCGGTTTCGTATGTGCTCACTGTTGAAAAATCACTTGTTCTTTTTGGCACGGATCATCTGTTCTAGCATGTCCCACATCTGCTCTGGCACTGCTTCTAACAGGTTGAACTGCCCTGCGCCCATCAGCCATTCGCCACCATCTATGGTAATGACTTCGCCATTTACATAGGCAGCAAAATCAGAAACTAGGTAGGCGGCCAAGTTGGCTAGTTCTTGATGTTCGCCTACACGTTTTAAAGGCACTTTCTTTGCCAGGTCGAACTTTTCCTTGAGGTCGCCAGGCAACAATCGGTCCCATGCTCCTTTGGTAGGGAAAGGGCCGGGGGCGATCGCGTTAAAGCGCATTCCGTATTTTGCCCATTCTACGGCCAGTGACCGTGTCATGGCAAGTACGCCAGCCTTGGCTGTTGCTGAAGGTACCACATAGGCAGAACCAGTCCATGCGTACGTGGTGACGATGTTCAGTACATTGGTGTTGGTCTGCTTGGTGCTTATCCAATGTTTTCCAAAAGTGATGGTACAGTTCTTGGTCCCCTTCAGAACGATATCAATGATCGTATCGAAAGCATTTGCTGAGAGTCGTTCGGTTGGCGAGATGAAATTTCCTGCGGCATTATTGAGTAGTATGTCTACAGTGCCAAAGGCATCGATCACTTGTTTGTGCATGGTCTCTACTTGATCTATATGGCGTACATCGCACTGTAAGGCCAAGCATTCGCCATCTGTTTGATCAGAAAGCTCTTTGGCGGTATTTTGCAGCTTTTCTAGATTTCTGGAGGTGATGGCCACTTTAGCGCCCAACTCTAAAAAATATTTGGTCATGGCTTTGCCAAGTCCGCTTCCGCCTCCGGTAACGACAATGTTCTTTCCTTTTAGTGCATCATCACGAAGCATTTTTTCTGAATAGTTCATAGGCTTTGTTTATTCTGGATCAATTAAAATTTCTAGGATCTTGATGGCTGCCTCACTGATCTTGGTACCAGGCCCAAACACGGCTACTGCTCCGGCATCGAACAAGAATTGATAGTCTTGTGCAGGAATGACACCGCCAACAACGACCATGATGTCTTCTCTGCCATACCGTCTTAATTCTTCGATCACTTTGGGTACTAGTGTCTTGTGCCCACCAGCCAACGAAGAGACCCCTAAAATATGTACATCGTTTTCTACAGCTTGCTTTGCTGCTTCTTCAGGTGTCTGAAACAGTGGGCCAATATCTACATCAAAGCCAACATCGGCATAGCCGGTGGCAACGACTTTGGCACCACGGTCATGACCATCTTGCCCCATCTTGGCGATCATGATGCGTGGTCTTCTTCCTTCTTGATCAGCAAATGTATCTGCTAATCGTTGTGCTTTTGCAAAATCTGGGTCGCTTTTCAATTCTTTACGGTAAACGCCTGAGAATGATTGTATATTGGCTTTGTATCTGCCAAAAACACTCTCTAATGCATCAGATATCTCTCCGAGTGTGGCTCGTTCTCTGGCGGCTTCTACTGCTAAAGCTAGTAAATTCTCTTTTCCTGACTGGGCAGCATCCGTAAGTTTTTTTAGACAAGTGCTAGCGTTGCTATGATCTCTTTTGGCTTTTAGTTTTGCCAGCCTTTGTAGTTGCTGCTTTCTAACGGTTTCATTATCAACTTCGAGAATATGCAAAGGGTCTTCTTGATCTAATCGGTATTTGTTGACTCCGACGATGACATCTTGGCCGCTGTCTATGCGTGCTTGTTTACGAGCGGCAGCTTCTTCGATTCGCATTTTTGGGATCCCGGATTCGATGGCTTTGGTCATACCTCCCAGTTGTTCGACCTCTTGAATAAGCTTCCAGGCTTTTTCTGCGATCTCAGTCGTTAGGCTTTCCACGTAGAAACTCCCTGCCCAGGGATCTACCGTTTTGGTGATCTCCGTTTCTTCTTGGAGGAAGAGTTGTGTGTTGCGTGCAATTCTTGCAGAGAAATCAGTAGGCAAGGCGATGGCTTCGTCCAGAGCGTTTGTATGGAGGCTTTGTGTTCCTCCAAAAGCTGCAGCTGCGGCTTCGATACAGGTTCTTGCTACATTGTTAAAGGGATCCTGTTCGGTCAAACTCCAACCACTGGTCTGGCAATGTGTACGGAGCATCAATGATTTTGGATTCTTTGGGTCGAATTGCTTTATCAGTTTTGCCCAGAGCATGCGTGCTGCACGCATCTTGGCGATCTCCATGAAATGGTTCATGCCGATGGCCCAGAAGAACGACAGGCGAGGCGCAAAGCTATCGATGTCCATGCCCGCTTTCAGTCCTGTTCTGATATATTCCAGTCCGTCTGCCAAGGTATATGCCAATTCGATATCGCACGTGGCACCTGCTTCTTGCATGTGATACCCGGAAATACTGATAGAATTGAATCTAGGCATGTGCTTGCTGGTATATTCGAAGATATCTGCAATGATCTTTATGGAAGGTGCTGGTGGGTAGATGTAGGTGTTACGCACCATGAATTCTTTCAATATGTCATTTTGAATGGTGCCTGCCAAGTGTTCGGGCCTCACACCTTGTTCTTCTGCGGCTACAATATAAAAGGCCATAATGGGCAAGACAGCACCGTTCATGGTCATGGAGACCGACATCTTGTCAAGTGGAATATGATCGAAAAGCACTTTCATGTCTTCTACAGAATCGATGGCCACGCCTGCTTTTCCGACGTCACCGACCACCCGTTCATGATCACTATCGTAACCGCGATGGGTAGCTAGGTCAAAAGCCACGGAAAGCCCTTTTTGGCCAGCCGCTAGATTTCTTCTGTAGAAGGCATTGGATTCTTCGGCGGTAGAAAAACCTGCATATTGGCGAATTGTCCATGGTCTGCGTACATACATGGTGGAGTATGGCCCACGCAAAAAAGGTTCGATGCCTGCTGCAAAACGGGTATGCGATAGATGTTCGCTATCTACCTTGCGGTAATACTGTTTTACCTTGATGCCTTCTGCAGTTTCAAAGGATTTGGAGATACTCTCTTGGCTGCCTTTGCTAGTTCTTGTTAAAGAAAGGTGGTTGAGGTCTTTGCGCATTTTTGTAGCGGTTCCTCTTCCAAAGATACATCAACTAAAACGATTTTATCGGGTCTTGGAGTGCTTTACGTTCTCTTCTGGTAGGCTTTCTTGATACTGTTTTACAAGGTCTTTGTAGTCGGTAGTCTGCCATAGTGGTTCAAAAGCTGTGTTGTTCTCGTAATATTTGAGGTTCTCTTGATTGAGCGCCAAGCTTTTTTTCATGAAGTTGAGCGTGTCTTTGTTATCGTTGCCATGTTTGGCGCTATATAATGCTTTGTAAAACCAAGCCCTGTCGAAGTCTGGTCGGGTCTTGATAGCACTGTCTAGGTAATCTAAAGAGGCTTTTTCATCACTATCCATTAAAAGGGTGCCCAAGAAGGTCATGGATACATAATCGTCTGGTTTTAGCCTGATGGCATTTTGGTAGGCGTCGATCGCCTTTTCTTCTTGACCTAGGTCGAAAAGTATATCCGCCTTGCTGATCCATGCTTTGTAATGGTCAGGATCGACAGAAAGTATCTCGTCATATTCTAAAAGTGCGTTTTCGAATTGCCCTTTTCCTTCGTAGGATTGTCCTAGTCCTGATCTTGCAGGAGTGTAGTTTGGTTGTTGCCCCAGGCATTTTAGATAATAAGATATGGCATTGTCGAAATCTTGTTGCTTCAAGAAGATGTCGCCTATGTTGTATAAGGCTAGGTGGTTCTTAGGTTGTAGCTCTAGTGCCTTCTCTTGATATTTCATGCCTTCTTCGTAGTTGCCGATCTCGATAAAACTCTTTCCTAAGTTAATGTGCGCACTTACGTAATTGGGGTCTAGGTCAACGGCCTTTTTGAATGCTGTGATCGCTTTCTCATGCTGATCGAGATGAAGCAATGCCCAACCTCTGTGATAGTAGGCGTTTGGGTAATTGGGATTTAGGGATATCGATTTGTCGATCGCTGTTAGACCTTGGTCAAGCTCATCTTGTTTTAAGAACGTATACCCGCGATTGTACCAGCCTATGTACGAGTTGGGGTCTTTTTCGATAGCCAGGTCATAGTATCTCATCGCATTCTCATAGTCGGCCTTTATGTCATAGATCACTCCTATGTTGTTATAGGCATTGGAAAAATCTGGGTTCAATTCGAGCGCCATCTCATACAGCTGCATGGCTTCATCTAGATTGTTGTTGTTCTGGTGCGTAAGCCCTCTGTCGTAGTAGTAGTTGTAGTCTTTTTTTGCGTCTGCTTCTGGGGTATTGATAGTTTTGGTAACGCCGGGCCTAAGTTCTACAAGCTCGTCTAGCAATCTGTCGTAATCTTCATCGAAGTCATTGACCTTTATAGCCTGTATGTTGTATTTCTCCTTAAGATCTTCATCTGGGTTTGTCGAGATCCAGAAGTGCTTCTCGTTGAATTGCCCGAAAAGCTGTTGCAGCGAATCCAAGATCTTATTTACATAGGCATCCTTCAGACTAAAACCTACAAAAAGGAAGGTATGCTTAGATAGCAATGTAGAAAAGGCCCTTCTGTTGAGACTTTCGGGTCCGTACAGGCTCTCATAATCGCTGTTGAAGAGTATACAGGTCTCAGGATTCATATAATCACCATGGATCTTGTACAAGAAAGAGCTGGAGTCTGCATGGAGTGCGGAAGTCTGTGATAAGGCCTTTTCTAGCAGAAAACGATTATTGTTTGCAAATACTTCTGCATAGTGAGGCTTTTTTTCTTCCAGTAAGCGATCGTAGTTCGTTGTGATGATCTTTGTGGAGATAGACCATAGTTTTTCGTGGCGGTATAGGTCTTGCAGGCTTGGCTCTACTTGCTTGATGATGCTGTACAATACTTTCTTGATATCGTACTTCACATCGTCACCAGCACTCTCTAAGATATCGAGTATTTGCTCTAGTGGTACTTTTGAATTCTTATCTTCGAGTTCTTGTAGTATCCACTCCAGCGGTAGCACATCGTTTGCCTTTCCCCTATCTTCTTTGAGCCTTGTGCAGATCTTCTTGATAAGTCCCCACCAGTCTGGTAGTTTGTGCGGAATGGAAAAACCAGCGCCCACAAATAATATGAGATTGCTGTTTTTAATGGCCTTTGAGAGGACGTCTCGTGTTTCTGGGTCTAGCGCCATGGTTTTGAAGAAAGATCAAAACTACCAAAACCTATGGGTGGAGTAAAGGGGGAATTGTCCCCAAAAAACAGTGAATCACTCTTCCTTTAGACGCTGTTCTTCGAGCGACTCCGAAAGTCTTCTGGGAATAATGGGTTCGATCGTTGTTCGTGTTTCTCTCTTGATGGCAAATGGGTCCGCCTCCAAGTGGTTGCTCATTCGATCCTCCCTGTTTTGATACTTGTTGGTGCCGATCAATACCTTTTCAGCTCTGTTGAAAGCTTCCTGTTCTTTCTTGGCACTTTCTTTTGTCTTTCTTTGTAGGGTTCCTTTCTTCAGTTGAGATACAAGACCGCCCCTTGCTTCGGTCTCTTTGAAGATCACCAGTGCCTTTTCGGCCAGTTGTTTGGTAAGACTTTCGATATAATAAGCTCCGTCTGCGGGATTGCTCACCTTGTCGAAATAACTTTCTTGCTTCAGTACAAGCAACTGATTTCTGGCGATGCGACTTCCAAATTCATTGTCCTTGTGATAAACAGCATCGTATCGAAGCGGGCAGATGGTATCGGCGCCACCTAAGATGGCACTCATGTATTCTGTGGTCGTGCGTAGCAAGTTGGCGTTGTAGTCGTATAGTGTCTTGTTACGTTTACTAGGTATCGCCACGATATGGCAGTCTTCAGCAATGTGGTATTCTTTGGCTAGCGTGTCCCATAGCCATCGAAGTGCTCTCAGTTTGGCAATTTCGAAGAAATAGTTGCTGCCCATCGAAACGTTGAAAGCAATGGCATTGCGATACCCGAAGTTCAGATATTCATTTGCATGTGCCAAGGCATATGCCAGTTGCTGCGCCATGTTGGCGCCAGCGTTTTGATACAGCGAAAGATCCACAGCAATGCTCTTATCGTGAAGTTCTAGGATTTCTTTTAGAATTTCGTGATCCTTTTCATTGTTGAAGAACCAATTGCCCGACCTAGCCAAATTGCCGATGATATCAGTGTGAAGAACTAGCGTTGCCCCTTTAGATTCTAATACTTGCTGAAGCTTTTCTACATAGTCTGTCGACAAGAACTGAGTTTCGATATGAATGGTTGTGTCTTGAATGCCTTGAAGAAGGGCCTCTGCTTGTACTTGTTGGTCAGTGATGACAAATAGAAGCTCTTGGGCTCCTCTTTTCAATGCATCTATCGCCTTCTGGTTTGCGGCGTTTGCATCTTGGACCTGTATCTTTTGACAGATGCACCACGATCTTGGCATTTGGACCGGAGCTGCCTGAATGTCATCATCGGCATGGTAAAAAGGTCGCACATCGATACCTTCTAGCGATTGCCAGACAAGTGCTTCATTGTAGTCTGCACCTTTTAGGTCAAACTGGATCTTTTGTTTCCATTGCTTGGCAGAAATAGGTTGAAATTCTTCAAAGAGGTTATTCATCTTGGTTGGTTTTCAGGCTGTCTTCGTATTCTATGATAAAGACCTCTTCCCCTTCTTTCTTCATGTTGTATCGTTCTCGTGCATATTTTTCTAACTGCTCAGGGTCTTTCAGTTTCTCGATCAATGCTTTGTCTTTGGTGATCTCTTCTTCTAGCTGGCTTCTTTGCTCTTCTAACTTTTTGATCTCTTTGTTCAGTTCCCGATGCGTCATCCACGAGTTGGTATCCAAAAAGAGCATCCACACCAAAAAGCCCGTGATCACAAGCACGTATACGTTGCTGGCTATCGCAAACCACTTTTTCTGTCGCAATCTTTTAAGAAAACCACTCATGTTCATTATAGGCGTTCGTTGATAATGGTTCGTACAATGTCTACCGCCACGGTGTTGTACTTGTTGTTCGGTATGATGATATCAGCAAATTCTTTGGTAGGCTCTATAAATTGTTCGTGCATGGGCTTTAATGTATTTTGGTAGCGATCCAATACCTCTTCGATATCACGCCCACGTTCGTTGATATCACGCTTCAATCGCCTGATGAGGCGTTCGTCGCTATCGGCATGCACGAAGATCTTGATGTCGAACATCTCGCGGATCTTGGGATTGGTAAAGATCAGGATCCCTTCGACGATCATTACTTTTCGCGGATGGGTAAGAACGGTGTCTTTTGTGCGGTTGTGCTGCACGAACGAATATATGGGCTGGTGAATAGGTTTCCCTTGCTTTAGCTCTTCTAAATGTTGGCATAATAGGTCAAAGTCGATGGCGCGTGGATGGTCAAAGTTGATGTTCACGCGTTCTTCATACGATAGGTGCGAGGTGTCGTTATAATAGGAGTCTTGGGAGATAACGCCTACTTCCTCTTCAGGAAGTTCGTTAACGATCTGCTGTACCACAGTGGTCTTTCCACAGCCAGTGCCTCCGCCAATGCCAATGATCAACATAGTGCTTAGGGTTTTGGCAAAGTTACAATTATGGTGGTTATTGAGGAAGAAATATGACACCGCTGGATGAATCTCTGCTTGCACCAGTTACAGAGGCCAGGCAGTTCACTTCTTTTCGAATTCGGAGCACGCCCATCAAACCAAATACCAGCGCTTCTTTGAAGTCGATGAGTTCTTCATTGGGAATAACAACCTTGATTTCATCATTCAATTGTTGCTGAAGTGTTTCTGTAAAGAATGAATTCTTTGCACCGCCACCGGTGATCAGTACAGAAGCAATCCCATTTGCCTCGTCGTTTATGATCTTTGCTATTTGATGAGCATTGTGCTGCACGAATGTGTGTAATAGGTCTTTGGTGGTGGCCTTGGTGGTTTCGATAAGCGGGATCACCTTTTCGGAAAACCATTCATAGCCTGTAGATTTTGGATAAGGCAATTTGTAGTATTCTAAGGAATTCAGCAAATCATAGAGTAGGGGAAGCAGCTTTCCGCCTCTTGCCATGTTTCCCTGCTCGTCATAGGCTTTGCCTATCTTTTGTATGATGTAGTTCAAAGGCATGTTGGCGAGACCAATGTCGAAAGCGATACGTTCTCTTTGTTTTTCAAAAGAGACATTGCTGATACCTCCTAAGTTCAAACAAAAATCATAGTTGTTGAACAGTAAGGCGTCACCTATGGGCACCAAGGGCGCACCTTGCCCTTCGAGAGCAACATCGCCAGTTCTGAAGTCGCAGATCACTTTACAACCCGCAGCATTTGCCAGATGCTGACCAGAACCGATCTGATATGTAAACCCTTTCTTGGGCTGATGGTGTATGGTATGTCCATGACTGGTGATGAAATCGACTTCCAGTTGCTGCTCTTTGATGAACAACTTGCAATGTTCGCCTACCCAAGTACCATAGCTATTGTTCAGCTTTAAAAGATCGGTAGCCTGTAGCTGGATGGCATGCTGCAATACATTTTTAAGATCGTCTGGATAGGTGATCGACGTGGTCTCTAAGATGTTGAATTTCCATTCTCCTTCTTCATGAATGAATTCACAAAAGGCGATATCGAGCCCATCGAGTGATGTGCCCGACATAAGGGATAGGACTTTGTATGTTTTGGGTGTTGGTATGCGGATCTATTTACAGAACAAAATAATCATTTTATGCGTAAAAGGTCTAAGAAACGTCTTGAAGTTCGGTCAGACATCTGAGAAATGAAAAGGCCAGGCTTGAAAGCCTGGCCTTTCAGCATTTAACTTATTAGAATTTCAGTTGCTCGTCCTTATCCCAAAGCCCCCAATAAGCACCTACGTCGCCTTCGGCACCTACTTTCCATGGCTCATCGAAAGAAGAGAAGTAAAAGACTTCGATATCATCTTCTGCAGACCATTTCTGCGTATTCATGAAGTACTTCATGAAATTTTCCAATGAGGGATGTGCTCCTTGCAAATTAGAGCCTTGACTTGGCCAACCCGTTTCAGAGATGATCACTTTTTTACCCTTGCCGGCAGCGATTGCTCTGTGATACATGTCTTTGATGTACAGCAACGAATAGTCTAGGTCACAACCCTCCCAATAGGGGTAGCAGTTTGCCAAGATGATGTCACAAGCATCAGCGATCCTAGGACGCTCATTGAATTCGTAATAGGCATCTACATAGCCTACCGGGATGTGGCTGGGGATGGCTTCCTTTACACGTGTGATGAAGCCCAGTAATTCGTCTTCGGTCAGATCGCCTCTTAGCATTACTTCATTACCGACGGCAGCAATATCCACATAGCCCTGATCTGCCAGCTCAATAAGGTTTTTGACCTCTTGCTCATTGATCTCTGGGTCGTCACCTAACCATGCGCCCACCATTGATCTGATGCCATGCTCACTAGCGATCTTTGGGATGTTCTCATTGCCTTCGGTGCAAGAGAACGAGCGAACCCACTTCGTGTAGGGCTTGATGATCTCCATACGTCTGCGAATCTGCTCTTCGGAGATCTGGTCACCAGGCTGTTGTCCTTCCTTATAGGGGCTAAACCCTATGCCATGCATGCCATCCTCCAATACTTTTCTACATAGTTCTTTTAACTCATCTAGGCTCTTGCCTACATAATCCAACGAGGCTAGTGCCAAAAATTTTTCCTTTCTACCTGAGGACATAGTACTTTTTAATTGTGTTGTTATTTAGTTATTGTTCAAAGTTCACCTCTTCGAGCTACCAGTTCTTCCTTGATCTTTCTAGCTCTATCTTCAGATAGGCTATATTTCCACATTACCCATACGGCCAATGCTGCCGTTAGCGATGGGACTAAAATATCAGCGATCCTAAGATTGGTCATAGTTTCTACAGATTGTTCAGTAGCATTAGGGTCAAAACCGACAATACTTAGGATCACACCTCCCAAAACAAGGGCTATGGACTGACCTATCTTCACCATCAACCAATAGATGGCCCCAAATGTACCTTCTTTTCTTGGCATTCCGTTCTCTAATTCGTCTAAATCACATACATCCGCAGTCATACTCATCATCAAAGTAAATAATCCACCCATACCGAAGGCAAACAATGGAATTGGTAGAAATATGAGCCATGGCACATCACTGCCGGGGTCGATGCTAAACCACGACATACCAACACTCTCGAGCGCTGGGTTTAGCCATTCGAATAAAGAACCCACTGCTGAGTTTAGGGTCTTGCCAAAACTTGTTTGATTGAATTTATCGTTCAGCGCCACATCAAAGCCCCACCATTTCAGTAGATAGCCAACAATAGATAAGATGGTTGAAATGATGAATGCTTTTCTCTTGCCCCATTTGTTCGCCATCCTAGAGATGATGGGAATTACGATAAATGCTGTAATGATTGCGTTGATCGTATTGAACCATGCAGGCCAAGTGCCTGCTTGTTCGTAACTGCCATTGTACATGTAGAACACGATGATGAATACACCAAAGGCAGCTACCAGTTGGAATCCGTTGAAGACCAAAAACGTGGCGCCACACAATTTCATGAAGGGTTTGTTCTTCGAAACCTGTACAATTCCTGCAAATAAGTCTTTTAGATTGGCAGCAAGAGTTTTCAAGTTGATCTCCTTTCTGTTTTCCATATGTGCAGAGTCGATACCCTTACAAAACAGTGCTGGTAGAATTCCGAAGACGATACATAAAGCCCCCACGATAAGGGCCATGGTTCTAACACCTTCTGTTTGTGTACTGAACGTATCGGAATCTGGGATGATCACATACAACCACGGTACGATCATCCATGCGATCTGGCCCATAGTGTTAGAAAAGGCCATCAAACGAGTACGCTCGTTATAATCTGAGGTCATTTCGTAACCAAGGCCCACCAGCGGTGTGGCAAACATGGTATTCCCAATAAGGAATAACAATTGAAGTACCATTACGTGCCAAATGATATACGATTGTGAAGCGTTGTCGTCTAGTTGCCACATCAAGAAGAAGAGAATGCCACTAACAATAGCGCCCACAAAAATATAAGGCCTTCTACGTCCCCACTTGGATTTGGTGTTGTCTGATATGAAGCCCATGATCGGGTCTGTGATCGAGTCGAATATCCTTGGTAAACCACCTAATAGACCGGCCCATAGTGGGTCTACTCCCCAAGCAGTTAATAGGAAGAATTGAATGAAAACACCGAGTGTTCCAGGTAATATGTTCAAGATAAAATGGCCTGCACCAAAGGCGGCCTTCTGACCCACTGGGACTTTATCTTTTGCGGCAGTTACGTGATGTGACATGACTTTCAGGTTTTGGTTGAGTTAGTTTATCAATTAATACTGGGTATTACAATTGTTTGCAGTGCTTGCGCACTGATATTTATCTCTGTTTCGCTTTCTCCTAGTGATAGTGTAATTGTTTTTGCTTCTTTCTCTTGATTTAGCGCTACGACAGCAATAGAGCCATCCGGATTTTGAGCTGCTGTTACAAGCAATGAGTCATCAGAATTCTGAAGACCTATGCGGGTTGCTCCTGGGCGGATATATCTACTAAAATGCGAAAGCGTATAATACAATGGTGTGAAGTACACTTCGTCTTTGTCGGGGTCGACGATCACGGGCGCAACGCACCAATTCTTGAACCAGTTGGGACCACCTTGCTTGTCAAGTACCATGTTCCAGTCTACCCAACCATCTACCCAATTGTTCAGACAGCCAATGATGTCTCTGGCATAGCGGTAAACCGGCACATATTTTGGGTGGTATTTTTTATCTTCTTCCGGCGCCCAATCCCATCCCCAATCGGTGGCTTCTTTGCTCCAGTACCATTTATCATCTTGCCATTTTGGTACTTCAGCATCAACACAAGCTTCTGATTGAATGATGTGTTTGTTTGGGGCCTTTTGGTGTGCATGCTGAAGCTCTTCTGGAAAAACTTCATAAGTACTGGCATACCAGTGAATGGCGGTACCTGCAAAGTATTTGGAAGTACCTTCGTCTTTGTACATAGAATCGACCCACTCACCGAGGTGCTCACGATTTTGGTCATAGCCCAAGATCTTCACATGTGTTTTGCCATCAGCCTCTAGCTTAGGGCCCAAATGGTGTTGCACAAAGTTTGTCATTTCGTCTGGGGTATAGTGCATGCTCTCCCAGTTGTTACCATTGCCTAGAGGTTCATTTTCTACAGTAACTGCCCAAATATCAATACCTTCTGCTTTGTAAGCATCGATATATTTTGAAAAGAACAGGGCCCAGGTATCGTTATATTTTGGTAAAAGTTTACCGCCCACCCAGTTTTTGTTGTCCTTCATCCATGGTGGGGCCGTCCATGGAGAAGAAATGATCTTGAAACCATCTTCAGATGCTTCCATCGCCTCTTTGATGAATGGGATGATGTCGTCCTGGTCTTCTTCGATCGAGAAGTGTGCTAACTCCATATCCTCTTCGACTGGGGCATATGAATAATTGCTTACCGAGAAATCGCAAGAATTGATGTGAGTACGTGTGAGCGAATACTTTGCTCCGTCTGGTCCGAAGTACGCATCAATGATCTTTTTGCGATTCTCTTTACTCAACTTGTTCAGCAGATAGGCAGATGCTTCCGTGAACGAACCCCCTATGCCAGTGATCGTTTGGAACTTCTGCTGTGGCAATAATTGTATGCTAACAGCACTTTGCGCAGTTGCTGGTTGGTCAACGACACTTAGTTTATTTCCGTCAGCAGAGGTCTCATAGACTTCGACGTCTAGTTTTTTCATTGTGGTACAAGCACTAAGGATCACGGAAAATATCAAAATAAATTTAAACTTGTTGAACGTTTTCATAGTTCTTGGTTTTGCCCAAGAGGGTTGGTTATCGGTTGCTTACCTTCAATGCATTACCGCATGTTCATTTACAGATGGAGGCACCAATACATCTACCATCAGTGAATCCTTATCGCCGTTATATGTCTTTTTAATTGGACTTCCGTTTCGCGTCAGTCCTTCAAAAGTTCCTTTGTCGACTTCATCCCAAAGTGGGTATTTGGCCTTTCCTTCAACAGTGAACAGGCCAAAATGATTTTCAGAGCCTTTTTTATTGTGGGCATCTTTCCATGGTTCATCAAAGGCTTCGAAATAAAAGCAAGAGATACCATCAGCATTGGTCCATTCTCTCATATGCTTGTGGTACAAAGCTTGCTTGTACTCGTCTGTGGCCTTAGAGCCTTTGGGGCCGTAATGACCATTAGAAACGGTTGCCCAACCTGTTTCACCAATATGAATTGGTTTTTCAAGACCAAGACTTTTCACGTAGTTGGAAACAGAGTCGTACTGGGCCTTTGCAAACTTTTGGGCACGTAGCATGGCCGCATCTATCTTTTCGATGTTAGAAAGCTTTTCTTCATCTTCAGGAACTTTCCAAAAATCTGGGTTGTAATGCGAATTGTGATACGGGTAGGTGTGCATCGATATATAATCTACTGCTTCCACGATTTTTGCCAGGTCTTCGGTGTGGTAGCTAGCGTCTCCGCCACCCCATGAGGCATAGTCGTCCGAGCAGGTGATCCAGAGGTCTTTGGGCAACTTGCCTTCTTTCTTCATATCTTGGAGATGGGTAACCCATTTTAGGATGACCCATGGTTGGACATAATAGCTGGCCGCCCATCGTATCATGGCCTCGTTACCTACGGCAACTACCTTTACAATGTCTGGATATTGATTGGCCAGTGCTGCTGCTCTTGCGATCTCGCCTTCATTTTGCTCACTTTCGGCATGGTGGTCTGGGGCCTGGCCTGTCCAAGCATTTTTACAATCGATCCATGCGCCCAACATGACATACATCTCAAAATTTGTGTCTTCCTTTTTCAATTCGCTGATCGCCTTCAATATGTTGGAAGCATGCGGAAACTTTTCTTGTACGTTGTATGTGCGAATCATCTTGATGCCCAGTCTGGACAAGATCCTCATGTCTTCTTTTAGCTCATCAATTGTAGGTTGAATATCGCGTGTATTTTGCCTATACCCACCATAGGATATGGCCATGTGGTCTGGGTTGCCTAAAATATCTTTAGCAGTCACTTCTTTTCTAGTTTGGGTGTTTTCTTCTTCTTTTTCTACAGCTTTATTTTCTTTACACGAATAGCTTGTTGTCAAGACCATTCCAGCAATGATCGCTTTTACTGCTGTTCTCATAGTTATATAGTTTGGTGTTGGTCATTTCTTCAGTATGTGTTATAATGTCTTTACCTATATTGCAATCCATACCCGTAAGGATATAAAGGTTTTGCGGAATCGTCCCAAAAATTGGGACCATATTTACCTTCATAGTCTTCAACGGAGCTTGGCCAAGAATGGGGTAGTTTTCCTTTAAAGTCATGATCGCCAAAGAGCACTTCTGCTACGCCGTCTCCTTCTGAGCCGAGCAACCAAGCCGCTACAAAAGCATCAGATTCGTCTATTTGTTTGGTGGTCACCAAGGGTCTTCCAGAAATGAGGACTGTGACTACTTTTACGTCTTTATCAGCATATGTTTCTACATATTTTTGATGCGTCTCGGTGATAGTGAGCTGGTATCTGTCAATCTCACCACCGATGTCTCCGAAGAATTCTGCGTAAGGAGTCTCACCAACTACGATAATGGCCACATCAGCATCTGTATGGTTGCCAGTAGCGTCCTTATCGTAGATCACTTTACCTTTCGCCAATTTTTTTATGCCATCTAGAATGGTAGTGGCTCCTTTATAATTCTCAGTAGTCCCTTGCCAGTTGACCGTCCATCCGCCAGATTGTAGGCCACTATTGTCGGCATGTTCGCCAACGACAACGATCTTTGGGGCATCTTTTTTGATAGGAAGCGCACTTTCTTCGTTTTTGAGCAAGACCAGCGATTCGCGAACTGCCTGACGCGCCACGTCTCGATGTTCTTGAGTACCTATCTTACTGATCAGGCTAGCATCTGGGAATGGGTCTTCGAAGAGTCCTATTCTGAATTTTTGGCGAAGGATTCGGCGTACCGCATCATTGATACGGTCTTCAGAGACTTCACCGTTTTCTACAGCATTCTTCAAATGGTCTTGAAAATATTCGAAATCACCTTCAGTAGACATGAGCATATCCACGCCAGCATTCACAACTGCTGTCTCACCAAATCTGGAATAGGCTTTCCAGTCTGAAACTAAGATGCCATCAAAATTCATCCCTTCCTTCAACGTGCCAGTTAGCAATTCCTTGTGTGCATGCATAGGTACTCCAGACATGCTGTTGAATGAGGCCATGATCGATCCGATGCCTTGGTCTACAGCTGCCTTGTAAGGCGGTAGCAGCTGCTCGGCCACTTGCGCAGAAGACAATGAGCAATCACCGCCCTCTTTTCCGAAATCCGTAGCGCCATCTCCTACAAAGTGTTTGGCCGTAGCCATAACGGTCTTTTTGTCTGCAAGATCACCTTGGTGGCCTCTTACCG